>JBEAPC010000190.1:0-23869 GCA_041164585.1 Bacteroidota bacterium
TACAAACCCCAACAAGCCATTCGTGTTCGTTGGAATATGAATACCGATACGCCTATTCCCCAAGAAGAACCCGGTGGAGAAAATCCACCCGATGGTGCCATCATCAACTATCATCTTTCTCAAACAGCCAGTGAAGTAAGTATGGAAATCTTAGACGCTTCAGGAAAATCCATTCGCAAGTATAGCAGCAAGGATAAACCCTATACTATCCCTGATGTAAATATTCCTTTGTATTGGATTCGTCCACAACAGATCTTGAGTGCTGCTGCAGGTGCACACCGTTTTCTTTGGGATATGCACTATACACCCATAGATGAGCCTGCCGAATTTCCTATGACAGCCATTTATCAGAACACACCCAAAGTGGCTAATTCACCATGGGTAATGCCTGGTGTGTATACGGTGAAATTAACCGTTGATGGAAAAACAGAAACGCAAACACTTACTGTAAAACTGGATCCTCGCGTAAAAGCAAGTGCTATTGATTTACAACAACAACACGCTTTGTCCTTGGCCTGCTATGAAGGTAGATTAGCATCGCGCAAGCTGGGAGAAAATATTGCCGCTGCAAGGGCCAGTATTAAAACAAAAACCACTGCTGCAAATAAAGACAGTTTGAATGCCATTGACCAAGAACTGGCCACCATGGAAGGTTCTGGCAGGGCTAGTAGAAGAGGTGGTGGTGCTCAGGCATCTCCCACAACCACCAGTGTAGAATCTGGATTTGCAGGATTGTTTGGCGTTTTTCATGATACTGAAATGACACCAACCACACAAACTGCCGCTGCTGTAAAACAGGTGCAAGAACAACTGAAATCTTTGGAAACAAAAACAAAGGCCTTGTTGGCCAAGTTGAGTAAGTACTGATGAATTGATACATCTACGCAATCCTTATATTACACGGGAAGCGTAAAATAAAAAGTGGAGCCCATACCTTTTTCACTGGTAAAACCAATGGAACCCTGGTGGAGCTCCACTATTTTTTTAACAATGGCCAGACCCAAACCGGTTTTGGATTCATTGTCTGTAGGTTGATTTGATGTAGTAGTAAATGGATTAAATAAGCTGGCGTGAAATTTTTGGTCAATGCCCATTCCCTGGTCTTTCACGGATGTTAAGATGGTTGTATGATCCGCATTTTCCCACGCTATGCTTACAGTGATTTCGGTACCAGCTGGTGAATACTTGATGGCATTGGTATAAAGATTGTTCACTACCTGTGTCATCCTACTTCTGTCAAATTGCAGGATGACTTGATCAATACTGGTTTCAAAATGAATGGTTTGATTTTTTTTCTCCGCTTGGTATTTGATTAACTGAATAGTTTCTTTCAAAAATGTTATATAGTCTTCTTTAGTTTTATTTAGTTCAATAGTTCCTGATTGAATCTGACTAATATTTAAAGTATCGTTCAAGATTTGAAGTGAATTAGTGGCCGATGTTTTGACCAGTTCCATCCATTGGCGCATTTCAGCATCAAGATCATTTTTGTCTAATAACATTTCAGACATCATCTTGATGGCCCCTACTGGATTTCTAATATCATGGGCTGCCATTCCTATGAATTTATTCAACTCTGTATTTGAAGCTTCTAACTGCTGATTGGTTTTCTCTTGTTGCAGTTTTTGTTCTGTGATTATTTTTAACAGTTTTCTTTCTTCAAAAAATCCTTTTGAAGCATAGGCTGCAAGAACAAATAAAATAGCTCTGGTAATAAAATTGACAACCTGATAACTAGCATGAGAATAGGGATGCGTAAAATTGTCTACATATTCCCAAAGTACACTTGTCAAGACTGCAAAAATCAAGGAATAATTGAATTGATATTTGTCTTGGAAGGAAAATATTAAAATAGGAATTACATAAAAAACAGCCAGAGATATTTCAAAAACAATATTATAATCAATGATTGCAATAGTTAATAATAATGCAATAGCAAAGACTAATCTTATGGCAGGCGATTTAAACATGAAAATTTTATTATGAATATAAGAATACTAATATTGTTTTAAATTACTTCATTTGTTCCAAATCCTTTTGTAAGCTAAACATTTGATCACGCAATCTTGCAGCTTCAATAAAGTCCAAATCACGCGCGGCTTTTTCCATTTCTTTCTTGGTTTGCTTAATGGCTTTTTCCAATTGAGGAATGGTTTGATAAGTCTCTTGCTCGTCTGCTGCTTTGGATGGAACCAGTGGCGCGTCTTCTTGCAAAGCATAAGGATTAGATGGGTCATAACCCTTGATGTCTAATACAGAACCTTGTGCAAACACCTGTTCCCTACTCTTGATAATGGTGGTTGGTGTAATGCCATTGGCTAGGTTATGGGCAATCTGTTTTTCGCGGCGGCGATTGGTCTCGTCAATGGTTCTTTGCATAGACTCGGTCATCTTGTCTGCATAAAAAATGACAAAGCCATCTACGTTACGCGCGGCGCGGCCTGCGGTCTGGGTCAATGATTTTTCATTACGTAAAAAGCCTTCTTTGTCGGCGTCTAAAATGGCTACTAGAGAAACTTCTGGAAGATCCAAGCCCTCTCTCAATAAGTTCACACCCACCAATACGTCAATCTCACCCAAGCGTAATTGTCTCAAAATTTCTACACGCTCCAAAGTGTCTACGTCACTATGAATGTATTTGGATTTGATATTGATGCGGGCCAAATACTTGTCCATTTCTTCGGCCATTCGTTTGGTCAATGTGGTCACCAAAATTCGATCACCTTTTTTGACGGTCTTGTCAATCTCATCAAGCAAGTCATCAATCTGATTAGCGCTAGGTCTAATTTGAATAGGCGGATCCAAAAGCCCCGTTGGTCTTACAACTTGTTCTACCACAACACCACCTGTTTTCTCCAATTCATAATCGCCAGGTGTGGCACTTACAAAAATGGTTTGTCCCGTAAGGGCTTCAAACTCATTAAAGTTCAAAGGTCGGTTGTCCATGGCCGATGGTAGTCTAAATCCATATTCTACTAGTACCAATTTTCTACTTCTATCTCCACCATACATACCCGCCACCTGAGGAATGGTCTGGTGACTTTCATCTACCACCAACAAAAAGTCTTTGGGAAAATAATCCAACAAACAGAAGGGTCTGGTGCCTGGCTTACGCCGATCAAAAAAGCGAGAATAGTTTTCAATACCATTACAATAACCCAGTTCGCGAATCATTTCAATATCATATTCCACGCGCTCTTTGAGTCTTTGCGCTTCAATAAATTTACCCGTGCTTTTAAAATATTCTACCTGCGCCATCATCTCATCCTGAATCTCGTGCATCACTTGCAGGATCATTTCCTTGGGCGCTAAATATAGTGTGGCAGGAAAAATAGCGGCGGTATCCATCACGCCAATGCGTTTGCTATTGGCCGTATCAATACTTTCAATTTCTTCAATCTCGTCTCCAAAAAAAGTAACGCGATAACCAAAGTCTACATAGGGCAGGTTAATGTCAACGGTATCTCCTTTTACCCTAAATGTTCCTCTTCCAAACTCACCTTGTGATCTATTGTACAAAGCGTTGACCAATGCGTGTAAGAATCCCTGTCTGGATATCACTTGTCCTTTGTGAATGCGAATGATTCCATTTTCGTATTCGGTTGGATTACCCATACCATAAATACAACTCACACTGGCCACTACAATAATATCTCTTCTCCCACTTAGTAATTGAGACGTGGCTTGCAGGCGCAGCTTGTCTAGTTCTTCATTGATGCTGAGGTCTTTTTCAATATAGACATCGCGCACGGGCATATAAGCTTCGGGCTGATAGTAATCATAGTAGCTCACAAAATAGCCCACGGCATTATCGGGGAAGAATTGTTTGAACTCTCCATAGAGCTGGGCCACCAAGGTCTTGTTATGCGTGAGCACCAAAGTTGGTCGCTGCGTATTTTGAATCAGGTTGGCAATGGTAAATGTTTTACCACTACCCGTTACACCCAAGAGTGTTTGAAACTGCTCTCCATCATTTACATTATCAGTCAACTGCTTAATGGCAGAGGGCTGGTCTCCTGCGGGTAAATATGGTGCGTGCAAATTAAAGGGCATAACCTAGATTGGTCTGCTAAGTTAACCCTAATTTCCAGTTCTAAAAGGAAGCGCTGGTAAACCTGCTTCATTGACCAAATTGGGTTGGGCGGTTTCATGCCAAGCAAATCTTACCTGCGTAGGTTGCTTTACAGCATCTGCTTGCAAGACAATTTTCTTTCCTTCAATAGTGGCTTTGGCTTCTACAAACTGACCATCGGCGCCAGCCAGACTAAACCAATTGGGTGCTTTTCCGTCTGTGGTTTTGAGTGCTGCATCCGTTTTAAAACTCAAGATAATTTTGTCTTCCTTGGTCTTCATAGACTGATAGGCTGGACCACTAAAAACGGTTTTCTTAAATCCATAATCCTTGGCCAAAGCTTGCAGTGCTAGTCTATGACCTATTTCCCATTTATAAGGTGGATGAATATCGCCTAGGTTATCTACCAAGTCGGTGGTCACTGCCATGCCTACTTTGGGCAGGTTTAAAGAAGCTGCTTGTGCTTCCCAGAATTCGGGGAGTTTGTAAACATCATGCGGAATGGGATCCTTGCGCTTGCTATACAAATGCGGCGCCAATTGTACATAATAAACAGGCATTTTTTTGTCTGCATACAAGTCTCTATAGGTATTGACCAATAATTCAAATTTTGCAGGATAGGTTGCGTGGTCATGGATATTCAAATCAGATTCTCCTTGGTACCAAAGCATTCCCTTGATGGTGTTGGGTAACATGGGTTTGATCATGCTATTAAACATTTGTCCAGGGTGTACACCATCTACTTTAAAATTGGGACCAGTTACAGAGTCTTTTAAGGTTGGTGAATTTTGATAAGCCCAGTCTGGAATCCAGGGTTCAATTCTTGTTCCACCCCAAGAACTACTGATGATGCCAATGGGCACGCCGGTTTTTGCTTCAACCTCTTTGGCAAAAAAGTAGCCAATGGCCGATACATAATTCATGACCGTATCGCTGGCGTCTACCCAACCCACAGATGGTAAATAGGGCTGTCTGGTATTGAGTCTTTCTACATAGAGATAGCGAATATTGTTTGACTTGTTGGTATTGGCTTTTTCCATTTCCTGTAAATCTTCTCCTCGTTTGGGTAAAGCGTATCTTTTAATTTTTCGGTCATACGTATATTCCATATTGGACTGACCGGAACAGAGCCAAACATCTCCTACCAAGATATTCTTCATGACTATACTGTCTTTGTTCTCTGCATAGATTACTAGATTTCTATTGGTGGTAGAAGCTTTCATGGGATCCAGCTCTATTTTCCAAGCACCGCTATTATCGGCTTGCACAGTTTTGCGTTGGTTGGCAAAAGAAATGGTCACTGATTTTGCAGCGGGGGCGGATCCCCAAATCACAACGGGTTTTTCACGCTGCAAAATCATATTACTTGAAAAAGAAACGGGAAGGTTGAATTGGATAAAATTAAACAAGGGACAATTGGGTAATGCGCGTATGCCGCTGATCACGGATTGGGCATTCACCCTAGCACCCGCTTCATTGGTATGGGTATGGTCTCCAGGAAAAAATGCTTTCACGGCTACATCGCCCATGGCATCATATTTGTCTGCCGTAATACTATTGAGATCAACAAAATATGCACCTGCTTCTTGTGCTGCTTGCTTGGCCCATTTGCCATAGTCCTTATCACTACGCATCACTTTGCCTTCTCTAAATTCATTTCTAGGAATCATAGAACAAACAATGGGAATGGCGCCTTTTGCTTTTGCGTCTTTAATAAATTTCTTGAGGTACCAACCATAGCTATGCACTATCTCCACGGTACCATCGGCCCAGGTAAGCGCAACAGAATCTTCGGTTACGCCTTTTAACACACCGCGATAACCCGCCTTAGAAGTATCTGGTTTAGAACCTTCATTATGACCAAACTGCATCATCACAAAATCTCCTTTTTTCAAAGTAGACAAGACTTTATCCCAGCGCTGTTCTTTGATAAAGGTTCGCGTGCTTCTTCCAGCCATGGCCTGATTGCTCACTGCAATTTTATTGCTGTCTAAAAACGCACTGATTAAAGTTCCCCATCCCCACTGGCCATTGGACATGCTGTTGCTTACCGTACTGTCTCCAATAATATAGAGTGTTGGTCTATCGTCTTTCAGTGCAGTAAATGCCATCAATAAAAAACTGATGGTGATAATCGCAAGAGCTTGTGAATGCTTTTTCATGTATGGCGTTTTGTATTGTCCGTTTGAATGGTTTTCCCTGTTTGATTGCTGTTCGCTTTTTTGTACCAATGAATGTTCGTCTTATCTAACAGGTCTCATTTAAAAAAATAAAGGCAATCCTAAGATCACCTTTATTTATATATCCTACGCTTGCCTGTAGAACTATTTGAAAGGCAAGAACCAGTTTTTCCTGTCCAAGAGTTTAGTCCTGGTTGCAGCTGCTGCTGGATTGCCATCTTTGCTCAATTTGTTGAATACCGCATTAGCCAAAATAGCTGGGTCATTTCTTCTGGTTGCAATACGCACCAGATCAGACCAACGGTGACCTTCATAAGCCAATTCTAAAGCCCCTTCATTTAACAAAGCGCTTTCAATAGACAAAGTACTGTCTCCAACAATGGCTGCAGGGATTACCCTAGCACAACCACGGATCCCAGCATTTCTATGCCAGTCTCCACGGTACCTTGGGGTTTCTCCATTTCTTGCGTCAAAATTATAAGGATAAGGCTCACTCAATGTGTTCATGATATTGGTTACATCCCTTCCTGTTACACCAGGTGTAGGATCAAACGTGGTGCTGATTCCTTGGTTCAACAATGCAGCAGCCAGTCTTCTTTTACCATCTCTATTAGCTGCTTCAGCAAAATGTAAGTGCACATTTGAAACCCTGTTCAAGAACCATTGACCAGGTTTTTGCAAAGGATTAATAGGCGTCAAACTAGAAGCGTCTAAATAATTGTAGAGGTATTTAACAATCACGGGCTGTCCGTTCAAAGTTCTCCAAGTAAAGTTGCCACGTGCGTCAAAAGGAAATCCATTTGACTGTGTTTGGCTATTCCATTTGTCCATAGCTTCTCTAGAAGGTTTCAACAAATAAGATCCACCTGAATTAGAGAACATATTTACAAAAGGATTTTCTGGGGCAAAATTACTGTTGAATGGAAGAACCCATAACCATTGTTGCATCCACAAATTATCTTGACCGCGCGCAAACATAGAGCGCCATCCTTGGGTATTGTTGTCAATTAAAGAACCCTGATCAGCTTCTTTAAAACGAATATATCCTACGCACAAATCTCTATTATCTGCTACTGATGCAAAAGCCTGTCTGGATTGTTGGTAGTATTGGTCACCACCAATGGTGTACAAACCATTTGCATTATCAACGTCATAGCCGTTAAGAACTGGTTCCATAATGCTGCGATAATAATTTGCCGCTTTATTATAGTTACCCTTCCACAAATTTAAATCGCCAAGAAGGGCAAATTTATCAATGAAGAACCTACGGGTATTTGATCCGTCAACGTTTGTAACCAAACCCGTGTTGATGGTAGCACCCATGGGATAAGGTCTGGTATAAGGTAGGGCATTGGTAAAATTAACCAAGCTATCAAGCAATTGGTCAAATGTTACCACAGGATAATTAGCAACGTCTTTTGCAGAAGCCAGGGTTTCTAAAGGACTAGTTACATAACGCACTTGGTCACCCCAATGAATACCCAATTGCAAGTAAATCCAAGAACGCAAGGCACCAATATCAGAATAACGTTGATCATATTCAGCCTGTTTAATCTTGTTGTCAGCCAACATGATTTTCAGGTTTTTCAACACGTCATTACAACTATTGATCACGGAATAATAAGGAGTAGGATCAGCATAAGGATTACCTGCTGTTACAGTATGCTGGTTAATCTCACGCATATAGGAATCGGCATTATCCGTTACCTGCATTAGGTCTGCGCGCAGTTCGTTGAGAACAAGATGCTGTTTGGCAAGTCCCATGAACTTACCATAAACACCAATGATGGCTGCGTCTGCGTCAAAAATGTCTCGATACACTTGACCCGTTGTCAAAAAAGTTTCTGGTTGTTTGTCCAAAATCTTTTTGCAAGAGCTGATACCCAGACCTAGGCCTACCAAGACCATTGCCCCAACAAAGAAATTCTTTTTTATACTAATTGATTTCATAATTGAAAATCCCTTTTAAATACTTGATTAAAGTCCAATCCTGATTCCGCCTACAATTGATTTTGAAATAGGTTCTAAGCCCATATCAACTCCTCTAGCAAATACTGACTCTGCACTATAGAACTCAGGATCATATCCTAGGTACTTGGTAAAAGTGAGTAGGTTATTACCAGTTGCATAGAAGCTAATGTATTTGATTAGATTGGTTGGTTTCAATGGCAAATGGTAGTTCAGGGTTACCGCTTTCATGCGGAAGAAAGAACCATCTTCTATAAATCTGTCAGAGAAAGCCGCATTACCCATTGGATCACCCCAAGTTGCTTTTGGCATATTGGTGATTTGACCCTGTGCCCTCCAACGGTTGTTTACACTCAACAATTGGTTTTCCATTCCAGACTGAGACTCCAATGCTTCACGCACACCATTGAATACTTTATTACCAGAACTGAAAGTGAATAAGAAGTCAAGGGTAAATGATTTCCAACTGATTTTAGAAGTCACCGCTCCAGTATAATCCGGATTAGGGTTACCAATATTTTGTCTGTCGCGGTCATCAATCACTTTGTCTCCATTGGTATCTACATAGCGTACATCACCAGCTTGGTATGGCGCTAAAGTTCCATTGGGCAACATTTTAAATAGGTTAGCAGCATTGGCTTCTGCATCTGTAGAAAATACGCTGTTAGATTTTAAACCATAGAATACGGCTGGACCAACACCACCTGCTGTTGATAATAAACTAGCACCACCATAATTGGTAATAATATCCTGTGGCAATTGGGTTAATGTTCCTTTGTACTTCATTAATACTAGACCAAGGTCCCATTTGAATTGACGTTGGTTTACCACCCTAGCGTTTACACTAAAATCAAAACCAGTGTTTTTCATAGCACCTGTATTTGAAATAGCATATAAATAACCAGAAGCAGTAGGCAGATTTTCATAAGACAACATTTTGTTGGTCTTATTACTGAAATAGTCAAAAGCAAAAGTCAAACGCTCATTGAACAATGAAAGGTCTGCACCAATATTAAATCTTGTTCCGGTTTCCCATTGTAATTGTGGATTGGCCACATTGCCTCTAACCAAACCTTGTATACCCAAAAGGTTTTGAGAAATATAGGCTTGTTTGGAAGTATAATTACCTAGGTCATCATTGCCTGTTTTACCAAAGCTGGCACGCAATTTCAACAGGTCTAAGCTTTTAGCACCTGCTAAGAATTTTTCAGAAGATACCAACCATCCTGCAGAAACCGAAGGCAATACAGCAAAACTATTACCACCCAATTTAATACCTTCTTGTGCTTCCTGACCAAATCTAGAAGATCCGTCAACGGCCATATTATAAGAAAGGAACCATTTGTTGTTATAAGTATAGTTGGCACTTAAATAATAGTTGATCCATGCAGATTTGCCAATATCTCCACCCACTTTACGCAAAGTGTTTACACCGGTTCCCACGCTGATAAAATCGTCTGTGGCAGAGTTATAACCAATTTGCAAATCCTGCTCATTGGTGGCGTTCATATAACGTAAACCTGTTTTTAATTGGAACTGATGTAGGGGACTGAATTTTTTATTGTATTCCAAAAAGGTTTCGTTGTACAGATTGCTAATGCGTTTTACATTACCAGCTAATCTGCTATCAGCAATGGCATTGGGTAAAGTATCATTGGCAACACCCTTTCTTGGAACAAAGCGTTGTTCACGTGCTTTGTCAAAAGTGATTCCTACAATAGTTCCCAAATTCAAAGTGCTAGACAATTTGTAATTAAAGGCAATGGTTCCAAAGAAGCGGTAAGCTTTGCTGCTATTGAACATGTTTTCAATTACGGCAACTGGGTTACTAATCCCAAAAATATCTGTGTCCGCTCTGTTGGGAGATACATTTCCAACATTGTCCACTTCATTGGTATTTAGAAAAGGGGCTTTTGTTTGTGCCAAATACAGAGGATTTGTTTTTGGTGCCAAGCCCTGGTCTTTGATTAAGTGGTCATAATAGGTAAAAGAGAAATTGGTAGCAGCGGTTAATCTACTGCTGATATTCAAATCACCATTAAAGCGCACATTGTACTTGGTCATTTTGGTATTCTCGGTGATACCATTGTTACTACCATAACCCATAGAGAGGGCGTATTTGGCAATATTGTCTCCTCCGGTTACTTTCAAATAATAATTGGAAGTAGCGCTATTAGACAATACTTGGTCCTGCCAATTGGTTTGATTGTGGTAACGATAGTATTCAGGATTACTGGTATTATCATTCATAAAAGGTTGGGCCTGAATCTGAGCATTGGTCATGCCCCTTGAAAGCAATAAATCGCTCACATAAACACGATAGTCAGCAGACTCCATCACCGGTAAGTTTTTGGGGGCTTGGTTTACACCTGCAAAAACAGCAAAGTCAATCTTAGTGGCCTGGTCTTTAGCGTGAATGGTAGTAATATTAATTACCCCATTAGCACCCTTGGTACCATAGGTAGATGTTCCGTCTTTGATAATGGTTATGTTCTCTATGTCTTTTGGATCAATCATGGCCAATGCATTGGTATAATGATTGCCAATCACAGAACTACCGTAGTCACCAATATCATAAATGGCTCCATCCACTACTACTAGGGGTTGGTTATTGGTATACATAGAATTCAAACCCCTGATATTCAAATAAGCCCCTGCATTAGGTGTACCTGAACGCATGGTTCCGTTCATACCTGCTGCCCTGCCTTGCAAAAATCCATCAGTGGTTTCATTGGTTCTACCCCAGTTACCATTTGAGTTAATGCTATTGACTGCCAATCCTGTTTGGGTACCACGTTTATCACCAGCGGGTAATTTCACTTGGTCATAAATAGAATTGAAACTTTCTTCAAAGAGCGCAACAGTTAAATCTGTTCTGCCTCTTAGTGCAGTTTCCTTGGTTTGAAAACCTTCACCACTAAATATAATGGTAGCTGTTTTACCTGGTATTCTAATTTTAAACCTACCCTTGTCATCTGTCAGTGCTGCAGAAAAACCTTCCACAGAAACGCTAATGGCACTTAGGGGCTTGCCGGTGGCAGCGTCCTTTACCAAACCACTAACCGTTTGGGCTTCTGCTGTCTTTTTTGTTTGAGCACTGTTTGCTGTTTGAGCCAACAACTGGTTATTGGTTAAACCAGCCGTAGCCAAAAGAAAGCAGGTTACTATTTGAATGGATACTCGCATGATCGTCTATTATGCTATACGTTTATAGGATTGTTAGAAAGCTGGAACCAATTTGATATAATCCAGAGAAACAGAAACGCCTCCCCCTGAACTAGATGAAGAATTGGCACCAATCAAAAACAGGTTTAAATCTTTGTACCTAGGAACCGTAAACTGACCCAAGGATACTTCGTTATAATTTTGATTAGCCACAGTGATATAAGGAAAATTACCTGTTGTGGTTACGCTGTCAACACCCAAACGTTGGGTCCAAAGTGGCGTGGTTTGTACATCGTTTACCGCCACCCAGAAAGCATTGTAACGCATGCTATTCATGTTTCTGGATAAGTAACGCACCCAATAGCTAGCAAAACTGTAGTTCTGCATCAGTATATCTTTGAAGTTCTCACCAGTTACTGGATTCAACCTATTTCTAAACAATAGTTGGGCTGTTCTATCAGCAGCAAAACCACTGGGGTTTTCGCCTTGAATAATAATGGGTGGAAATTTATGTGCTAGTGTAAAATTCACTTGGCTCATGGTATGTACCCAACCATTACTGGTTTTTACTGAGCTCAAGATTTTTGTTTTATCAATAGGCACTTTTACACCGTATTGAGAAATTAGGGTATCTGGTAATTGAGCAGCAGCAAAAGAACCTTGCACCGCTAAGTCTTTTACCAACCAGCTACCAGCTAAATTATTGGTGGTATCTACCGATGTGGTTTTGAACCAAGGAGTCAGTTTGGTATTTTCAGCTGCAAAAGATGCGTCATTCAAAATGATAAATGTGTATTCCTTGCTTTCGTCAGATACATTCATCACATTATCCAGAAAACGATTTCTAGTGCTAAGACCCGTACCTGGTTTATAAACTGGCTGACCGGTATTAGGATCAACACCTGTTTGAGTAGCAGAAGCAGAATCAAAATAGCTATAGTTCAAAGAAAGGAAAAAGTTTTTGCTACTAGTAAAGCCTGTGCTATTGAGCAACCACTGCCAGCAATTGTCTTTTACAGGAACAAACTTGTCCATCAAATTATACAAACCATTGCTGCAATATTTATTAGACTTTACAATGGAAGCTGAGTCTAATTGCAGGTTATTTAGGTTGGTATATTTCCCGTTCAACATGGGAATGCGTTGAAGACCAGTAATACCAGAAGTGATGCTACCATTGGCAATATGGTTACCAACAAAAGACTTCAACAAATTGGTATCGGCCAATACGTTTGCGGGCAGTGCCGATATAGCGCTATTGTTGGGTACCCAAACCGTGAAAGATTTGGAACTTTCCAAAACCTTGTCATAACCAGTCTTAGTTAACAATGTTACAAATTGAGCCGCTTCCGGATCTGCCTTAATGGCCGTGATCAGGTTGATACCCAAGTTGGGGTCTGTAATGTCAGTATGGTCTTTCCATCCCTTCTTGCAGGCCGCAACAGCCAACAAAAGACCAAGGGCAATGACAATTGATAATCTACTATTTTTCACAAGCAACATCTTTTATGTTTAAAATCTCTTTGACGATTATGGTAAAATGGTTCCGTCTCTACCATACAATGGTCTTTGTTGGTCAAAGTCAACTGGAATGAATTGAACAAAATCAACCGTACTGGTATTATTGGCTCCCGATCCTTGGTCTTTTACGCAAGTGAAACGGAGTAAATGTCTATCAGTAGTGGCTACGTCAACAATACCCGCAAACATGGCATAGTTATTACTGGTAGTCACAATGGTGTAACGCTTATATCCAGTGGCTTCTAAAGCCGCTCCTGCCAAAGCACCATTTAAGGCCGTGGTTAAGTCAATTAGTTTAGAAGTTGGTGTGCCATCAAAAGACAACTGAATGTATTGACCCACACTAGCCCTTCTAAAGCAAACCCAAACCTTGTATTTACCTTTTACAATCAGTGGCGTTTTGAATTCAATCCAGTTGTTAGCTGCGGCATTACCAAAACGCATATTAAAGTCAAAATGGTCATCCCACCAATAGAAGTTACTGGTAGTAGCAGCTTCTGTAGTATACTGTGGTGTGCTATTTACGTTCTGCCAAGTCACGTCTTTTAACTGACCTAGTGCAAAGGTTTGAGACTTACCTACTTTTCTATAGATTGAAGTGAGTTTGATAATTTCTGGTTGAGCAGCAATGTCAAAGTCTACACGGAAGGGGTCTCTTTTCTTCAGCAAGAGTTGTCCATTCAAATTATGAAGCACACCGTTTGTGGCTGGAAGATCACTGGTTGCCCTATTCATAGGAATGCCACTTTCAAACACATTGTTGAATGTAGCTTGGTTGAGCAACACTTTTTGACCATCTAACAATTGGGTAACCACTTGTTGGGGCGCATAGGTATTATGAGAAGTAAAAGAAACAATATCAGCAATGTATTTGATATCAAACAACATGTGATAAGCAATGTATAGATTCAAACTATCGGTTGCCAATTTGGGATTACCTGTATTGCTGTATTTAGCTTTGAAAGAAGCATAGGTAGGGAAACCTGCTACTTTTAATACCGAGTCAGATTCTAATAAGAAGGTTCTCCACCTGCGGGTAGTATCTGCGGTAACAATGGTATTCAAGGTATCAAACCAACCGGTTTCTTTTAATGCCTGAGTGATAATACTATACTTAGCATTTCCTTCAATTTGTTTTGCCAAAGTAAGGGTAGCTGGTTGCAACACATGATCTACTGTGTGCACATAACCATTACCAGTAAGCATATTTAATTGAAGCGCTAGCGCCTGTCTATTTATCACAGTAGCACCAGATTCAGGAACCACACCTGTTGTCAGGAATTGTCCCTGCATGGTAGGTGCATACAATTTACCATCTGTAAAAGAGGTAGATCTAACAGTATCACTGATAATGTGTAAACGCAACAAGTCTCTTAATACCGTTACATCAACATCATCCACAGAATTTTTTCCAATCTCTTTTAAGTAGATTTTGAACGCGTCATTGGTAGGAGCAAACAATGTATAAGTACCATAGGCGTTTAGGAAAGGACTGATATTGGTTTTATCCAAGGCCTTTACCAGTTCTGAATATTGGTCGGGGCTTTTACGCAAGTAGTCAACAATATTCACATCCGTTGTTGTCAACAGGTCAAACTGCTGCTTTTTACAAGCAAACAGACCCAGTACCAGAAAACCGGCGCAGAGAGACCATTTTAAGTGTTGTAATAATTTCATGTGTGGTTTTTGACTATTATTTATAAAAGGGGTTTTGAACTAAGTTGGGATCCAGCAGCAATTCATTAAAATAAATAGGAAAATAATGTGCGTCTGGATTTTGGTATTTGTTAATGGCACTTTGTTGTCTAGCACCAGGTACGGCCCTAGCAACCATGTTTAACAAAATGTCTTTACGCTGATAATTATTGCGTTTGGCATTGCGCAACACATCGTACCAACGCTTGCCTTCAAAAGACAATTCACGAGCACGTTCTGCCAAAATATAATCTGTCATGTCGTTCTTGTTGGTGGGGTCAGGGTTAGTGTTGGTAGCATCCAATGCAGCAGCCCTTGTTCTCACCGTATTGATCAATTGAATGGCTTCGGTTCCTCTTCCACCAATTTGGTTCAGCGCTTCAGCTTTCATTAATAAAATATCGGCGTAGCGATACACCATCCAGTGTGCCCAAGAAGCATCAGCTGCTCTTATGGAACCAGGGTTCACACCCAAGTATTTCCAAATGGCATTGTCACTGGTTCTTACAGAACCCCATTCTCCACGGATATCTTTTTTGGTATCATCTACAAAATCAATGGTATAAACCTGCTCCATCACATAAGGACTAGCAAAGAACCTAGCCCTACTTGTAGTCAACATGTTATAAAAACTATTCAGCTTTTGTTGGTCAAATTGAAATTCAAAAATAGACTCGGCAGAATTGCCTTTGTAATAAAGGGTGTTAAACCAACCATCATCTCCTCTTACCAAACCAAATTGACCAGAGCTGATGATAAAGTCACAAGCGTCAGCAGCTTCTTGGTACTTGTCTTGCCAGAGGTACACATCGGCCAACATGGCTTTTACGGTATACTTGGTAATCCTTCCCTTGTCAATAGCAGCGTTACCATAAGTGAAAACGGCATTGCTATCAGCATATTTTAAATCGGCTTCTACTTGGGCCATTACCTGTGCTCCTGTAGACTTTGGCAATTGAATCAAATCCACATCGCTAGAAGTAGATTTTAGTTTTAGCGGAACATCACGGAAACTTCTAGCTAGATAGAAATACATCAAACCCCTTAAAGCCCTAACTTCTGCTAAATAGGCTTTTAATTGTGTTTGTGTAAGTGTATTATCGTTTTCAATCACCCCTGGTGCAAAATCAATCACCGTATTACAGTAGTTGATGGTTTTGTAAACAGAAGCCCATTGGGTGATACTATTGGTAGGCAGTGTATTTACATACATCACGTCTAATTCATCATTGGTTACACCAATACCATTGGTAATCATGTCTCCTTTGAGTTCACCCCATAAGAAAAGATATTCACTTAGCGGTCTGTCACGATTATTTGGGTCACCCAACAAAGAGGCATAGGTTCCAATAACAGCAGACTGAATCTGTTCCTTTGTTTTCCAAAACTCTTGTCGGGTAATACCATCCTGCGGTTGAAGCGTAAGCCATTTTTTGCAGGAGCTGGAGAGCATGGAAAACACCATCAGTCCAACAACACCTAGTATTAATTTTCTCTTGGTCATTTCTAGCGTTTTCAAATAATTTAAAATGAAGTGGTTAAGCCAATGGTCAACATCATTACAGGAGGCGTGGTGCTATTATCCGTAACAATGGTGAATGGACCGGTGATACCTCTTGGTGCCACTTCCGGATCCTGACCGGTGTATTTGGTAAATGTGATCAGATTTTCTGCGGTTAGATAAGCACTCAAACTCTTCATGCCAATTTTTTTCAAAACCTTTTGGTCAAAAGTGTAGCGTGCGGTAATGCTACGGAAACGCAAGAAAGAAGCGTCTTGTACATAGCGATCACTACCCAACCAGTTAAAACCAGCATTCCACAAAGCCCTAGGAATATCTGTTTGGTCACCCGGGTTGCGCCATCTTCTTAAAACAGCTGTGCTCTGGTTATTGAAACCATACATATTGGTGGTGGTCATTTGTGTACCATTCACCACATCGTATCCATAACGGAAGTTGAAGAAAGCAGTGATTTTTAAATTCTTCTTATAAGTAATACTTGGACCAAAACCACCAGAGAGTTTGGGGTTACTATTGCCTAAGTAAACAACGTCTTTGTAGTCAATACTACCATCTTTATTAATGTCTTCGTATTTGGCATCACCAGGTTGGAATATATAATCTGTTTGAGGATAGTTAAAACGCATGTACACTGCTTGACCGTTTGGTCCAACAATGGGTGCTCCTTTGGCATCGGTAGCAATGGTGCTTGCCTTATCTGGATAAACACCTTGAAAGCGATAACCATAAATAGAACCAAATGGATTATTGATTTGCAAGAAAGCTTGGTATTGACCATTGGCCGTTAATGCAGTTACGTTTTGCTTAGGATAATAAGGGCTCATTTCACGGATAATGTTTTGGTTCTGTGAAATGTTGAAATTGAAGTCAACTACCCAGTCTTTTGTTTTAACTGGTGTGGTCATGATATTCAATTCCCATCCTTGGTTGTCTAAAACACCCACGTTCATGTCTACGGCACTGTATCCATTAAAGCTTGGAATCTGCAAACCATAGAACAACAAATCCTGTGTGCGGTTTCTATAAACTTCTAAGTCAATATTAACCCTGTTTTTAAATCCAATAAAGTTCATACCAAAGTTCAAGCCATGGATCACTTCCCATTTCAGGTTACTCAATTCCATTGAAGATGGATAAACACCACCTTGACCTTGATAAGACCAACCATTGCTGGCGTAGTTATTGTAAAAACTATAATCGTTTCTTGGAGAGTTTCCAGACTGACCATAACTAGCACGCAAACTCAAATCGTTCACAAACTTAACATCCTTCATAAAGTTTTCTGCGCTCACCCTCCATTTGGTAGAGATAGAAGGGAAGTAGCCAAAACGTTGAGCAGGACCAAATCTAGAACTAGCATCCATACGAATACCACCGTTTACAATGTATTTGCCCTTGTAATCATACTGTGCATTCCACAACAAACCAATGGTTCTAGTTTGAGCAAAACCAGCAGCAATACTAAGGTCTTGGTTCTGTGTTCTAGCAGCAGAAGCAGGATCTTGTAAGAGAGAAGAAGCTGAGTTAGAAGTTAGAGACTGGTTAGAAATGGTCTTGTTGTCATAGGTTTGAAAAGACAACAAAGAAGTTAAATTATGTTCTCCTTTTAATTGAGGAGTAAATACCAAATTGGTTTTTGACTGAACGTTGAATCCGTCAAAGTCACCATTATAAGCCCTGTTCACCACGGTTTCTGTAACGGGTCTACCGGTTGCAATCTGTGGTAAGAAAGTGTTGTTCTTGGTACTGTTGATGTCAAACTGAATATCACCTGTCAAAATCAAGGTTCTAGGTATAATCTCGTAAGAGAGATTAAAGTGTGGGGTAATCCTATTACCATATACCCTGTTCTTGGCGGCGTTGGCCATAGCAACAGGATTATAAGTAGCCGGATATTGACCTTGAATATTTTGAGAAGGAGAAAAATAGTTAGGTGTTAGAATGCCCTGTTCGTTGTATTCATAAATGCTCATGTTGGGCATTTTGTTTAAGGCAACGTTTCTGATTTCGTTGGCCTGAGAACCCGGACTATATCCTTTGGGATTGTCTGTGAAAGTATACGCAATGTCTGTACGGAATTTGATTCTTTCAGAAACTATATAGTCTAAGTTTATACGGGTATTGATCCTTGTTAAGCTGGTACCAATGGTTGTACCTGTTTGATTAAAATAACCCAATGAAGCAAAGTACCTGGCTTTTTGACCACCACCCGTAATGGAAAGGTTATGGTCTTGTGCGTAACCTATTTGGGTAATGGCGCCAATCCAGTCTGTGTTCTGACCATAGTTATTATAATTATATGGATCATTAGGATCGTAAGCAAATTCTTTAACTGTTTGTGTATTCAAAGGCGTACCAGTTCTGTTCATCACTTCTTCCGGAATCAGATTGGAATACTGATTACCATTCAACATAGGAATGGTTTTTGGTTGCTGTGAGCGGATGCCTTTAAAAGAATAGTTCAGGGTAGGCTTACCAATGATACCGCGTTTGGTACTTATTAATAAAACCCCGTTAGCAGCTCTTGAACCCCACATAGCAGTTGCAGCAGCATCTTTTAAAACCGTAATCTCTTTAATATCTGCTGGCGCGATGTTTAATAACTGCGCATAACCTTGATCATCAGCCGTACCAAAGTTAAAGTCAGAAGGAATGGCTGTTTCATAAGGCATACCATCTACAACAATCAAAGGATTGGTTCCTGCATTAATAGAAGAAGTACCACGAATACGAATACTCATACCTGCTCCAGGATCTCCAGAAGTAGAAGTAATATCCACACCAGATAATCTACCCTGTAAAGCTTGGTCAATAGAAGCAGCTCCTAATTCTTCTAAATCCTTGGCCTGAATTTTTACAGTAGCAATAGTCAGGTTTTTATCAGAGACAGAAAGGTTACCATTATCGGTTCTTCTACCCCCAACTACCACAACATCATTCAAAGAGTTGGCGGAATTGGCTTCAATAGCCAGGTTCAACGTGGTTTTACCTTTTAATTCTACTTCTTCGGTTTTATAACCAATATAAGAGATAGACACTTTGTGGTTGGGGTTGGAAATTTTGAGGGCATAGTTACCATCAATATCGGTGGTAACACCTCTAACAATTCTTCCGTCTTTGTCCACTTCTGCAACAGATACGTGGGCAATAGGAGACTTGTCTTTTTTATCTGTGATCTTTCCCCTCAATACGGTTTGAGCAGCGGGTGCATCCTGTGCAAATACCGGTTGAAAGCAGGCTGCTAGCAAGGGTAGGAACAAGTAACAAACTAATTTTTTCATATGACTTTGTGTAAATGGGAATTAGGTTTTGGGTAACTGTTCGCTTGGTCTAGTTTGGATTGTATTTAAGGTATCCATCAATCAAGTGAATCACACACCTGTCTGCTAGGTTATTGCTGTTGGCAATGACTACGTTAGATGTTCTATTAAAATTATCCTTGATTTGCATGCTGTTTAAAGCACTGGTAATACTCACTTGACCAGCATCTCCACTTACATTTTTGAACAGGGTTTCAAAAGTTCCTATTTTCTTACCATCAGGAACCACCGTGATTTTGTTCAATATATGATTGAGGATAAAGTTGTTCACTTTGTCTCTGTCTGCTTGAAGAGTTGGTGCAAAGTTGGGAACACCGGTAGCAACCGTTCCTGGTAATAGTCCGTCTTTTACTGCTTGCACAATCGCTGCATTATTGGGAACAAAAGAAGTATAGAACACACCAGGTGATACACCTAGAATAGCACCAGATGCTACTGTGAAAATGGTGGCGTTTCTTAGGTAAGAAACAAAATTGAAAAATTGAGAAGTTGCTGCAGAAGTTCCACCCAGTGTTAATAAATTCAAACCAAAATTTCTAACACTAAACGTAAGCAAGTTATCGGCATAATAAACCCTACCATTAAAAGAGGTTTTTGTAGAACTGGTGTTTACGGTATAAGCACTGTCTTCAGAACCAGCAGAAGAAAATTTACCGTTATTCCATTTGATATAATCCCCAGAAGCTGTTTCAATAATACCAGTTCCAGTAATATTGTCTAACTCACCTGTAGTGATAGGAATAATATGGGTTCCCAAAATTCTTTGGAGGTTATCTCTTGGCACATTACCTGTAGTGGTGGTGCTTGTTCCTGGTGTGGTATAGGTCCAAGCATTGGCAACCGTACTAAAATCATAACCCCTTCTTTTTAACACCGCATCGCTCATCATAATCATCACGTATTTGATAGAAGGGATGGTTACTGTAAAGCGATAGTTTTGATCAAGGGCCCTTGTCATTAACAAGTTGGCAGGATCCAGATATGCCCTACCATAAATGGTTCTGAATACATTGGGTTCTTGCACCTTGTTAGAACCATAAAAGAAACCATTACTCAACACTTTTTTCTCTATAATGTCAGATGTGCTGTTAATGGTTGGAGCTTCCCCTTGTGCGTTATTGGTCACAGCAAATTTACTAGGCCACATAGCAGTCTGCCACATATGCGCATTGACAAAGTCTTGGATGATTTGTGTAGGTAGCGCATCTAAAGAACTATATCTTTCTAACAATACATTTTGAATATAATTTAATGTAGCCGTATTGTTGGGTGCAACCATAGTAAAGGCATTTGACTGACCATCATTATCCTGCGCCTTGATAAAGTTTTCGTTGTTGGGAGAGAACGCGGTAGTTGGTGCAAATTGTTTGATGAAAACAGGGTCGTTCTTACCAGTTAACAATTTATACCTATTGGTTGCGTCTGCATTGCTCACAAATGATACAATGTATTTGTCCAAGAGTTTTTTGAATTCTGTATACTGAGCAGTTGTTTTCAAGTGCTGGTCAATACTCTTGGCGGGCAAGATTACTTTGTCGGTTTCATGTATATAACCGTTTTCAGCAACATAATCAGATTTAAGAACAGCCGCATCCATCACATTGAAACCAGTAAAACTGCTATTGGGGTAGAAATAGGTATAGTCAGATGTTGGAAGACCCTTGGCAGTAAAATAGACATCGGTAAAATAGCTAACGTATTTATTGTTGTTGTCATTATTGACAAAACTGTTATTTCTATTAGAACCCAATGCTTTTACTACTGTGCCAGTTTTGGTGGTGTCGTCATAAAAACTATTGTAGTTAGCCGTTCTTCTGCGGAAGCTATTGTTGGGAATCCATCCTGTGTTGGCTTGATAGTCATTTAACCTAGCTTTTGTAAAAGCATTATAGGCCAAAGCATAAGTAACAATCCCCTGTGCGGTAGCAGAATCCAATTTGTCAATTCCTGAAATTCCTTGTTCTGCAAAAAATTTCTGGAAAGCCGCGTCATTGGGCGCAAACATGGTCCAATAACCGGAAGCCGCTAGGATATTTTTATATCCGGCCTTGTCTATACAGGCAAGCAGGGAAGTAAAATTCCCTTTTTGTTGTAAAACTTGGTAAATAGGTTGAGCCAGGGTATCTGGTCTACCATAAAATTCATCAAATGCCTTTTTCTTACATCCAGTTGAAACAATGGATAAAAGGGTCACGATGACAAGAACGGAACTTAGAACTCTTCTCATAACAGTAGCTGTCGTTTGTGTTTATCTTACCGGTGTTTTGGGTAAAACACCGTCCAATTTTTTTAAAATGACAACTTAGGAAGTTCCGGCCGTATGGGGAATTGCATGAAAATCTCAAGCGGGGCAGATATGGACTTTTTGGCAATCGACAAGCAGCTAGTACAACCTTTTAAGTTGTATTTACGTCCAAATTAACAATTGTCAGTTTTACATCTATCCTGTTGCGTCCTGTTAGCTACTTAATATTTTATTTTAAGATCTGGTCATAAAAGAAAGGGCCACCGGTAATTAGCCGGCAGCCGCTTTTGTTTAAACCTCGGGGGGAATGGTTAAGGGTGGGGTTTATTTTTCCAATTGTTGCACAATTGCTTTTACATTTTTTTCTATCTCTTTGTCTGTCAATCTTCTAGAATCTGATTCCATAGTGGTCCAGCCCTGCCAGATGGTTTTATCAGACTGAGCATCCAAAAGGGTCACAGTAAGGGTATGCTCCTGAACCGTTAGAACACTGTTTTGGTAACCCATTAGCGTTGATGGATAATAAACTGGGATCCATCTTCTACTAAAAGGACTGTACAAATACCTGTATTGGGGGTCAGAATAGACGGGACTGCGCTGGTTACGTTTCTCTTTTTCCACGTCAATTTCATAGACCAACAATACATCAGGGTTTTTCTGGCTCATTTTCCAACCACTGGCTTTTAGGTTTTTGTCAATGCTTTCCTTGATTTTACGGTCTACCAAATCATTGGTTTTGGCCAAAGGTTTGGCGCTATCCTTAGAACTGGGATCTACCCAAGCATAGGTTCTTATTTTTGTAAAGTCTACGGAATCGTCTTTTTGCACCCTTGCGGTGGTACCACAACTGGTTAAGAAGATCAAGACACTGACCAAGGCCAGAAATCCAAACTGCTTTTTCATAACTTAACTGTTTAGGTTAGTAAATTGATTTACTATACCTATCCAATCAGCGTGCCAATAAGTCTTAAATGAAACCTAAAGAAAACCTAAAATCTGTTAAAAAGGTTGATAATCAAGGTCTTACAATGTTGTAAATATCAACCTGTGGCCAGAGATATTGACCATTTAACTTTTGTCCGGAGATTTTAAAAACCAGGTTTAAACCCTTCACCACTTTGCCAAAAGCGGCATAACCTTGACGGTCTTCGCAGTTTTCGCCACCAAAATCCAAACCGGGTTGGTTACCAATCACAATGAAAAATTCAGTGCCAGCCGTGCCGGGAGCAGCTCTGGCCAGAGAAATTACCCCTTCTGTATGTAAAATGCCGGTTTCCTTGGTGCTTTCATGCGGAATTCCCTTAATAGAAACGGCTTTTTTATAATTGGTTTTCCAGATCCCGCCCTGAATCAACTCGGTTTTGGGGGCATTAGAGGGTTGGTTTTCCATATTCAGGGCCCTGTAAAATCCACTATTGAAATAAAAACCAGAATCTACATAAGACAGAAAAGCCGCTACGGTTTTGGGTGCTTTTTTGGGATAAAGCTCCAACTCAATCTCACCATACTTGGTTTGAATGAGCACGTGTGGGTTCTCATAAACGGGTTTGGGTTTACAACCCAGAAACAAGGCAAAAAGGATGACTATGGAATAACGCGCGATCATGGAATAATTTCAAATAGGAAAAATTGGGTGGTTTCAAAGAGTTGAAAGTTATTGTCAGCTACCATGACCAAGGTTTTATGGCCATTAGGAAGGGTGGGACCAAAACACATACCTTCTATATTGTCTACATAAATGCCCAGACTATCCATATTCAACAATAATTTTTTGGTCAAGGGTTTTGCCGGTGGCGATGTTATCAGAGAAGCATGCTCTCTTATGTCTTCAGCACCAGCAAGGTCCACTTCAAAAATCTTGATAGTACAGGGCAGTCTACCCGTAGAAAAAGAACGCTCCATCACCAAGAGTTTGTTGTTTCCAATAGCAAAGATATCAGGCACCCCGTTTACTTTAAAGGCCGTGGCCGGCGTGGCAGGATAAGCCACAGGATCTAATAAATATGCATACTGTGCAGTATTCTTGTTAGACTTTAGGTTGTATTGGTAAATCCTAATCCATGCCTTATTTGGGGTTAAATCGGCCCTTGGCCCGTCTTCATATAAGGGCTCTTCTACATTTACATACAGGGTTTTGAAGCCATTATCAAATGTCATTCCTTCTAGCACCCCATTTTGTCT
>JBEAPC010000191.1:0-4247 GCA_041164585.1 Bacteroidota bacterium
TGAATAAATACGGATTTTTGTTTTTCAAAGCGATACTTGCTTAATTTGCATGCTTTACAACCCTTAAACCTCAACCAAGAGAATGGCTGTTTTAAAATTTAGAATATATCTGGAAGAAGACGATGCGGTGTACCGTGATATTGTGATCAAGCACACCCAGCATTTTCAAGACTTGCACTTGGCTATTGTAAAGTCGTATGAATTTGATAGCAAGCACCAGGCTACTTTCTATAGAAGTAATGATAATTGGCAGAGAGGAAGGGAGATTTCTTTGGAAACTTATGATAAAGCATATCCAGTTGCCCCATTGATCATGTCAGAAACCACCATTGGTTCTGAGATCAGGGACACCAACCAGAAATTTATTTATGTCTATGATTTTACCAAAAACTGGACTTTCTTAGTAGAATTAATCAATGTTAGCAAGGAAGAAAGTAGCAAACTAGTTTATCCTTCTGTTTCTAGGGTTGAGGGTATTGGACCTCAGCAATATGGCACTAAGAGTTTGTTGGGTGATAAGTTTGCCGACATTGAAGAAAAATATGATCTTACAGAAGCCACCGATGGTTTTGGAGAGGAAGGAGATGAGGCAGATGCAGATAGCTCAGAAGATAGCGATGAAGGCGCAGAAGAAAGTCATGATGAAGATGCTTTTTAAGCAATCTGAAACAAGCATAGCCAATTAATTTAAGGGATCCATTGCAAGAGGCACCCACCATATTTATTATTTGCGGTCCAACGGCAATTGGCAAAACAGCTTTTGCTATTGAACTAGCCCAAGCCCTTGGCACAGAAATCATCTCGGCCGATTCAAGACAGTGTTACCAAGAATTAGGTATTGCTGTAGCCAAACCATCGGCCAAGGAACTGGCCATGGTTCCTCACCATTTTATCAATTCCCATTCCATTCATGATCATGTGAATGCAGGTGTATTTGAACAATATGCTTTGCAAAAAGCAGATGAATTGTTTCAACAACATCGTCAAATAGTCATGGTAGGAGGAACTGGATTGTATATCAAAGCTTTTACAGAAGGCATGGATGAAATGCCTAGTATCGCGCCAGCTATTAGGGAACAAGTGGTAAAGGATTTTGAACAAAAGGGATTGGCTTGGTTACAGCAGCAGATACAATTGCTTGATCCTAATTTCTGGTTACAATCAGAACAGCAGAATCCCCAAAGACTCATGCGTGCCTTAGAATTTAAATTGTCAACGGGTGATTCTATTTTGAATTATAGAAAGGCAGAAAAAAAACAAAGACCATTTAAAATTATCAAGATAGGATTGGAATTGCCTAGAGAAGTGTTGAACCAACACATAAACCAGCGAGTAGACATGATGGTAGCAGCGGGATTGATTCAAGAAGCTAAATCACTGGTTCCATTCCAATACAATAATGCTTTACAAACCGTGGGCTACCAAGAATTATTTGCCCATTTTAATGGTGAAATTTCTGAAGCAATAGCTATTGAACAAATCAAGCAGCATACCCGCCAATACGCCAAAAGACAGATGACTTGGTTTAAAAAAGCAGCATCCATCACTTGGATGGATGCTGCTAAATTATCTGTTGAACAAGTATTAGAACTTGAATCCTAAAGTCATCATTAAAGTTCCCCTACTACCCAATTGGTTGGCAAAAGTATTGGGTTTGTCATTGAGTCTATAAGCAAACTGTACATCTCTCTGAAAGGCGTGTGAATAGCTTAGGTCTATAAAAATGCCATGGTTTCTATAACCCAATCCACCTGATGCTACTATGCGGTCAGCTTTGAGCAAATGGTCTGCATAGGGGCTTCCATAATAACCTCCACCCAAACGCACCATCCATACATTGAATTTTAATTCACCACCAATACGGAAATTAAAATTGCCTCTATAATAGTCTTTGATTTCTTCATTCACCAAGCGATAGTATTCAACCAGTGCAGTATTGTCTTTATCAATAGTAGAATACCTTGCTCCGCGATAGTTCACATATTCCAAATCGGCACTTAAGAAAGCCCTTTGTCTACGTGTGTCTTTTACTTCACGGAACACATAGCTTGCACTAATGATGGCACGGTAAGGAGTAATTAAATTATATTCTCCCTTACCTGGGTTGCCACTATTAAGGACGTCACTGTTTTCGGAAACTACACCTGCATATTTTTCTGTATTGGTAACCATGCTGGCACGCACTTCATCCTTATATCCAATTAACTGTGGCGTATGAAAGGCAAAGCCAATGCGCCAGTAGTCTTGTGGTTTATAAATCATACCCAATTTCATTCCTAGACCTATTCCTCTTGAACTGAATGTTTCTTTAAACTCAAAACTGGCAAAATCGTTATTGGCATTGGCAGTAGGGTCTTTTTCAGAATAAGTTAGTTCACGTCTATAGTTGATCACGGGAATTACCAAGGATCCACCTACATACATTTTGTCTGCCATATTCCCTGCAACACCAACGGCAATTTCATGAAAGCCACCAGATGTAATGGCGTCATAAGATTGATTGACACCGGAAGAAATGGGAACCAAACTTTGGTAACCTGCCACTGATCCACCCGCACCACGAATAGTATCTATCAAATAGGTACGGAAAGCCAGTGAAGAACCAAAAATATAATTGCTCAGAGCGGCATTGGTATCGGCCCTGTCACGAATCAATTCTTCTAGGTATTTCTCAGAGAAAGAACTAAAATTATTGAAACCCTTAAACTGAATGCGGTTATTGTAATTGGCAATCTGATTTACAGAAATGGCAAATGCAGAACTGGTCCATTTTGCTTTGTAGTTAGGAGAGGAGCTAAGGATTAAACCAGAGGCACCATAGTTGAATGCATTCTTATTGGCCGTAGTATCGGTACCACGATAATTGAATTTATTGTTATTCAAATGCATCCCGCCACTCAATACAAATTCATTGGTTTTAAATAAACCTAAACCTGCAGGGTTTACGTGGTTGGCAGTAATGTCTCCACCAAGAGAGCCCATAACACCACCAGTAGCGGTATTTCTACCAGAACCATTTTGTGTATACCAGGCAGTACGCAATGCGTCTTCTGGTGTTTGCGCCATCAGCATACTGCTGCTGATTAAGCTGATGAGTAGTAAATATTTTTTCATAAGATTTTTATTTGGATAGGGATATGGTAATAGCGGGAATCATTATAGAATGATTCTGATACTTTCAAAATTTGATTGGTTTAGTTGCGAATTACACGTCCACCACTAGCACTACTTCCGGTACTACTTACGCCACCACTATTGCCACCTGCAGAACTACTGGTAGTAGTGCTTGGTGTGCTATAGGTTCTAGCAGAACTATTGTTGCTGGAACTATTATCAAAAGTTCTAGCAGGTCTATCATAAGAGCTGCTATTGCTATTGCTGGTAGCAGGGCTGAATACCCTTTTCATTAAGCTGCTAAAATTGTTGCTAGAGTTATTGTTGTTAGAAGTAATGGGCATACCAGTTTTAGCATTATAACCAATATTGCCATTATTGTTATTGTTATAAGTCTTGTTCCTATAAGCTGTTATAGCAGAACCTGATGTTGTACCTGGAGTAGGAATTTTTCCACCGTAATAAGTGATGATGGTAGCCTTAGGATTGTACCAGCCAGCATTAGGGTAGTAGTAATCATAATAACCCCAACCATTTCCATAATAGCCGCCTATTTTATTCCAGTTATAATTGTTCCAACCACTACCATACAAATTGTAACGGTTAAAGTCATAACGGCTATCGTTCCAATAGGTATAGTCATCTAGCATGAACCAACGGTTATAATTTGAAACCTTCATGCGCAGGTACCTGTCATCCATATTGCTAACATACTCATCGTACTGTTGCTTTTTTTCTTCTTCTACACGTGTATTCACGCGCTCTTCCATTGGTCTACCAGGTGAATAGTAAACATCATCAGGAGTCTGATTGGATTTGTAAGCCGTTGAACAGCCGGTTGATAATAAACCGATGCCAAGTAAAGCTAAAAGTAAAGTGTTTTTCATGGTAGCAGGTTTGTAGAAGTTAGATAATGTGAAGTTACATACATTTGCGATGCTGAAAAGGCATCTGACTTTTGTATGACAAATAGTTTGCCATTTCGCTTGCGAACAACTGTTAATTTGTTAAAGAAATCATAAAACGAAAATGGCTAAAGAATTGGCAACCAGAGAAGCGGATTATTCTCAATGGTATAACGACTTAGTAATCAAGGGACAACTAGCTGATTATAGTGCTGTAAGGGGCTGTAT
>JBEAPC010000192.1:0-22202 GCA_041164585.1 Bacteroidota bacterium
ACTACAAGACCATGGCTAAATGGTTTATTGCCAATGGACAAGCTGATTCTACCAAAATTTGTATAACTGGATTTAGTTATGGTGGATACATGAGTTGCTATGCATTAACCTATGGTTCTGAGGTGTTCACACACGCTATGGCTGGAGGTTCTGTAGTTGACTGGCGTTTGTACGATAGTCATTATACCGAGCGTTTTATGGATACACCTCAAGAAAATCCAGAAGGATATAAGAGCAGCAGTGTATTAACTTTTGTAGATAAATTCAAAGGTCAATTGCAACTGGTGCACGGTACCATGGATGACAATGTGCACATGCAAAACAGTATTCAGTTGGTAAGTGCTTTGCAAGACAAGGGTAAGGATTTTGAATTCATGTTATATCCTGGTGGACGTCATGGATGGGGTGGTGCAAAGGGTAATCATTTTAATAATTTGAAAACTAAATTTATCTACAAATACTTGTTGGAAAAACCTGTTCCAAAAGAATTGTTGAGATAATACTTGAACTTTTTTTGATGACACAATATTTAATACTGCCCGGTCTTGGTAATTCTGGTCCTGCACATTGGCAAACCTATTTTGAGCAGAGTGCACCCAATTTTAAAAGGGTGGAGCAAACTGAGTGGGATGCTCCAAATTGTGCAAATTGGATAGATACCATTGACAGGGCAGTATTAGCTTATGAACCATCTAATGTTGTGTTGATTGGTCATAGTTTGGCATGCTGCACTATTGCGCATTGGGCAAATAGTTATCAACGCAAGATTAAAGGAGCCTTACTAGTAGCTCCCAGTGATATTGAAAATCCAGTTTACACTTTTCCATCTACTGGATTTGCTCCTATTCCACTACAAACCATTCCTTTTAAAACCTTGGTGGTAGCTAGTGATAACGATCCTTGGGTGTCTTTAGAAAGAGCCCAATTATTTGCAAAAGCTTGGGGCAGTTCTTTGATTAATATTGGAGCTGCTGGTCATATTAATGCAGATAGTGGTTATGGAAAATGGGAGCAGGGTTTACAATACTTGAATAATTTTGAATAAGTGTTGCCGTAAATTTTGTAAGAATCTCATTCAATACTGTATCAATTCATAGTTTGTTCTGTTGGAATTTTATGGAAAACAAACCATGGATAATAACAGCAGTATTACAGACACAAATCATTTGATCAATTACCCACCTGCAGAAGATATTTTCAAAAAAAGTACGCGCGTGGTGAATATAGAACCCGAAGATCCAGTACTGAAGATTTTGGGTGATAACAATGCAGACAGTACAGATTTGGATGTACCGGGTGCGGACTTAGATGATGCTGAAGAGTTAGTTGGAAGTGAAGACGAAGAGAATAATTATTATAGTATTGGAGGAGATGAGCACAATGCACTTGATGAATCTGGCGAATAAATCATTGCGCTGTTTGCTTTATCATTTCCCTAATTTTAATGAGCGCAAAATTTATTTGAATGAGTAATGGGAATTTATTTGCATCCCTGGTAAAAAATAACCGTTCCGCTTTTTTTTCGGTAGTCAATTTTGATTTTGCTAGTGAGCATTTATTGCTCCTAGATTTTACTGCTGCTAACGAAAGTATTACAGCAACAGTATTGGCTAATACGGAAAGTTTTAGTGCTTATGTAAGTCAAGAGCTTGCAAAAGCCAATGCCAAATTTGGGATTGGTGGTTATAATGAACATAGAACAGTCTACAGTAGGAGCAAAGTTTTTGATAGTGCTGAAGGTGAGGAGCCTAGAAGATTGCATTTAGGCCTAGACATTTGGGGACTAGTAGGAACACCAGTTTTTGCTGTTGCCGATGGCTATGTGCATAGCATTGCCAATAATGCTGCCTATGGCGATTATGGGGCAACCATTATCCTAGGTCATAGACTAGATGGGGTTAATTTCTATAGCTTATATGGACACTTGTCATTAGCCGATTTAAGTCAACTAGAATCTGGCCAACCCATAAAGGGTGGTAGTTTGATAGCGCATTTTGGACCACAAACTGAAAATGGTCAGTGGCCACCACATTTACACTTTCAATTGATCTTAGATTTAGAAGGTAAAGAAGGTGATTATCCTGGTGTCTGCCGTTTTAGTGAAAGAGAATCCTATTTAAACAATTGTCCTGATCCAGATTTGCTATTGCAATTATTGCAATACGCAAAACCCCCTTTATCAGCTAGGAGTTAATCCCAAATGACAAAGAGGGCTGCTGGTTTCTCAAATCTTGATTAACTATTATAAATCACTGCAAAAGTCTTTGCAAATTCTGCTAGGTTTCTTTTTCCAAAAACTGGTTTTGGTTTGCTTAAATAGTCTGTTGCCATTTCACCACTCTTTACAGCGGTTCCCATTTCAGTATAATTTTTGGCAACTTCTTCAGAAAGACCTGCTTGAACCATACCACCATGGTTTTGCTCATCGGTAAAATCAACCCAAAGCAATTCTGGTTTTCCAATTGCTGCACCAAGAATGGCTGCAATTTCAGTAGGCGTTTTTTCATCACTCACTACATATTCAATGCTATGTCCACTAAAATCCAAAGCTAATAAAGCTTTTGCTGCAGCGTGGGCAATATCAGTTGGGTGTACCAACACAAGGGTGTTGTTGCTACCATAATTACCCCCAATAATATTCATGTGTTTAATCATGCCAATATTGGCCAAGAAATTGGTAAAGAAGAATCCTGGGCGTAAATGCAATACGTCTACACCAGTTAAACGGCTATAGGCTTTTTCTACTCGGAATAAACCACTTACTGGTCCACATCCGGTTTCCATATGGGCACCAATACTGCTCAGGTTCACTACTTTTTTTACGCCACTTGCTTCAATAGCTGATGCGTAGTTTTCTCCTTGTTGTCCAATATGCCCCTTCCAATCGGCGGCATCCCAAGTTGGAGGCACCATGGTATAGATAGCGTCAGCGCCAGTAAATGTTTTAACAAGAAAATCAAAATCAGCCACTGAGCCAATTGCGGCTATGGCACCTGCCGCCGTTAGATCTTTCAAATTGTCCAAGCTTCTTCCAATAACGGTTACTTGGTGTCCAGCTTTTAATAGTTCAAGGGTAAGGGGTTTTGAAATATTGCCCGCTCCACCTGTGATTACATACTTCATTTTTCGTTGGTTTTATAGGTGATTGTTTATAATTGTATATACAAATGAAAAATTAAAAAAATAGGTTAAGTTAATTGATCCGAGATCTGGTTCATATTTTTGACTAACTCCTTAATGTCATGGTTACCTAGGGATTCTGAATAAGCAGCTTGAGACCTTGCTACACAAGCCTGCAATTCAGGTATTAATTGTTTGGCTTTTGGACTAGGATATACATTGGTGATCTTTCCTTCCGTAGTTCTTACAACCAGTTTTCGCTCTTCCAATTTTTCAATCAAACGACTGATGGTACTGGGTGTTAGCTGTAATTGGTCTGCAATAGTTCCGGGCTGAATGCCTGGATTGTCTAACACCAATAAGAGTAAATAACCATGACTGGGAGAAAGGTCAACAGGCTTCCAACTTTCAATAGCCAGTTTCTCCACTTTACGCGCCAAAGCGTTGCTAGTGAAGTAAAGACATTTTGAAAATTTACAGTCCGATGTTTTCATGATGAGACAAAGATAATTATCTTATTTGTATATGCAAATATATTTTTCTGCTCAAATTTGGTCAGATAATAGAATGGTGCATCCTTTTTCGTTTTCTTGCAATGAGTGGGCCAACATAGATTGGGCAATGGTAGCTGCTGGAATAGAGCGGTATTTGCGCAAACTGCCCACCAAAAGGGGATTGATCCAACCATTGATCATAGAGGCAATCTTTTCACCAGAGCGATGTTCCTGTCTATTACCTGTAATCAACGCTGGTCTAAAGATGGTTAATTGATCAAAACCTATGTTTGCCAAACTAGTTTCCATTTCAGCCTTCACCCTACTATAAAAAAAGCTGGAATTAGCACTGGCTCCCATGGCACTAATGACCATCATTTTTTTGGTACCACCCCCAAATTGAAGGCGGGCATATTTAACAGGGTATTCTAGATCCACTTTTTTAAAAGCTTCTTTGGTCTTCACTTTTTTAATGGTGGTTCCCAAACAACAGAAAAGGGTATCTGCTTGAACCGTTCCTTGGTATTGGTCAAAGTCTATCAGGTGCTCTTGCAGCTTGGGATGCTGGAGACCTAAACTTCTTCTACTATATACATGTACGGTATGAAAAGCACTAGATTGAAGCAACATTTCTAGGAGCAAAGATCCAGTTAGACCAGTGGCACCAATGACTAGGGCAGATTGTGTTTGCAAGGGTTGATTTTTACCAAAGCTATGATAAAATGTATTTTGTAGTTTTGAAGGGTATGGCCAACGATAATTTGAATAACACACCCGAAAACCTGAGTCCTGCAGACAAGGAGTTTGAGAACACCATTCGGCCTAAGGAAATTGATGAATTTTCTGGACAGCCCCAATTGATTGAAAACCTGACCATTTTTATCAAAGCAGCCAAGCTGAGAGGTGAAGCTTTGGATCATATTTTATTTCATGGGCCTCCGGGATTGGGTAAAACCACTTTGAGTAGAATTGTTGCCAATGAATTAGGGGTTAGTATCAAAGAGACTTCAGGACCTGTGATAGAGAAGCCAGGAGACCTAGCTGGGCTACTAACTAATTTACAACCCAATGACGTTTTATTTATAGATGAGATACACCGCTTGAGTACTGTGGTAGAAGAATACCTCTATGCAGCCATGGAGGATTTTAGAATTGATATCATGATTGATAGTGGCCCCAATGCCAGGAGTATTCAAATTAATTTGAACCCCTTTACCTTAGTTGGCGCTACCACCAGAAGTGGTTTATTAACGGCGCCCTTATTATCTAGGTTTGGCATCAAATCAAGACTAGAATATTATCAGGCAGATACCCTCAAAAAAATTATTGAAAGAAGTGCTGCCATTCTCAATACAGCAATTAGTTCCGATGCTGCTGGAGAGATTTCAAGAAGAAGCAGGGGTACGCCAAGAATTGCCAATGGTTTGCTGCGCCGCGTTCGCGATTTTGCTCAAGTACTCAATGATGGAATCATTGACCTTGGCATTACACAACACGCACTAAAAGCCTTAAATGTAGACGAGCACGGATTGGATGAAATGGATAATCGTATTCTTGCAGCCATCATTGATAAATTCAAGGGTGGACCAGTTGGCTTAACCACCATTGCTACTGCAGTGGGAGAAGAATCTGGCACTATTGAAGAAGTTTATGAACCCTTTTTAATACAGGAAGGATTTTTGCAAAGAACACCAAGGGGAAGAGAAGCAACCTTAAAAGCATATAACCACTTGGGGCGTGAAACCCTGAACAGGGGCGGCACTCCCAGTTTGTTTAGCTAATAAAAAAGCTCCCCGATTTATCGGGGAGCTTTTTTTATGACCATTAGATTGGTTATGGTGCAACCAGTCTAAATCCGTTTCCATGAATGTTCACAATTTCAATATCGGTATCGTCTTTTAGGTACTTGCGCAATTTGGCAATATACACATCCATACTTCTACCATTGAAATAGGTATCGCTACCCCAGATTTTTTTCAGGGCTCTTTCTCTAGGCAACAAATCGTTTTTGTGTTCGGCCAACATCTTCAACAATTCATTCTCTTTTGGAGAAAGTGTTTGGGTGGTGCCATCGTGTTTTAATTCACGTAATTTGGGATTGAAATGGTATTTACCCATATCAAATTCCAAGTTATCACTGATCTTATTGTCTTCTTCATTGCGCTTTAAAATGGCTTTGATTTTCAACAACAATACTTCAGAATCAAAGGGCTTGGTAATATAATCATCAGCACCCAATTTATACCCTTGAATAATATCATCCTTCATGGTTTTAGCACTTAGAAAAAACAGGGGTATATCTGGATCCACATCGCGGATTTCTTCTGCTAGTTTGAATCCATCCATATTGGGCATCATCACGTCTAGCAAACAGATATCAAATTTTTCACGTTGAAAAGCTGCCAAACCCAAGCGGCCATCTCTTTCCAGTGTTACGTCATAATCATTTAACTCCAAATAATTCTTGAGCACCATACCAAGGTTGGTATCGTCTTCGCACAAGAGAATTTTACTTTTTTTGTCTTCCATAACAAATTATTTATACTCAAATAAAGATAAAACAAACCCATTTTACTGCCAATTCAGCGCAATCTTTTGTTAAAACGGTTTTATCGCGCAGCATTCTGGTAGCTTCTATAGCAAGTTCTGCTTAATTGTTGGCATTCTAACTATTAGTTTCTATAGTACCAGAAGGTTCTGGCAGATCAGTGCACTAAAGACAGTTTTGATTTTCCCATTGAGTTTTACGGCCATGGATTTATCAAATTCCTGTACAGTGATTATCTCAATTTGAGAACCCAATTGTAGGTCAACCGAGTTTAAATAAGTAAGAAAGGATGCGTCATTGTTCAAGACACCGCTGAGCTGGTATTTTTTACCAGACTGGCAAAGACTTAAGGGTGTTGCTTTGAGTTGGGGTAGTCTTCCGTGACTATCTGGTATGGGTTCTCCGTGGGGGTCAAATTTGGGATGGCCCAACATTTCGTCTACCCGGTTAAAAAACAAGTCACTTTGTAAGTGTTCAATTTGTTCGGCAATATCGTGCACTTCTTCCCATCCCAAACCCATCACGTCTTTTAAAAACAATTCTGTTAAGCGATGTTTTCTTAAAATCAGCAGCGCTTGCTTTCTTCCTTTCTCCGTTAATTCAATGGATTTGTATTTCTCGTACTTGATCAATTTTTTCTCGGAAAGGTTTTTGACCATACTATTGACCGTAGGCATTTTAATGTCTAACAAAGCTGCAATCCTTTTTACAGAAATGCTTTCTCCGTTTTGAGATAGCCTGTGTAAGGCTTTCAGGTAATTTTCCTCGGTTAAGGTCATGTTACAAATCTAAACTAATTGATTCTCAATGAGAAAATAAAAAATGTTAGACTAATCTAACATTAATATTATGTTTGTAGAACAATATTGTATGAAGTGTCGTTTTTACATATGGTTAGGTCTTGTTTTTTTGCTTTCTTATGCAATGCCTACCTATGCCCAACAATCAAACCAGTCCCTAGATACCAGTATTAGAAAACCTATACCCAGTAACGTAGAAAAATTGTTGGAAGGAGAATCAGAAGAAGTAGTAGTTACGGGGCTTACTAGGGCTGGGTTTCAGAAAGAAAACCCCATTACCATTCAAGCTATTGCTTCTAAAACCATTGACAAAACCATTGCCTCCAATATCATGGACCAATTGAGCTTACATACCCCAGGTTTGTCAGTATTGAAAACGGGTCCCAATATTTCAAAACCATTTATTCGCGGTTTGGGTTATCATAGGGTCTTAACCCTCTACGATGGAATAAGGCAAGAAGGGCAACAATGGGGAGACGAACACGGTTTGGAAGTGGATGGATTTCAAATTCATCGAGCTGAAATTATTAAGGGTCCCGCCAGTTTACTTTTTGGTTCTGATGCAATTGCAGGTGTAGTGAGTTTGATTCCTTATTTACCCAAGCTTGATCAAGGACAGATAGAAGGAAGGGTATTAACGGAATACCAATCTAATAATGGTTTGTGGGCCAGTGGTGTTAGATTGGGACAACGTAGCAAACATTGGTTATGGCAGGGGTCAGCGTCTAAAAGAATAGCTGGCAATTACAGCAATGCCATTGATGGGAAAGTCTATTTAACAGGATTTAAAGAGACCAATCTTGGGTTTCAAACGGGTTATTATTCTAAGAAAGGGTCTAGTCTTTTAAGCGCTACTTACTATGATAATTTGCAAGCCATTCCCGATGGTAGTAGAGACTCGGCCAGCAGGCAATTTACCAAGCAAGTGTTGGATGGACAATTGGACGAAGTTAAAAACAGACCCTTGGTTTCAGAAAACGAATTAAATGGCTATGCACTATCGGGGTTGGTTCAAAGCATCAAGCATTATAGAGTCTATAGCAAACACCAATATCAGTTTAAAAAAATTAATCTAGATGCTTTGGTTGGGTTTCAACAAAATAACCGCAAAGAATTTACGCATCCTGCATGGCCAGATCAAGCAGGATTGTCCTTGCAGTTAAATACCCTGAACTACGGAATCAACCTAAATATGCCATTATCAACTACTGCAGAAATGTCAATAGGTGCCAATGGTATGTACCAGCAAAACAAACATTTAAATGCCACTGATTTTCCCATTCCCAATTTTCAATTATGGGATATTGGTGCCTATATACACGGTAAATGGAATTGGCAAAACTGGCATGTTGCAGGGGGACTTAGATGGGATCAAAGACAATTATCATCGGCTGATTTTTATACTGGACCCAATCTTCAAAATGGATTTGAGCAGCAATATCATTTTCCAGATACAGCTGGGTCTGTATTGCAATTTCCAGCTTTTGAAAAAAGATTTAATGGATATTCTTTTGCACTTGGTGTAGCTTATAATATTAATACTACTTGGAGTCTGAAAGCCAATCTGTCAAGGGGTTATAGGGCACCCAGTATTACTGAATTGGCATCTAATGGATTAGATCCAGGAGCCCATATACTGTATTTGGGAAACAGGGCTTTTGTACCAGAAACCAGTTGGCAACAAGACCTTGGTATTAGTTTAACAACAGCTCAATTACAATGGAGTCTTTCTTTGTTTCACAATCGCTTGGATCATTTTATTTACCTCACGCAACTACTTGATGCAAATGGACTTCCTCAAACAGATGCACAGGGCAATAAGACATTTCAATACCAACAAGCAGCTGCAAGATTGCTTGGATTTGAATCAGAAATCAAATGGCATCCTAATTTTTTGCCGCAATGGAATATGACTAGCTCAATTGCATATGTTCATGGAGAAAACCTGCAAGAACGGTTTAACGGAAAAGGGAATCAGGGAGAATGGTTGCCTTTGATTCCACCTACCACTTGGCAAGGGTCAATAGAGAAAAATTGGGAGACAAATATTTCATGGATGCCCAATCTACATGTAACAGCTTCATGGGAATTTGCAGCAGCCCAAAACCGGTATTTGGCACTCTATGGAACCGAGACCAGAACAGCCCCCTACACCTTATTCCATCTTGGATGGGGAACAAGTTTGATATTAGGGGGCAAAAGGCAATTGACTATTCAGTGTCAGATCAATAATCTGTTTGACCTGGCCTACCAGAACCATTTAAGCCGTTTAAAATACTTGGAATACTATCAGTCTGCGCCAAATGGAAATTCAGGTATTTACAATATGGGAAGGAATGCTAGCATTAAATGCATTTTCAGTTTTTAGACTTGTTCCAAAAAGCAACAATTATTTTTTTTTAGCAATCAGTAGCATTGGTTAATTTGTATGCCTAATTCAAAAGTGTTATGGCAGATCAATCTCAGTTTCTAGATGCAATAAAAGCGGGATATCAGTTTAAAGGGGAGCACGCAAAAATTGGTGCTGGTATGTTTAATGGTGAAGTAGTGGCTAGCGCCGATGTTTTTATTCCATTAAAAACCCTAAACAGACATGGATTGATTGCTGGAGCAACTGGCACAGGTAAGACCAAGACTTTGCAGGTAATTTCAGAAATTCTGAGTAATAATAGTGTGCCTGTTTTGCTCATGGATATCAAGGGGGACTTAAGTGGGATTGCTGCTCCTGGCGTACTCAATGATAGACTGGCAGAAAGGTGTCAAAAAATCAATATCAGCTATCAGCCAGCTGCTTATCCCACAGAACTAATGACCCTGAATGAAGGAAAGGGTGTTCGTTTGCGCGCCACCGTTACCGAGTTTGGTCCAGTACTATTGAGTAAGATTTTGGGATTGAATGACACGCAAGGTGGAGTTGTAGCGATGATTTTTAAATATTGCGATGACCAGCAAATGCCATTATTAGATTTGCAAGATTTTATCAAAGTTTTGCAATATGTAGGTAATGAAGGGAAAGCCGAATTAGAAAAATCTTACGGAAAAATTTCTACCACATCTACTGGTACGGTATTGCGTAAAGTCATTGAATTACAACAACAGGGGGCCGATGTGTTTTTTGGTGAAAGAAGTTTTGAAGTGGAAGACCTTATGCGGATTAGTGATGATGGTAGGGGAATGGTCAATATTTTGCGGGTTACTGATATGCAAGACAGACCCAAACTGTTTTCAACTTTTATGTTACAACTCTTGGCAGAACTATATGCAAGTAGTCCAGAAGAGGGAGACTTGGACAAGCCTAAGTTGGTATTATTTATTGATGAAGCACACTTGATTTTTCAAGAAGCATCTGATGCCTTATTGCAGCAATTAGAAACTGTGATCAAACTCATTAGGTCAAAAGGGATTGGCATATTTTTCTGCACACAAAACCCGCAAGACATTCCTGCAGCTATCTTGGGGCAGTTGGGTTTGAAAGTACAACATGCACTTAGGGCTTTTACGGCAGCTGATAGAAAGACCATTAAACAAGCCGCCGAGAATTTCCCTGAATCTGATTTTTATAAAACAGATGAACTCTTAACCCAGATGGGTATTGGAGAAGCGTTTGTAACCCTGTTGAATGAAAAAGGGATTCCTACGCCTTTGGTACATACTATGCTTTGTTCTCCTTCTAGCAGAATGGATGTGTTAACCGATGCAGAGATTGATCTATTGGTTGCCAAGAGTAAACTGGTTCCCAAATATAAAGAGCCGGTGAATTCTAAAAGTGCCTATGAAATTTTGGAAGCCAAATTGGCTGAAGCAGCAGAAAAGCAGGCAGAAGTAGAAGAGGAGAAACCCAAAAAAGGCGCAGCAAAAGAAGAAAGCTTTTTTGATAATCCAGTAGTGAAGTCAGTAGGTAGAACAGCAGCCGTGATGATTACAAGGTCATTATTAGGAGCATTGGGATTAGGAGGTAGAACCAGTAAAAGAAAATACTAGCGTTTTCTAACTATCCCTTCTTCGTCAATGCTCATCAAGCCTTCGGCAATCATGAATTGCAGTACTTCCCAGACATGTGCTTCCTGATTGGCGTCTAACTGCTCCATTAATTGTTTTACGGGAAAAGGGTTTGACCATAAGGTTTTAATCTTATCGAAAATTTCATTAAACTGATCCTTACCCAACTTGTTTTTTTTCTTGTTCAGACAATTGTCACAGATACCACATGCTTGGTCTGTAGCTTCTCCAAAATATTGGGTAATGCTATTACTCCTACAACCATGATCCATTTGAATAAAATCTAGAAAAGCGGTTAGTCTTTTTCTGTACTGTTCTTTTCTAGCCAAATAATGATCTTGGTCAATTAATAAATAATCTGCTGAAGCTCGATTTAGCAAAAAATGAATTTGAGGTTTCTCTTTTTTGGGTAGGTATTCAATCATCCCAAAAGCTTTTAATTGCAAGAGTTGTTCCTGAATTAGTGCAACAGGTTGTCTTAAATATATAGAAAGCTTGTTTTCATTAATGCTGGTTTGAAAACTAAAAATCCCCTCATAAGTTCTGAGTAATGTTTTAATCAGTTCTTGCAATAGTGGATGATGCGTTTCAAATTCTCTGAGTTCCTGATTGCTAGTAGTAAACTGCACCTGGGTAGGCAGAAAAATCTTTTCTGAAAAACTACAATGACCTTCCTGTTCTAATATATTTAGAACAGCCGTAACCAAATGACTGTCTAATTGAAAATTGGTACAGAAATTAGCAAGGTCAAAATCAAAATATTGCCCTTCTCCCAAGCCAACTGGTAATTGTAAATAGTTGGCCAATTCTTGGTACACTTTTCTAATACTCCTGATTGGAGGATAACGCTTGTCTGGCATGGATGCTAAGGCAATAAGGTCCTCGCTTTGATACAATAAAATGGCATAGGATCTTTGACCATCTCTTCCCGCTCTTCCTGCTTCTTGGTAGTAATTTTCTAGGCATTCAGGCGCGTCATAATGCACCACGGTTCTTACATCAGGTTTGTCAATGCCCAAACCAAATGCATTGGTGCAAGCCATGATTCTTGTTCTATTATTGATCCAATCGTCCTGCTTTTTATTACGCTCTTCTGCGTCTAAGCCAGCGTGATAAAAGTCTGCTTCAATTCCTTGTAGCACTAATAAATAAGCTATGTTCTTTGTCTGCTTTCTGCTATTGCAATATACAATTCCAGAGCCAGCAACCTTTTGCAAAATCTCTACTAGCTTGGCAATTTTACTCTCTACTTTAAAGACACTGTATGAGAGATTGGGTTTATTAAATGACTGATGAAATATAGCCGCATCTTGCATTTCTAATTTGGCCAAAATATCTTTTTGCACCAAGGGGGTAGCTGATGCCGTAAGCGCAATCAATGGCACTCCAGGTAGGGATGCTCTTATGGCTGCAATGCGTAAATACGTTGGTCTAAAATCATAGCCCCATTGAGAAACACAGTGTGCTTCATCAATGGCCAATAAACTCACGTTCATCAGGGCTAAATAGTCTTTGAAAATCTTGGTTTCTAAACGTTCCGGAGAGAGGTATAAAAATTTATAATCGCCTTCAACGGCGTCTTGTAAAACCAGTTTTACTTCATGAAAATTCATGCCACTATGAATAGTAGCAGCTGGAATGCCTTTATTGGTCAGGTTTTCAGCCTGATCTTTCATAAGTGCAATCAATGGGCTCACTACAATACAAACCCCCTCTAATAATAATGCGGGTACTTGAAAACAGATGGATTTACCCCCACCTGTAGGTAATAATGCCAGTACATCTTTCTTGGCTAGAACGCTTTGAATAATGGATTCCTGTGTTGGTCTGAATTGGCTATGGCCCCAATACTGCTGCAGGATGTCTAAGGGTGTATCCTGCATTTAAACTACTTTTTTATAGTTCAAACGGATGCTGTTAATGGCCAATACCACATCACTCAAACCCATGACTAAGGCTCCAAATCCGGGACTCAAATATCCCAAAGCAGCAACAGGTATGGCAACAATATTGTAGATAAATGCCCAGAACAAATTTTGTTGGATGGTGGTATAAGTATGTTTTCCCAAACCGAGTGCCAAAGGAAGGTTTTTTAATCCATGGTTCATGAGCACTACCTGTGCGCTTTGCATGGCAATATGTGAAGCATCGCTCAGCGAAATACCTACCGTGGCTTTTGCAAGAGCAGGAGCATCATTGATACCATCACCAACCATAGCAGTTGGTTCGTGTAGGTTAAAGTTGGCAATAGCTGCTAGTTTTTGTTCGGGGCTTTGTTCTGCCAACCATTCATCAATATGTAAGGTGTTGGCCACTTGTTCGCATTTGGCTTTACCATCGCCACTAAGCAATATGGTTCTAATACCAGCAGCACGTAATTGTTCAATTACTTCAGCAGCTTCTGGTCTAATTTCATCTACTACGTCTATCCAACCCAAGAGTTCACCGTTCTTAGTAATGTAAACGTTGTGGCTATGGTCATGATAAGTGTGGGCAATTCCCTTAAAAGAAACTGCTTGATACTCATTGCCCAATTTGTCAATGGCGCGCATTCCTAGGCCCCTAATTTCTTCCACCTTGGCCCAACGAAGATCGTCTTTGACCTTCCATGTCTTACTGATACTTTTGGCAATTGGATGGTTGGAATATTTTTCAATTGAAAAAGCAATTCTTTTAAATTGGGTTTCATCATTGTCTGCAATATTTTCAAAAGCATGAAAAGATGCTACGCTAAATTGACCTGTTGTTAGGGTGCCTGTTTTATCAAAGACTACTTGTTTAATTTGTTTGAAGACCTCTAAACTCTTGGCGTTTTTAAACAAGACCCCATTGCGTGCTGCTCTTCCCAAACCCACTGCAATAGCGGCAGGAGTAGCAAGCCCCATGGCGCAGGGACAAGAAATAACCAATACGGCAATGCCCCTCAAAAGACTTTCAGAAAAGGGTAAATGACCAATAAAATAATTGCCAATAATGGTTAAGATTGCTAAGCTAATAACGGTTGGGACAAAAATGGCGCTGATTCTATCTGCCAGTTGTTGAATGGGTGGCTTCTCTGTTTGAGCCGCTTTGACAAGTTTTAAAATATTGGCCAATACTGTATTCTCTCCAACTGCTGTAATGTATGCTTTTAAGGTTCCAGAAGACACAACTGATCCACCAATAAGCATATCGTGCATTTTCTTTTCAACGGGTGTACTTTCTCCTGTAATAATGGACTCGTCTACAGAAGCGTCTCCCCACAAGACTTTGCAGTCCATGGGCACGGCTTCTCCATTGCCAATCAATACCAGATCACCCACTTTTAATGTACCAGTTTCAACTGGGAAAACATGTTCTTGGTGTTGGTCATCATAAGCAATCATATTGGCCATTTGCTTTTTAGAGACCACCAATTTTTTTAATGCGGTTTGAGTAGTTTCTACTGATTTGTCTTCCATCCAATTACCAAGAAAAACCAAGGTTAGGATGGTAGCAGCAGTTTCGTAAAACATAAAATTTGCTGCGTCACCAATAATTGTTCCGTATAAACTATAACCAAAAGCAGCAATGGCGCCAATGGCTATTAAAACATTCATGTTGGGAATACCCTTAAGCAAACTATGCCAGGCACTTCTTCCAAAAAAATCCATTCCCACAATGAATACCGGAATGGTTAAACCTAGTTGCACATAAGGGTTCATCAAAAAATGAATATGCAAGCCAGGAATCATATGTAATAACAGAGGTGCTGTAAAAATGATGCAGAATATAAATCTTTGAAAATGGTTTTGAAATATTTTCTTTGGTTTTTTCTCGTCAGTTTCCTCTCCGGTAATCACCTGATAGCCTAGGCCTTCAATGCCTTTTGCTAGTGCTTTTTTATCGGTTCCCTCAACCACGTCAAAACTCAAATCACCGCCCATAAAATTAATCTGCACCGCTTGCATGCCTTTGCCTGTTAGGTATTTGTTTACGGTGAGCGCGCAGTTGGTGCAACTCATACCCTCTACTTTCCAATTCACTTTTTCCATAACTTTCTTTTTAGGCTTAGGCCAATGTAAAGGTACTGCAACTGCAAGGGGTCTGCTTTCGAAAGCGGATGAATATTTTTACATCATGGTGTCAAATTCTTTGTAATTATCTTTGAATCATGGATGCAATTTTTGAATTGGAACAAATTGGAGCTGTAGCCAAACTAGCATGGAAAGAGGGCAAAAAACACAAGGTTTGGATATTTCGTGCTCCTATGGGTACTGGTAAGACCAGTTTTATTCATGCATTGTGTGAAGTATTGGGTGTAGAAGACACTGTGAGCAGTCCTAGTTATGGTATTATCAATGAATACCTAAGCCCAGAAGCTGGTACTATTTATCATATGGACTGGTATAGGCTCAAAAGCGAGGAAGAAGCTATTCAGGCTGGGGTAGAAGACGCCCTTGACTCTGGGAATCTCTGTTTGGTAGAGTGGCCTGAAAAAGCTGAGGGACTATTACCAGACAACTGTTTTGAACTGCATATAGAAGTCTTGGACCAGAAAATGCGTCGTCTATACACTGAAAACGAGTAATTTTAAGCAGACCAACTAACCAGATCATACAACCACCTGACTTATGGCCACTTCAAAACCTTCCATCAGTGCCTCTTTTTTATATGAAACCATGGAAGAAACCCTGGATGTAAAAGCACCGGGTGAAAAATTGTTTATTGGGATTCCCAAAGAAATAGCGTTTCAAGAAAACAGAATTGCCCTTACACCAGATGCTGTAGGTGTGTTGGTAGCTAATGGTAACCATGTAACAGTAGAGCACAAAGCAGGTGAGGGAAGTAACTATTCAGACAAGGATTATGCAGAAGCAGGTGCTAGAATAGTATATGACAAGGCAGAAGTATATCAAGCGCCTTTATTAGTAAAAAGTGCACCACCCGTAGAGGAAGACCTGCCCTTTTTGCAAATGAATCAAACCATTATTTCTCCCATACATTTATCTGCACTTAAGAAGCATCATATTGAACACATGATGTCTAAACGCATAACAGCGCTAAGATTTGAAAATTTCAAAGACGATAGTGGTGCATATCCCATTGTGCGCAGTATGAGCGAAATTGCCGGAAGTGCGGTCATGTTGATTGCAGGTCAGTACCTCAGTAGTTTCAACAAAGGAAAGGGCGTTTTGTTAGGGGGCATTAGTGGTATTCCGCCTACTAAGGTTGTGATAGTTGGTGCAGGGATTGTAGGAGAATTTGCAACCAGAAATGCATTGGCCTTGGGCGCTTCTGTAAAAGTCTTTGACAATAATGTAACACGCCTCAAACAATTACAAAACAATTTGGGACAAAGAATTTGGACCTCTGTTTTGGAACCTAGAATTTTATCCAAGCAATTAAAAACTTGTGAAGTTGCGGTAGGAGCACTCAGCAACGAATATGGTAGGGCTCCAGTGGTGGTGAGTGAAGAAATGGTAGCAGCCATGCGGCCAGGAAGCATTATCATAGACGTAGCCATTGACCGGGGAGGTTGTTTTGAAACCAGTGAACTCACAAGTCATGAGCATCCTACCTTTTTAAAACACGATGTAATACATTACTGTGTACCCAATATTCCTAGTGGCTTTGCGCGCACTGCTAGTCAAGCCATCAGTAATGTATTGATGCCATTGATTTTAGAAGTGAGTGATGAGGGCGGATTGGAAGAAATGGTTTGGCATAACTTCAACCTAAGAGAAGGCATTTATTTGTTTAAAGGTTCATTAACTGATATTTATATCAGTCAAAAATTCAACCTGAAATTTACAGATCTAAACTTACTCATAGCCTCTAGGCGATAGTTTACTTGATGCCCAATCCAGAAAATAATTGCTGGTATTCTGGGTTATTGGGGTTTACTTGTTTCAAATACATTACATGCGTTCTGGCTTTGTCTGGTCTACTGTTTTGTAGATATACATAAGCAATAGCATAGTGTAATGATTCTTCTTGCGGAAATGATTTTAAGCCCTGTTCCAATACCATTGAAGCTTTATCGCCCTTGCTCATTTGTTGTAGTAATAATCCATAATTATAATACAGTCTACTATTCTGGCTATTTAATTGAATAGCTTTTTCAAAGGCTATAGCTGCGTTATTATTGTCTTTAAGTTCATTGTATAAAAGTCCAAGATTATACCAAGCCCTATCATTTTTAGGGTCTGTTTTAGCGGCCAATTGCAATACTTGAATGGCATCTTGGTTCTTGCCTTGCAAATTATAAGTAACTGCCAGATTAAGTCTGGCCAAGTTGGCTAAACTGTCTTTTTTCAGCGCCCGTAAATAAAATTTTTCAGCATTGGCATATTCACCATTTCTCTGATAATGATCAGCAATGCCAATATTCCCGTGTGCAAAATCGGCTTGGTGTAACAAGTTCTTTTCCATTTCTGCTTTAGCAGTTTGGTAAGCTGATTGGTATTCTTCCGGCACTTGAATATTCTTGCCCATGCTATTGATCAAATCTGCTGCTGCAATTCTAACTGCCCTAACCTTGTCTTTGAGCATGGCTGCAATGGCACCCAGATTCATATTGTTTTTAGGGTAGGCTTGTAAACTTCTCAATGCTTCATATCTAATCTGTGCATCGGGTGATGTTAAGGATTCCATTAAGGCAGACATGCCATTGGGGAATGGGGTTGCCCCAAGATAGTTCAACGCAGTAGCTTTGATAATATTGGGCGTAGTGCTGTCTTGTAGTAAACGCAATAAATGTGGCTCGCTTTGATTATTTAAACGACTACCAGGAATCAGGTCTTCCACATAACTGTATTTTCTTTTGGGTCCATACCATTTTGTTACAGCATCTGCAGCCCATTTGGCAGGTTTGTCTTGGTGGCAATTATTACAAGCATTTGGGGTAGCATATGCTACACTCATATCTGGTCTGGGTACCCTAAAACTATGGTCATGCCTTAAGTCATTGCCCATAAAATTTTTGCCAGGGGCATGGCAGTTAACACAAGCAGCTCCTGCCGTATTTACGGTATGAAAATGGTGTGAAGGTTCGTCAAAGGTTTTAGCATGACATTGCAAACAAGTAAGGTTGCCAGGTAAAACCAATTTGCCAGAATGTGGATTATGACAATTGCTGCACTGAACACCTCTAGCAAACATTTTACTTTGTAAAAAAGAAGCATAGGTATAATCCTCTTCATTCACTTGACCATCTGCGTGAAATCGTTCTGTATTTGGGAGAGAAGGAACATGGTTGTCTAAGAACTCATTGCTAGTAATACGATCCGCAGCCACATTATTTTGTACGGCATGACATGGTGCACAGGCATTGACCTGGTCTAATTGTTTGGTATTTTTAGCTAATAATAAGAGTGAGTTGGGTTGTTTATTTCCAGCTTGATAGTCTTTGCCATTAATATATTTGACATGTTGTTCTCCCGGTCCATGACAGGCTTCACAGCTGACCGTAAGTAAGTCATAACTGGTTTGGTAACTGTCTTTTTCTAGGTCATAATTCTTTTTCAAATTGGTACTATGGCATTCCGCACACATGGTATTCCAGTTTTGGGCATTCCCAGTCCAATGTAACCAATCCTTGTAATGAATTTTTTGACCTTTGTATTGTTGAAACCACTTTTTGTCACGGCTATCCCAACTCTGCCTTGTAGCCTGCATTCGCCCACCCGGAAACTCAATTAAATATTGTTGTAAAGGAAAATGGCCAAAAGTATATTTAATGGGATAATCATGGTTCAAGCCATCTTCGCCTTGGGTATTGACAAAGAACTTTCCCTCTTTTTTAAAAAAACGGGAAGAAACGCCATCAGCTTGAAGGGATGTGTTATTAAAATTACCCAAAACGGCAGAATCGGTTGGCTCCTGCATGGCTTTAAAATGGTCCGACATTTTCCAATCTTCATATTGCTTTGGATGACAGCTTTGGCATTTTTCAGCCCCAATATAGGCATTGGGTAAAGCGGCTAAGTTGCTAGCATCTTTGTCTGATGGCTTGCAATATTGCATGGTTCCTGCAAAAACAAGAACAAATAAAACGATGCCAGAAATGGTTTTGAATTGCCTATTCAACGTGTTAGTTTTGTAGTGGGTGATTATTAGATTAAAAATAGCTTATAAATCTGGATTCATTGTATTTTATGACAGTTGTCAGAAAAGTTCTTGGGTTATCAGAATATTTTGTAGCCAGTTAAAAAAGACACATGAATAAACTACTAAGTTCATTATTAGCCGTACTGATGGTAACAGCTAGTTTTAGCCAAGAAAAATTAGACCATGGTTCAGAAGAAGGAAAACTAAGTCATCACCAATTTAGTTTTATGTTGAGTCATTCCTATATCTCGGAAGGCTATTTTTTTAGTTCCAGAAAATGGATAGCTGCGCCTTCTTTTGGTCTGGATTATAATTATTGGATCAAGAAACAATTGGCAATAGGTATTCATACTGATTTGATCAAAGAAAATTTTGCTTTAGAAGAAGCTTCAGGAGACAAAATAATTGAACGTTCTACCCCTTTTGCAATTGTTCCGGCTTTGACCTATAAACCGGGTGAACATGGCGCATTGATTTTGGGAATGGGTGGAGAATTTGCAAAAGAAGGAAGTTTTGCTGTTACTAGGGTTGGGTATGAATATGGATGGGAATTGCCCAAGAAATATGAATTGGCCTTTAGTCTTACCTATGACCTAAAATGGAACGCCTACAATACTTGGACCTTTGGGATGGTGGTTTCTAAATTTTTCAAATAAGCCACTATTTTACCATTGATTTGGCATTTTTTCTATCTTGACGGTCTTAAATTGCACCATGATGAAAAAGCTTTTGCCATTCCTGTTATGCATGTACTCCTTTTGCATGGTTGTAGCTCAGACTAAGCCGCCTGAATTCAAGAAAGAAAATTTGATTGCCCAAGCTGTTAACGAGAAAGCAGCTGATTTTAAATTAAAGAATTTAGAAGGAAAAACAGTTAGCCTCTCTGCACTAAAAGGGAAAGTAGTGGTCTTAGATTTTTGGGCCACATGGTGTGGACCCTGTAAAGCGTCTTTTCCTGCTATGAAAGCGGCTGTTGAAAAATTCAAAGACAGTTCTCACGTGGTCTTTCTTTTTATAGATACCTGGGAAACACAGGAAACCGAAAAGGCAAGAAGAAAAGAAGTAACAGACTTTATTGCTGAAAATAAATACTCCTTTCAAATTTTAATGGATGAAAGGGTTAGAGGAAATCCTTATGAATACTTGGTAGGAATGAAATACAAGGCTGAACTGATTCCAGCCAAAGTAGTGATTGGTAAAGACGGCAATATCAAGTTTAGAACCAAGGGTTATAATGGTAGCAAAGAATACTTGGTAGATGAGTTGTCAGCTATGATAGCGTACGCGAATAAATAAGTCAGTGAAGAAGTGAAGAGAGGAGGAATAAGTGAAGAGTGAAGAGAGGAGGAATAAGTGAAGAATGGACTGAGAAAATCTAAAACTGCTGAGATAAAGAACCCTGACGAGTCAGGGTTCTTTATTATTTATCAGGTCAATAAATCTGCTTAAAGCGATTCTAGTACAATATTGCGCCAGCGCACTTTAATGCCGCCACCGTCATGTATTTGAAGGGCAATAAAACCTTCGCCTTTTCCAATTTTCTCGTCTTTTAAATGAATCATTTCATGACCATTTAACCAGGTTGTTACGTCATCACCCTGAACTTGAATGCGCATGGTATTCCATTCACCCATTTTGAGCCATTGTTCGTCTTCTGCTTTGGGTTGAATGAGCCAGCCCCTACCATAAGATTCATAAATGCCACCACTATGTGATTTGGGAGGTGCTACTTCTACCTGCCATCCGCTGATTTTCACGCCTTCAATGGAAGACCTAAAAAACACACCACTATTTCCATTGGCTTCCTGTTTGAATTCTAGGGTCAGGTTAAAGTTTTTGTATTTACCATTGGTAGACAAATAACCATACTGTTTGTCTGGTCCACTTTCACAAATCATTTCACCATCTTGTACATACCATTTCTCCGTTCCATGAATGGTCCAATTGGAAAGGTCCTTACCATTAAACAGTTTTACTTTCTGTGCTTGTGCAACTTGTAACAATAGTACAAGTGCAAAGAGTAGGCTTATTTTTTTCATATACATCATGTCAATTAAAAGTATTTGGTAACACCTGGAATAGCAATTGGGTAAAATCCATCGGCCCCGGGCACAATGGGTGGCGTTGCATCCCATGCATATGTTTTTGGATGAATATCAATGCCAGAATTAATGGCTTTGTCCCAATCAATTACTTGACCACTATAAGTAGCCATTCTACCAAGAATAGAAGTCATGGTGCTATATGCTCCATTGTCAGCATCGGCAAATTTGTATTCACCTTTTGCAATGGCTGCAAATAGTTCATCATGCTCAGTTTGATAAGGATTATTTTCTGTTTTTTTGTTGAATTGATACACTGTATTGCCTTTTGCGTCTAAGATTCTTGCGGCTCCTGCCATAATCTTACCCTTGGTACCAATCAACAATTCATCAACCTTGGAAGAGGTTCCTGGAATATGTCTACACTGACTGTTTAGAATAGATCCATCTGCATAATGGAATTCTACAAAGTGGTGGTCAAAGATTTCTCCATGTTCTTTTCCTTTTCTAACCTGTCTGCCACCCATGCCTTGTGCTTTTACGGGATACCCACCTTTGAACCAGTTGATCACGTCAATATTATGGATATGTTGTTCGTTAATATGGTCACCACAAAGCCAGTTAAAATAATACCAGTTACGCATTTGATATTCCATTTCTGTTTGACCAGCTTTTCTGGGTCTTACCCATACGCCGTCATTGTTCCACCAGGCTTGCGCCGATGTAATATCACCAATCATGTCTTTGCGGCTAAACAATTCACGATAGGAATTCTGATAATGTCTTTGTAAGCCAACTACTACATTCAATTTCTTTTGCTTGGCAATTAGTGCAGTAGCCAATACTTTCTGAATACCTGCAGGATCTGTAGCAACAGGCTTTTCCATAAACACGTGTTTATTCTGACGAATGGCTTCTTCAAAATGAATGGGTCTAAATCCTGGAGGTGTTGTCAGGATTACCACATCGGCTAGCGCGATGGCTTGTTTGTAACCATCAAATCCAGAAAACTTTCTTTCTTCTGGAACTTGAATGTTTTTATCCAACCCCTTGCCCTCACTACTGGCTTCATTCATTAAGTTCTTATAACAGTTATCCAGGTTATCTCTAAAAGCATCGGCCATGGCCA
>JBEAPC010000193.1:0-8907 GCA_041164585.1 Bacteroidota bacterium
AGAATTAGACCGTTTCTGCGATGCCTTGATTTCTATTCATGGTGAGATTGTAAAAGTAGAAACAGGTGAGTGGGATAAATTAGAGAACCCATTGAAAAATGCGCCCCATACTCAAGCCCTGGTTTGTGCAGATGAGTGGACCAAACCATATAGCAGAACAGAAGCAGCATTCCCGTTGTATTATGTGACTTTGAACAAATTCTGGCCTTCTGTAGCAAGGGTTAACAATACCCATGGAGACAGAAACCTGATTTGTACTTGTGAGCCAGTTTCTGCTTACGAAACCAATTAATGTTTATTGTATTCCTATCAAGGCCCATCCCAAAAGATGGGCCTTTTTTTGTCCAAAATGTGGATACTAGACTTGAGGCTGCCGAAATAATTTTATTTTTTTGTGGATAAGTTTTGATTTTTACCCTAATTTAGGGTCAGAATAACCCCTAATGCTGACACTAACTGCTGGTTCCGTTGAAATCACGGACATTGTGCACGACCGCATGCACGTACAAATCCATTCCCCTATCTTACGCAAAAGCGTATTGAATTATCGTATAGAGTCTCAAGAAGAAACTGTTTTACGCAAGGGTAGTTTTCATGGGCCGGAAATTCAATTGAATATGACCCATATGCCTGACGGCGATTATGTATTTCTCCTAACCGATTTGGAGGGAACCAGTTATAAGTTCCCCTTTTTCAAAAGGGCTTTACAGGGCAACAATGGGTAAAACCTGTTAGAGCATTTTTCCTTTTTCCTCTTTGAGTTAATTAACTTAGCACATCAAATTAGATGCATGCTCAAGCGCTTTATTGTTTTAAGTTCTATACTGTTTTTTGCCTTATTCAGTTTTGCCCAGCATAGTAAAACTGAAAATATCTTAGGCGCTGATATTTCTTTTCTCCCAGAACTTGAAGCCAAGGGTATTCAATTTTCAGACAAGGGAAAAACCAAGGATGCTATTTTACTTTTAAAAGAAAAAGGATTCAACTATATCCGTTTACGCATTTTTGTGAACCCAGCCGCTGATAGCGGATATTCCCCGGGCAAAGGATTCTGTGACTTGGCACATACCCTAGTGATGGCCAAAAGGGTAAAGAAGGCAGGATTAAAATTCTTACTTGATTTTCATTATAGTGATACTTGGGCTGATCCAGGCAAACAGATTAAACCCGCGGCTTGGGTAGGTCTTGGACTAGAAGATTTAAAAAAAGCCATCTACCAACATACTACTACTGTTCTGTCTGCACTCAAGGCCCAAGACACTTATCCAGACATGGTACAAGTGGGTAATGAAATTGATCATGGTATGGTTTGGCCCGAGGGCAATACCAAAGAGATGGATGTGTTAGCAAGTCTGATCCAATCTGGCATTGAAGGTGTGAGAGAAGTTAATACAACAACTCCTGTGATGATTCATATTGCCTGTGGTGGACAGAACAAAGAATCCCGTTGGTTTTTGGATCAGTTAATTACAAGGGGATTAAAATTTGACGTGATTGGACAGTCTTATTATCCTCAATGGCATGGCACATTAGAAGACCTAGATAAAAATCTACAAGATTTATCTTTGCGTTATTTCCAAGACTTAGTAGTGGTAGAATATACTGCCAAAAAGAAAGAAGTTAATCAAATTGCATTTTCTATTAACAACAAGAAAATGCGTGGTACATTTATTTGGGAGCCCTTGAATACTTGGGAATTTATCTTTGAAAAAGACGGTAAAAGCAATGCCTTATTAGACCTATATCCTGAATTCAATCAAAAATTCATTCAACAATAAGCCATATGAAAAAGATCCTTTTTGTTTTAGTCATCCTCACCACAACCTTAGTATCCTGTCAGAAAAAACCTAAGACAGCAGATGTAAATGAACACTTGAACAAAGCCATGCGCGAGTTTTTATATAGCACAGTCAACAATGATTCTAGCAAGGTAAAATTTGATGTTCAGGAAGTCTTGTTTTATGAAGCACCCAATTTTTATGAGTGTGAATACAAGGTTAGGGTAGTATCTCCGGGTAAAGACACAACAGGCATTATGAAGGCCCGAGTAAGCAAGGATTTTACCAAAGTGAACAGAAAAGACTAGGAATTAACAAAATATTTATTGCCCGTCTGTGCAATAAAAGCCCTCAAAAAACTGTTTCAAACAAGGAAAATACCAAGAAACTGGTATGGATTTTCATGCGCTTAAATGGTATAACCCTTTCCTGTATTGGGTTTAAGCCCATTTGGAGGCTTGAAAAAAGGGCTTTTCTTTGTATTAATCCTTAATTTTGTCAAAATGTTTCAAATGATGTATCGATTTGCGGCTAGTCTTGTTTTCATCAGTTTTCTGTTTTTGGCAGCATGCACAGGCAGGAAAACAGGCTCTTCCAAAGCCTACATTAAACCACATGTAGAAGCGGGTAATGTTGAAACCAATAATGCTTATACCCCACCAAGTGCTGCGGACAAAGCCAATTATATTATTTATAACAGAGAACTGCAGATGAAAATGCAGGCCTTTAATATTGACTACAAGAAAGTTCAAGTGTACCTTGACCAAAAGATTACCCTAACCAGAGGTATTGATAGCACCAAGGCCGAAGTAGCTTCTGGTGTACTGCGTTATGTCAACAATTCAGTAGTGGAAGAAATTACCATTAATGCCTATACTCCAGGTATTATTGAATCCATTGACCCAGATGGGATCAATATCAAATTTGACAACAGTGGTTCTCTACGTTTTGTACCGGCATCTGGACCAGACGCAGAAGATTCTTATGTGATTGCCGGTTCAGATTGGAATGAAGGCGTGTGCATGGTTCCCTATGCCAAAAAAATCTATAAAGCACAATGCGTTAAGTGCAATAGTATGGCCGGAGTGCATCCTGTGATTCGTCAAAGCGATATTGACAAGAAAAACAAAGTGAGCAAAGTACTTCCTGGTATTAAGATCAACTAGTCTGGCGTATCTTGGTGCTTTATCCAAGCATCATGATCAAGAAAATCTTTCTGTTTCTATTTGCAGCAGTACTTGTGCTGAGTGGCATAGTTTTGTTCAATACCTATCGCTTTAGCAAAGAGATCCCTACCAAACCTGCAAAGGAATTACCCGCATTACCAGATTCTGCCCTAGCACATTTACGCGCAGCAATTCGCATTCCAACTATTGGCTTTGGCGATGGTCTTCCGGTAGATACGCTTCAATTCAATGCTTTCTGGCAATTGATGGAACAGCAGTATCCCTTGGTGCACAAACACCTCACACACCAGTCTTTTAATGCTTTGAGTAGGTTATACCATTGGCCGGGCAAACACCCTGAACAAAAGCCTTATGTACTCATGGCGCATTTTGACGTTGTGCCTGTAGAAGCTGCAACTGCCAAACAATGGACGGTGGCTCCATTTGGTGGAGAACTCAAAAATGATACAGTTTATGGCCGCGGCGTGGCCGATGATAAATCAAATTTGATCAGCATTTTAGAAGCCACCGAAAAATTATTGGCGCAGGGTTTTCAACCCGAGCGTGATTTTTATTTCAGTTTTGGAAACGATGAAGAAACCATTGGACATGGTGCACAAGCCATTGCCAAATACATGCAAGAACAAAAGATCAAACCAGAAATGGTCTTGGATGAGGGTGGTGAAATTACGCGTGAACATTTTCCGGAATTAAAAAGACCTGTGGCCTTGATTGCAGTGGCAGAGAAGGGATATATGAGTTTTGATTTAACCGTAGATCAAGCAGGTGGGCATAGTTCCACACCTGCCAAAGAAACGGCCATTGATATTCTTTCTAAAGGATTGGTGAAGCTGCGTGAAAAACAAATGCCTTACAAAGTATTACCCGTGATTCAAGAAATGTTTCAACGCATTGGACCGGGACTTTCTTTTGCCCAAAGAATGGCCATTGCCAATCCATGGTTATTTGAAAAAGTATTGGTGGGAGAATTAGAAAAAGACAAGAGCAGTAATGCCCTCATCCGCACTACCATTGTTCCAACCATTGTACAATCAGGCATGAAAGACAATGTAATCCCCAGTGTAGCCAAAGCCATTGTGAATACGCGTATTCTTCCAGGACAAACACCAGATGACGTAGAATTTTTTATTCGTGGACAAGTGGATGATCCCAGAATTGTAGTTACAAAAGCCAGTCAACCAGATTATAATGGACCCGCAGCAGCACTAAATTCCAAAGGTTATTTATTGGTTGAAAATGCTACCTATCAAGTAACCAAAGACGTGATTCCAGTACCCTTCTTATCTGTGGGTGCAACCGATTCCAAATACTTTCAACCCTTTTCAGAAGCAGTGATTAAATTCTTGCCAAGTACTGATTCCAAAGGGTTTCACGGCATTGATGAGAGAATCCCCGTTTCAGATTTCAAGCGGATGATTTATTTTTACCAAATTATTTTAACACAAGCAGGCAAATAAACAATTATGGGAGTAGCAGATCAATTAGCAAAAATTAAAGCAGAAAAAGCAGCAGCCAATTTAAAAGAAGGACAAGACTTTTTAGCTGCCAATAAAACAAATCCTGGTGTAGTAGAACTAGCAAGTGGTTTGCAATATGAAATTTTAATAGCAGGCACCGGCCCTAAACCAACTGCACAACATGAAGTTACTTGTCACTACCATGGCACTATGATCAATGGTACCGTGTTTGACAGTTCTGTACAAAGAGGTAGCCCTGCCAAATTTCCACTTAACCGTGTGATTGCTGGATGGACAGAAGGCGTACAATTAATGCCCACTGGAAGCAAATGGCGCTTTTTTATTCCACCCCATTTGGCCTACGGTGATAGACAAATTAGCGCAGAGATTGGCGCCAATAGTACCTTAATTTTTGAAGTAGAATTAATTGCTTTTAGGTAATTACATGAGTTCACTCAACTCTAACCATTGCAATTCTTTTTCTTCCAATGCTTGGTTAATCTGGATCAACCGGTCTGAGAGTTGTTGAATCTGGTCAAAGTTTAAATTACCCGCACTCATTTTATCAGTTAAGTCTTGCCGCTCTTTTTCTAAGAGTGGCATTTCTTTTTCTAGCTGTTCAAAAGCACGCTTCTCATTGAAACTAGGTTTGCGTTTGGGTGTTGCAGGCGCACTGCTAGCAACTGCCGCAGCTTTTGCAGCAACCGCTTCTTCTGTGGTCTGACCCTTGCTTTTATTAGATTCCAGTACAGCCCATTTGTTTTCTTTTTTCTCGTTGTCTTTGAGCCAAATCCGGTATTGGGTATAGTTACCTGGAAAGTCCCTTACTTCACCCTCTCCTTCAAATACAAATAAGTGGTCTACCAACCTATCCATAAAATACCTATCGTGCGATACAATCATCACACAACCTTGGTATTCACTTAAGAAGTTTTCTAATACAGCCAGTGTTGGAAGATCCAAGTCATTGGTGGGCTCATCCAAGATTAAAAAGTTGGGATTGGTAAATAAAATGGTGAGCAATTGCAAACGCTTGCGCTCTCCCCCGCTCAAGGCAGAGAGATAAGTATACTGCTTATCAGGAGAGAATAAAAACAGTTCAAGAAACTGCGCTGCACTTAAGCTTCCACCCTTTGCCAAAGGAAAATTCTCGGCAAAGGTTTTTACGTATTCTATTACGCGCATGTCTTCTTTGATCACAAGACCCTGTTGAGAAAAATTACCAAAGACAATGGTATCACCTACTACAATCTTACCGCTATCTGCGGGTTCCAATTGTTGTAGCACGTTCATAAAAGTAGACTTTCCTACTCCATTCTTACCAATAATGCCAATGCGTTCTCCCTTACTAAAATTATAATCAAAGCCTTTTAAAATGGGTTTATCAGCAAAGGATTTGTAGACTTTTTTCATCTCTACAATTTTGCCTCCCAAGCGGCTCATCTTTACCTCTAACTGAAGTTGAACGTCTTCAATTTTTTGTTTGGCCTTTGCTTCTACTTCATAGAAATTATCTTGTCTACTTTTGCTCTTGGTAGTTCTTGCCTTGGGTTGTTTGCGCATCCATTCCAATTCTTTTCTAAATTGGTTTTTGGCTTTGTCAATACTGGCTAATTCGCTTTCTATTCTGGCAGCTTTTTTCTCCATGTAGTTCTCATAGTTGCCCGTGTAGACATACATGTTCTCTCTTTCTAATTCCCAGATCTCTTCACATACGGCATCCAAAAAATACCTATCGTGGGTAACCAATAGCAGGGTTACATTTTCTTGGTTTAAGTATTGCTCTAACCACTCAATCATCTCTACGTCTAGGTGGTTGGTGGGCTCATCCATCATGAGCATGGTGTGTTGGTGTTCAAAGCCAATATCAATTAAAGTCTTGGCTAGTGCTACCCTTTTTCTTTGCCCCCCGCTGAGCTCGCTCACGGGATTCTTTAGATGGTGCACGTTTAACTTGTCTAGGATCTGTTTTACCTTGGCTTCAAAATCCCAGGCATTCAGGTCTTCCATTTCTGCAATTGACTCGGCAATCATTTCTCCGTCTTCCTGCTCCATGGCGTCTTCGTATTTGCGAATGGCCGTGATTATGGGGTGCTTTAAGTGGAAGATATTCTCTAAAACGGTTTTGTCTTCTTCAAAGTGGGGATCCTGTTCAAACAGGGCAACTGTAACGTCTTTGTTGATCCATGACTTACCAGAATCAGCGGTCTCCTGACCAGCCAATATGCGCAATAAAGTGGATTTGCCTACCCCATTACGGGCTATTAGGCCAATTTTGTCACCCTCGTTAATATGAAAGGAAATATTTCTAAAAAGCGGATTAATGCCATAACTCTTGGTCAGACCTTCAACGGAAACATAATGCATGCGGCAAAGATAAGGCATCCACGCTCAAGACCATCCTAGGCCTACTAGAGCTCTTGAATCTTAATATTACGCAACCAAATATCGCCACCATGGTCTTGGATGGCAATATGCCCCTTTTTACTCATCCCGTACTGGGGATAGTCCTTCCATTTACCAGCAGCCTTGGCCTTGTTCCACGCATCGCTCCAAAGCTCATATTCCACCACCCTTTTACCATTTAACCAGTGTTCTACCCGTCCGCGATTCACAATAATCACGGTATGATTCCATTTTCCAGCCGGTAGTGTAGCATCCATGGCAGGTGCTTGCATGGCATAATTGGCCCCCGTTTTTTGCCAGTTCTCTATTTTTTCAGGATAACCCTGATCATCTAATAATTGGTATTCTGGACCACTATGAAAGCTGGCATCTTATTGCTCATTGACCATATACAGTAAACCACTATTACCCCCCTTTGAGATTTTCCAGTCAAAAACCAGTTTAAAATTTTCATACTCAGCTTCAGTGATTAGGTCTGCATGATTGCCTTTGTTAAGGCCATTGCCATACAAAAGCCCACTTACCACTTTCCATGAATCAGAAGGCTTGTTTTGAAATGTACGCCAACCATTAAGGGATTTACCATCAAATATGGGTACTAACTTGTTTGACTGGGCTTGAAGCAAACCAAAACCAATGGCCAAAAGAAGCAAAAGGCAGAAACGGGTTTTCATAATTGCAAATTGAATACTTAAAATTACAAAAAGAACGGTGCAGTGCTTAAAGTTTCAATACAATAACCAGTTCCAGTGCTCAAAATTTTAAATGCCTTAACCTGAGTATAAGCCCCAAAACATCCTTGGTCTGGGTTCATTTTCTGAATACTGCATTGAACTTTGTACTTTTGAAACCGTTATAGTCGCATATGAAGCAATTCAACGTTCCATTAGAATACCGGAGTCCACTCATTACTGCCATTAAGCAGTATAGAAAAGCAGCTGATAAGTTAAAAAAAGATCTAAGCCCTACATTGTTGGATTTGGGTAAGGTTCAAATTTATCTAGCCCGTCATTTTGGATTTTGCTATGGTGTGGAGAATGCTATTGAAATTGCATTTAGCACGGTTGCTGAGAACCCTGGCAAAAGAATTTTTCTGTTAAGTGAAATGATTCACAATCCTCAGGTAAATGCAGACCTAATTGCCATGGGTGTTCAATTTATGCAAGACACTTATGGCAAACAGATGATTTCATTTGATGAACTAACAGGTGAAGACATTGTCATAATTCCCGCATTTGGTACCACCCTTGACATTGAAGCTTTATTAGAAAGTAAGGGTATTGCCACGGCTAAATACAATACTACCTGCCCCTTTGTAGAAAAGGTATGGAACAGAAGCGAACAAATTGCAGAGAAGGGTTATAGTATTGTCATACATGGTAAACCCAAACACGAAGAAACACGCGCCACATTTTCACACGCTGCTGTTCACACAGCTACAGTGGTAGTGAATGATATGGCAGAAACCGTTGAACTTGCCAAATATATTACTGGAGAAAAACCTGCTAGCGATTTTTATACTGATTTCAAAGGCCGCTATTCAGAGGGTTTTGACATTACAAAAGACTTGGTAAAATTTGGTGTGGTCAATCAAACTACTCAGTTGGCTACAGACACACAAGCCATTTCTGATTATTTGAAAAATGTGATGATTAGAAAGTATCAATTGACTACTGAAACCATTGATCAACATTTTGCAGATACCAGAGATACACTTTGCTATGCCACCAATGACAACCAAACAGCCGTTGGTGGTATGCTGGAAACAGAAGCTGATCTGGCCATTGTGATTGGAGGCTACAATAGCAGCAACACTTCCCACTTGGTTGAACTTTGTGAAGCCAAACTTCCTACTTATTTTATAGATTCTCCTGATAGAATCCTTGACAAGCATAGCATTGTTGATTGTAATTGGCATACCAAGGAACAAAAAACCGTAACCGAATTTTTACCTGAGAAAGATCCGCTTCGCATTTTAATTACCAGTGGTGCTAGTTGCCCAGATGCAGTAGTAGAATCTGTGATTAAAAAAATAGCAACCCTCTATAACGTTGAACATCAATTAGAAAATCAACTAAG
>JBEAPC010000194.1:0-3387 GCA_041164585.1 Bacteroidota bacterium
TAAAGAAGTCTGCGGCTTTGCCAATTCCACCGTCGGTTTGGTTGGCCATCATAATATTGGCTACTTCTCCTTCAATATCTTCCACACCAATTTCTTCTAGGACTGCTCTTGCGGCAGGTAAATCATTCTTATGAGAAATTAACCAACGCGGGCTTTCTGAAATTCCAAAAACCAATGCTGTATAAATAATAGAGGGAACAGCTAGCACTCCCAACATCCAACGCCAGTCATCGGCCCCGCCAACACCTTGCAAAAAATAGTTAGACAAAAAGGCAATTAAAATTCCAAAGACAATATTGAATTGATACAAAGCACCAAGTGTGCCCCTGGTCTTGGGTGTAGAGATTTCTGAAATATAAATAGGTGCCACTACTGAAGACACTCCAATACCCACTCCACCCATAAAACGGAAGAAAGAAAACACATAAGGGTCATTGGCTAGCGCCGATCCAAATGCTGAAACTGCAAATAAGATTCCCACCCAGAGCAAGACTTTTTTTCTACCATATTTTTCTGTTGGAATTCCTCCAAATAATGCACCAACTACTGTTCCCCAAAGGGCCATAGACATGATAAAGAATCCATGAAACAGGGGACTTGTATGCCAGAGTTCTTTGATGGGTTGATTGGCTCCAGAAATAACCACGGTATCAAAACCAAAAATGAATCCGGCTAGCGCTACCACTATGGACCAGCGCAGGAGTTTGTTGTTGTTCATATGCAATCGTTCTTGGAACAGTAAGATAAGCAAAGCCCAAGACATTTGCCTTAACCATTCTCTCTCAAACGATTGCTGTGAAAATCTAGGATTTGTTTAGCAGGCTTGCTGCTTTAATCAAGTCTTCTGGAGTATCAATCTCCACACCCATATATTCTGTAACTACCATCTTTAAGGGAATCCCATATTCTAGGTAGCGTAGACATTCAATTTTCTCAGCAGCTTCCAACGGCGTCATGGGCCAGTTGGTAAACTGCATTAAAGCTTCTTTTCTAAAAGCATAGACCCCAATATGTTCATAATAAGTAATGGCAAGTTCCTGATTACGTGGATAAGGAATTACGCTGCGCGAGAAAAACAGGGAATTCATATTTCTGTCCACGGCCACTTTTACATAGTTGCTGTCTTCAATATTTTTCTGGTCTTTCAACACTTGCATTAAAGAAGCCACTTGCACTTTAGCTCCTTCAGCTCCCTGAAAAACTTCCAATAATTTTTCAAGTGGTTGCTTTTGTACAAAGGGTTCATCGCCCTGCACGTTCACAATAATATCTATATCTAAACCCGCCGCAGCTTCTGCAATTCTATCACTCCCGCTTTCGTGCTCCCGCTGACTCATGATGGCTTTGCCGCCATTGCCGGTGATTTCTCTGTAGATGATATCACTATCAGTAACCACATAAACATCATCAAACAAACCCGTTGCCAAAGTATTGTCATAAGTATGACGGATCACGGTTTTGTCTCCCAGGGGCTGCATGAGCTTGGCTGGAAAACGTGTAGCTGCATATCTGGCGGGAATAAAAGCGGCAATCATCATGAAGAAAGTTTTTGCAAAGAAACAGCTAACGGCTCAATAATCTGTTTTCACTTTTCCATCAAAAGGAATGTTTAACTGAAAACCTAGGTTTTCATCCTTGCTATTATCCAATACATCCAAGCCATATTTTACTTGGTCAATGGGGGTATGGTTATAGGTTTGAAATAGCCTATCCCAGATAGAAAAGATATTACCGTAATTACTATCGGTTTGTGGACGTTCAAAATGATGGTGCACTTTGTGCATATTTGGAGAGATGATCACCCAACTCACCGCATCATCCATCCATTGTGGCAAGCGAATATTGGCGTGGTTAAATTGAGAAAGTACCGCACTCATACTTTGGTACAACATCACCAACCACATAGGCGCGCCACAAACAATGGTAGCCAAGACAGCAAATACAGCGCGGAACACGCTTTCACCAGGATGATGTCTGTTAGCAGTAGTAGTATCTACATGGGTATCTGCGTGATGAACCATATGGAATTTCCACATCCACTTAACCTTATGTTCTATAAAATGAATCAAATAGGCACCAATCAAATCCATAAGCAATAAGCCTAGGATCATGAATAACCAGACTGGCATTTCCATGAGCTGCAGGAGACCATATCTTTTCCCAACCACCCAATCGCTGGCTTTAACCAATAATAGTGCAAAGGCAAAATTGATGACAATAGTAGTGAGGGTAAAAAAGATATTTAGTGCGGCGTGCTTCCATTTGTTATACTGAAATCTAAATAAGGGCACAGCTCCTTCAATAATCCAAAAAAAACTAATTCCCCCAGCCAAGATCAGGGCCCTGTGCAAACTGGGTATGGTTTCAAAATAATGTACAATGCTTTCTACCATGGCTGCAATTGATTAGGCTTCAATATACAAACAAATCGGCTTTAGCCTGCTCAATTAATTTACCAAATTTTGGTAAATAATAAAATTGTTTTACTTTCATAAAATGATTCTAGTATAAGGATAAACAAGCACTCCCTATTTTTAAAATATGGAGGTGGTGTTTATCAATAAAAGTTTAAAGGACCTATTTCTTACAGGTAAAGAAAAAGGGAAACCTATATATGGAAAGGACTTAGTGAAATCCTATATAAAAAAAGTAACGATTATTATGGGCTGCGCCCATTCAAGGGATTTAGTGAATTTTAAGAGTTTGCATTTAGAAGCATTAGTTAAAGAGAAAAAATATAAAGGAATGCATAGTATCAGGGTGAATGATCAATATAGGTTAATCCTTAGGTTTATCAAATCATCTGAATCCATAGATAAAGACATTGTTGAAATAACAGAAATTCACGATTTAACGGATTATCATTAATAGTATAAAAATGGTAAAAGAATTAAAAACTAAAATTAAACGCAAAGCAATTTATTCGGCTATTGCCATTCATCCTGGTGAGATATTGAAAGATGAAATTGAATCTAGAAACTTAGTTAAAACTCAGTTTGCAAAAGATTTGGGTATTCTTCCAGGTCATTTGAGTGAGTTATTCAAGGGGAAGAGGCATATATCAGCAAGCTTGGCTTTGAAATTGCAAGACCTTTTACAAATTTCTGCCGAAACTTGGATGAACCTTCAAGTAAGACATGACTTATCTGTGGCCAGATCTTTAAAAAAATAATTCTATTAACAGCTGGTCAAAAAAAAGCGGCTGTTCCTAAAAGAGCAGCCGCTTTTATATTTTCTATTGAGAAACTTAGTTATTCAACATCAACGGCATCACCAACATGAGTAGGTCTTCACCTTCTGCCTGTTCGGTAGGTTTGATCAAACCCGCTTTAGTTGGGGTTGACAATTCCATCTTCACGTCATCTGTGTCTGCAGCGTTGAGCATTT
>JBEAPC010000195.1:0-2982 GCA_041164585.1 Bacteroidota bacterium
AAAACAGAACAATCAAAAAAAAATTCACACAAATTAATTGACTTAATACGATCTCAATAAAAAAGAAACATAAATGATGATTTTATTGGTCAGTTATTTTCTATTCCCATTCATATACCGCATCCTGAAAAACTGCATGATCACTTGTATGAAAACTATCGTATTCAAGTTCCTGTTCCTTCACATGAAGGTCAATTCTATTTGAGATATTCTTTGCAAGGCTTTAATAATCAAGCAGATTTGGATCAATTGTATGATGCTATGAAAATCATTATTTCCGCTTAAATTCAATTTATGAAATTGAACAATCAACAAATCATTAGGGCCATTTTACTACCCATTGCATTTACTATATTTTTGGTTGGTGCCAGCTTTTTTAAGCAATTCTTGCCTCCGCAGTATGAACGCATGAGTTATGGATTAATTGGTTCTATTGTTGCCATAATAGTTACCTGGATATTTTTAAAATGGGATGCTAAATCTTGGTCTACCCTTCATTTGGGATGGGACGCCAAAACCTTACCCAAGTCTTTATTAGGTTTGTTATTGGGTATCATCTTGGCAGCAATCATGGTAGTCACCATGGTTATTTTTACAGATGTAACCATAGCTATCAATGATAATCCAGCCATACTTCCTTTTTTCATGACTGCTACTGCACTGATTCCATTGGCGTGGATGGAAGAAATGGCTTTTAGGGGTTATGCATTTCAACAATTGCATTCCAACATTGGACTAAGAAATACACAAATCATTATAGCCATTGTTTTTGCATTGTACCATGTTGCTGGAGGACAAGGTCTAGCCTCTTCTTTTCTTGGGCCTGGCTGTTTTGCCTTTCTATTTGGGATGGCTAGGGTTAAGTCTGGAGGGATTGCTTTACCAACAGGTTTACATATTGGTCTTAACCTCTTTAATGCCAGTATTGGACAGCATCGTGGCTTGAATAGCTTATTTGTGATTGGCCTAGAAAATGGCACAGAAGTTTCAGGCAGAATGGTTTCCTATTGGGGTTATGGATTAAATCTTGCCATGCTAGCCGTTACTTGGTTCTTTATGGAGCGCCATATACAACAAGAAAAAAAAGGATAAATACCCAATGGAGGGTATAGCATGATTAGTTTGACTAATTAGATTTGTTCAAATTAATTGTATGCGACTCCCTTTGTTGCTAATTGCTTTGTTATTTGGGTGCTTTAGTTATGTAAAATCACAAACCTATTCCGAGATTACTACGAATAATATTCGCATGTATCATCAGTTTCGGTATTATCTTTTTAATAATCAGGATACTGGAAATTACAGGCTCAAAAAAACAAAGGAATTATATGTTAATCTTCAAAATGGAATTAATAAGTTTTATGAAAATTCAAAAGAGTCAGAATATCGGTTTACAATTTATTTGAGATGGGTTTCAACAATGGACCTAGGGAAAAAATTATTAGAATGGAAATCTTATGCTAATTGTATAATAGTCTTAGAGCCATTATTGAATTATATTAAATCTAATACACCTCCATTTAATGCCTCTTACAAATTTGAAGGCGAAACCTATTATTTTAATGATACTCATTTTTATTATTTAAAAAATTACGGAGACTATTATACAGGCTATGCTCAATATATGATGGGTAAAGATGAGCAAGCTTTTCAATCTTTTTATAGATTTTTTAATACTAGAGATTTGCCAATAACTGAAGGTTTTGAAGCAAGAAAAGCAATGATTGAAATGTATAAAAGATCTCCTTCTGTTGTTAATAAAGACTGGTATACCAATTCTTTGATGTTCTTAATCTACTATTATAATCTAATGGACCCTGCAACACAGGATAAAATTGATCAGAAGTCTAACACCAGCTTACAGTATATAAAATTGAGCAAAGAAAACCAAGCCTTATACGGTTATGGTCCAAAAGGACAATTATTTAAATGGGCAAATGCAATTATTGAAGATGCTGAAAGTGCCAATCCAGAAATACAGATTTATGATTATTGTGCCCAATTAGCCCCAATCATGGTAAAATATGATAGCACTGGAAAAATTTCAATGAAATTATATGACTTGGCTTATAAACATTATTGGAGTTCTGGTAGATCTGGTAGGAATAATGAATATACTTTCACAATGAGAGATGAAAAATTTCATCTTAATGCATTGGCTTTGTCTAAAAAATTCAAAACTCAGGAACCTATACAATCTAAAGAATTGGCAATGACTACTTTAGAGTTTTATGCTAAAGAATTTAAGAAAAACTTTCGTACCAACTTGTGGCGATGTGAAGTATATGAAGAAGTTGCCAACCAATATCTTTTTTGGGGAGAGCAAGAAAAAGCAAAAGAGTATCAGGATAAGGTAAAACCCTGTTTAAAAGAAAATAAGAAATTATTAAAATGATTGATTCAATGAAAAAGTCTTTATGGTTAAGCATTATTTTATTTCAAATTGCCTGCACTCCATCAAAACCCAAAGCAGATTTTCCTCTAGCAAAAGGAAACCAATGGACCTATGCGGCAACCATAAAATACCATGATGATGATATAGATAGTATGATTACCAAACAAACCAATTGGTTAATGGAAGTGATTGATGTGATTCCGCATGGTAAGGCAAATGCCTTTATTGTTAAAGGATTTCCAACAGACTTGGTATGGTATGAAGGTAAAGCGGATAGAGGCAATTACCTGCTCTTAGTAGATAGCAATAAAGTCTATTTGAGCAATCTGCCTCCAGATGATAGTTTGAATCTTCGAGTAAAAGATCCGAATGATGCATTATCTGATCTTAAAACAGGATATAACCTCATTTTTGACTTTCCCTTGGTTAAGGGTAAAACTTGGGGTGCTGACCCTGAAATGCCCCAACGATCTGATAGTATGTATGCTTGGGTAGTTCAAAATACAGCAAGTTCAACTCAGGCCGCTGGCATAAAATATAATACCAATCCAGACCATAGTATTTTTGAATTTCAGCCAGGAGTAGGC
>JBEAPC010000196.1:0-8054 GCA_041164585.1 Bacteroidota bacterium
CGGCCATTGAACAAGAGAAATTGGGCTTTATTGAAAAAGAGCGCGCCTTGCAATCCAAGCAACACGCTTTCAATGACCTTCTTCAAAACTTGCGCGGCAAGGAAAATGAAAGAAACCTGGCTACTCAAAAACTGCACTACCTCAAAGAAAAAGAGGGCAGCCTAAAAGCATTCTTGGAAAAAGCGCAGGGTCAACTCAAAACCATTGGGGATAGCATTGAGTATACCCAAATGCAGGTTGAGGAAGAAGCGGGCAAATTGGTAGAAATGCAGGACCGTGTAGACACGGCCAAAACAGATATTGAAGACAAACGCCAAACTTTTGACGAGAAACGGTCAGGTGTAGACGCGGTTAGGGGTAAATACCAATCTATTCAGCGTTCACAGTTTGACGCGGAGAAAAAAGTGGCGGTGGCCGATACTAGTATCCAGAACTTGCAAAGGGCTCAAGCCCAGCAAGTGGATGAAAGGACCAATCGCAACTACCAAGTAGAGCAATTGACTTTGGAGTTGGAAGAAAAAGAAAGCACCCTAGAAGCCAAGCGTTCTGAATTACAGCAATTGCAGGATCACCATGAAAAAACCAAGGCCCAGATCTTTGACGCTCAGGCTGCAATGGAAGCCCTTCGCAATGAACTAGCTGAGGAAAGCCGCAAACTTGACGCCAAGCGCAATGAGTTTGCCCTATTGAAAAGCTTGATTGATAGCATGGAAGGCTATCCAGAAAGCATCAAATTCTTGCACAAGAATCCAGAATGGAACCATAACGCACCTATTCTCTCCGATATCATTTACGTAAACGAAGAGTATCGCACAGCGGTAGAAAACGTATTGGAACCCTACCTGAACTACTATGTGGTGAACAACCTTACAGAAGGTTTGCAGGCGGTTCAATTGCTAGACCAAAACAAAAAAGGTAAGGCCAATTTCTTCCTGATGGAGAAATTCAGGGATATTAAGGTAGAAACCCATCAACCCGCTGGCACCATCAAGGCGCTGGATGTGATTGAAGTGGATGATCAATACCAAGACTTGGCCAACTACTTATTGGGCAATGTTTATATTGCTGAGAATGAAGACGCCATTAACAATAGTAATGGAGCAGTAGTACTTGAAAAACACGGAAAATTTGTAAAAGGCAAGTATACCCTAACTGGCGGATCTGTTGGTCTGTTTGAAGGAAAGAAAATTGGTAGGGCCAAGAACCTGGAAAAATTGCAAGATGAAATCATTTTGCAAGACGCCGTAGTAAATGCCTTAAAACAAGAAATCAAACTCAAGCATAGCGAAGTCATTGAATTCAATGAGCAACTCAAAGATGGTGCTATCAAGCAAACCGAGAATGAGATTAACCAGTTGACCAACCAGTTGTTTGCTGCCCGCAATAAGTTTGAGAACTTGCAACACGCCCAATCTGCTGGTCAACAGCGTCTGGAAGACATTGAACTGCGTTTGCAAGAAGAGCAGGAAGCCATTGCTGAAACCAGGGAATCCTTGATTGACCTGAATGAGCAATTGCAAGCTACTACCCAAGAAATGCAATTGGTAGAGCAGGATTATCAATTGGCGGAGCAGGAATACAATTTTGCTTCTGTTCAGTATAATGAAATCAACCTCTCTTTAACCAGGCAACAAAGCAAGATCAATGGTCTGAAACAGGAATTGGTGTTCAAAGAGAACCAACTCAATGACTTGCACAACCAAATCCAGTCCAATACCCAGCAATTATCTGAAGCTTCTGGTAATATTGAAGAAGGTGCCCAAGCCATGCAAGCGGCCGAATTGGAATTGGTAACGCTCTTGCGTACCAAGGAAGTGGAAGAGAAATCGCTTAATGAAGCTGATCAGGAGTACTATAACTTACGCAATAGCTTACAGGAAAAAGAAAGCGCCTTGCGTATGAAAATCAAGAGCAAGGAGCAGATTGATCACTTGGTTACTGAGATCAAAGACCGTTTGAACGAGCTGAAACTGCAGTTAGCAGGTATGAAAGAGCGTTTGAGTGTGGAGTTCAAAGTAGAATTGGACGAGATCTTGGATCAGGCTCGCAGTACAGAAACTACTTTGGAAGAATTACAAGCCAGTTCAGATCGTATGAAAAAGCGTCTGGAAAATATGGGTGAAGTAAACCCAACGGCTATTGAGGCTTATACTGAGATGAAGAAGCGTTATGAGTTTATCTTGGAACAAAAGAATGACCTGGTATCTGCTAAGGATAGTTTGTTACAAACCATTCAGGAAGTAGAAGCAACAGCCAACCAACAGTTCCTTGATACCTTTAATAAAGTGCGCGAGAACTTCCAAAAAGTGTTCAAAGCCCTGTTTACAGAAGAAGATACGGCCGATATGGTCTTGGTAGATCCTACCAACCTAGCGGAAACCGGTATTGATATTGTGGCCAAGCCCAAGGGTAAACGTCCGTCTTCCATTACTCAGTTGAGTGGGGGAGAAAAGACCCTGACCGCAACAGCTTTATTGTTTGCCATCTATCTGATCAAGCCCGCTCCGTTCTGTATTTTAGATGAGGTGGATGCTCCATTGGATGATGCCAACGTAGGCAAGTTTACGCAAATGATCAAGAAGTTCAGTGATAACTCACAGTTCATTATTGTAACCCACAACAAGCAGACCATGAGCGCCGTAGACGTGATCTATGGGGTAACCATGCAGGAAGCTGGGGTGAGTAAGCTGGTGCCGGTAGACTTTAGAAGTCTGGCTAACTAACAAAAAATCAAACTATTATAAGGACTAACCGCAAGGTTGGTCCTTTTTTATAACTACCCAACTAGGGACTAATTCAAGCGTCTTGACCAAAATTGTAGTTCCGCTATACCTGATTTGTCTGTTCTGCTATATCTTGTTTAGTAGGGATCCGGATTATTTTGATAGTGAGTTTGCGCAAGCCACTTTGGTCATGAAACAGGATGCATATGCCCGTAAGGAGGTCTTGAAAGCCGAATTTTCAGACGGATACAAAAATTATTATGTAGATGACTTTGTGGGGTATTATAGTGGACATCAGCCTGGGGATAAGATTACTATAATCTATGAACCAAAAAATCCCAAAGGAGCCAAACAGTATAGTTTTTGGGAGTATTGGATGACTATTCAAGAGTTCTTTTGGTCTCTGGTATTGTTAGCGGTTAGTTGGAGTGCGGCTTACAGCATCACCCAAAATCCCACCCCCGAAGCCTTGTTAGAGCAGCTAAATTATAAGGAACCAGACAAGCCTAGGTATGACTAGTTTCTTATTTTATTTACAATAAGGCTTGTAAGTATTTAACAATCAGTAGTTATCGCTTTAGCAAGCGCTTGATTTCTTTTTCAACATCACGCCCCTTGATGGTTTCACGCTTGTCATAGTTTTTCTTACCTCGGCCAATACCAATCTCAATTTTCACCAGGTTCTTGTCTGTAAAAAAGACTTTGAGGGGAACAATGGTATAACCCTTGTCCTTCATCTTGGTCTGGAGTTTTTTGAGTTCGCGTTTATTGAGCAGGAGTTTTCTGTCATGCACCTCAATATGGTTATTGGCCGATCCATGAGAATAGGAGGCAATAAACAGTGCCCTAACCCAGAGTTCGCCCTTGTCAAACAAACAGAAGGAATCGTTGAAACTGACTTTGCCCTCCCGAATAGACTTGACCTCTGTGCCCAGCAATACAATGCCCGCCACATATTTGTCTTCTATCTGGTAATTGAAATAGGCCTGCCTGTTGTTCATTTCCTTGGTCATACGCTACAGTTTCCTTTGGCAGTGCCAGCAAATCCTTATTTCCTCAGCAGGGTTACTACCTGAGACAGTTTGTCTTTGAAGTCTTTGCGGTCTACTATAAAATCCAAGAACCCATGTTCCAGTAAGAATTCAGAGCGCTGAAACCCTTCTGGAAGGTCTTTCTTAATGGTTTCTTTGATCACGCGTGGACCAGCAAAACCAATCAAAGCACCGGGTTCTGCAATATTTAAGTCTCCCAACATGCCAAAGCTGGCAGAGATTCCACCAAAAGTAGGGTCGGTTAATAATGAGATAAAGGGTAATTGGGCATCGCTTAATTGACTCAGTTTGCCACTGGTTTTGGCCAATTGCATCAGGCTAAACGCCGATTCCATCATTCTAGCACCACCACTCTTGCTAATGACCAAATAGGGTAGACGGTTCGCAATGCAATAGTCTACCGCACGGCTAAATTTCTCACCCATCACACTACCAAGGGATCCACCAATAAATTCAAAATCCATACAGGCAATCACTATTCCTTCCCCGTTAACGGTTCCGGTAGCCACGCGCATACTGTCTTTTAAATCGGTTTTGGAATGGATATCGTCAAGGCGTTTTTGATAAGATTTCAGATCGGTGAAACCCAGGGCATCCTTACTACGGATATTGTCAAACAACTCCGTGTATTCCTTATTGTCAAACAGAATATCATAATACTCTTCAGAACCAATACGGTGGTGGTAATTGCACTTGGCGCATACATACCTATTTTCTTTAAGTTCTGTGGTAGTAGAGATATAATTACACTCGGGGCATTTGTTCCAAAGACCTTCGGGTGTTTCTTTCTTGTCTGCAGTGGAAGTTAAAATCCCTTTACGGATACGCTTAAACCAACGCGGCTTGGCACTGTCTCCTCCTTGCACTTCTTCACCGGTCAGGTTTGATTCAAAGTCTTCTTCGCGTTCTTTTTTCATATATGATTCCAAGAATTGGGGCGGAAAGATAATATATTTTTAATACCCCGGTAGGAATACTGGCCCCAAACAAGCGTTAGGGCAGCCTCAAATCGGGGGGATTTATCAGGTTTAAGGGTGCAAAGTACGGAAAAGAAAAAAACCGCCACAAGGATGGACGGTTTTTTCTTGGAATCAGATTATGCGTTTCTGTTAATGCAATTGAGGTCTTCAAATGCTACTTCCAAACGCTTGATAAAGTTTTCTTCTCCTTTGCGTAACCATACGCGAGGATCGTAGTATTTTTTGTTAGGTTTATCTGCACCTTCTGGATTGCCCAATTGAGTTTGCAAAAAGCCTTCGTTTTTCTGATAGTATTGGTGAATTCCTTCCCAGAATGCCCATTGCATATCGGTATCAATATTCATTTTGATAGCACCATAGCTAATGGCTTCACGAATCTGGTTTTGTGGAGAACCACTACCGCCATGGAATACAAAGTAAACAGGCTTAGCACCGGTTTTCAATTCATGCTCAATAAAGTCTTGGCTATTTTTCAAGATCTCAGGACGTAACTGCACATTTCCTGGGCTATACACACCGTGTACATTACCAAATGCTGCAGCAACGGTAAATAATTTACCCACCTTGCTTAATTCAGTATAAGAATAAGCAACGTGTTGAGGTTGGGTATAGAGTTTGTCATTTTCAACATCGCTATTGTCAACGCCGTCTTCTTCACCACCGGTAACACCCAATTCAATTTCAATGCTCATGCCCAAGGGCGCCATGCGCTTATAAAATTCAACTGAAGTATGAATATTTTCTTCTAATGGTTCTTCACTCAAATCCAACATGTGAGAACTGAATAGGGGCTGACCTTTTTCTTTGTAGAATTGTTCACCAGCGTCAATTAAACCACTCACCCATGGCAACCATTTTTTAGCAGCATGGTCTGTATGCAAAACTACAGGAACGCCATAGTATTTAGCAACTTGGTGAATATGTAAAGCACCAGAAATACCACCTTGAATATTACCTTGTAATTGGTCATTTGGCATGCCCTTACCAGCAATAAACTGTGCACCACCATTTGAGAACTGGATAATCACAGGAGAGTTCACCTTTGCAGCAGTTTCTAAAACAGCATTGATGGTATTGGTACCAATGGTGTTCACGGCTGGCAAAGCAAACTGGTTGTCTTTGGCATCATTGTAAAGGGCTTCTAGTTCATCACCGAACAATACCCCGGCTCTGTATTTTTTCATATAATAATTTTAAATGTATTTTATTTAAGGATGGCTAAGATACGTTTTTTGTATCAAATCTAGTACTTGAGTTGTGTATAAAGTACACACTCAAAAGACCCTAAATCAAACAATCGATTCCAGTAATTCGCCAATATAGCCGGGAGTAAATTGCATCCGGCTACCATACCAACTAAACATTTCACCGTTTACCAAGTGGATCTTGGTCTGGGGCAGATCGGCTTGCAAAGCCTTGATATGTTTCATTTTGAAGGGATAGGGCTCAGAAGAAAGAAAAAGGTATTCGGGTGCTTTTTCTTGTAAATCAGCCACGGTAATTGCAGGATAACGAAGACTACCAGCAAAGCAGTTTTGAAAACCCGCTAGGCTTAAAATATTGTGGATAAACGTGTCAGACCCAATGGTCATATAAGGGTCTTTCCAGATTAAATAAGCGGCCGTTGGATGTAAGGGATGGGAGGGCATTTGCTGAAACGCTTTCTCAATTTTGGCCAACAATTGTTGTCCATGCGCCACCCTTCCTGTAATCTGGGCCACGGATCTAATCATGGTAAATGCCTCAGAATAGTTGTCTCTATCACTCACCCAAACCGGCGCACAAGCACTCAGGGCTTCAATTTGCTCGTTGGTATTGTCTTCTTTATTGGCAATAATTAAATCTGGTTCCAATGATTTAACCAGTTCTATGTTTATGTCTTTGGTTCCACCAATCCTGGTCTTGGATCTAAACCAATTTTCAGGATGAATGCAAAACTTGGTAATTCCCAATACCTCCGCGTCTAGCCCTAGGTCATAGAGTAGTTCTGTTTGAGAGGGAACCAAGGACACAATCCTTTTGGGTTGTGGTAGCACTTGCATTTCCCTGTCCATTTGGTCAGAAACGGTCAGTTTAGCATTTGGCATAGTGCTTATTTAGCAAGACATTGAATCACGTCATACTTAGTAACAATATGGTAGTCCCCTTTTTCATCACGAGCCAGCACCGCACCATTTTCTTTGGTGATTAGTGAGCTCAATCTTTCTACAGGGGTATCAAAAGCCACAATAGGATAAGGAGGTTCTAACACACTCTGAACCGATGCAGTTTTAATCTCAGGATTGCTAAATACTTTCATAAACAAACCCGTTTCAGAAACGGCACCAATGAGTTCACCAGCTTCCATGACAGGAATCTGTTCAATATCATATTTCTTCATCAGTTCAACTGCATCAGAAACGCTTTGCCCAGGGGCAATTGTCACCAAGCGCTTACTGCTTCTACCACTCACAATGTCTTTGAATGTTTTCACGTCTAAAAAGCCGCGTTCCATCATCCACTCATCATTATAAATTTTTCCAACATAACGGCTTCCATGGTCATGGAAAATACAAACTACCACATCGTCTTTTGTCAAGTGCTCTTTTAATTGGATCACGCCCTGTAAACAGCTACCAGCGCTATATCCACAGAATAGGCCTTCTTCTTTGGCAATTCTTCTGGCCATAACCGCACCGTCTTTATCGGTTACTTTTTCAAAGCGATCAATCAGGCTCATATCATAGTTGGCAGGAACAAAATCTTCTCCAAATCCTTCAGAGATATATGGGTATACTTCTTTCTGATCCAACTCACCTGTTTCAAAATATTTTTTGAGCAAAGAACCATAGCTATCAATGGCCCAGATTTGAATATTGGGATTTTTTTCTTTGAGGAATTGCGCCGTGCCTACAACAGTTCCACCGGTTCCACTGGCTACTACCAAGTGCGTGATTTTTCCTTCTGTCTGTTCCCAGATTTCAGGACCAGTTTGTTCATAGTGTGCCAGACGATTAGCTAGATTATCATATTGGTTCACGTACCAAGAATTGGGCACTTCTGTTGCCAATCTTTTAGATACAGAATAATAAGACCTAGGATCAGAAGGTTCAACGTTAGTGGGGCAAACAATCACTTCAGCACCTACGGCTTTTAGAATATCAGCTTTCTCTTTAGACTGTTTGTCAGTAGTAGTAAAAATGCATTTGTAACCCTTAACCACAGCAGCCAAGGCCAAACCCATACCGGTATTACCCGATGTACCCTCAATAATGGTACCGCCAGGTTTGATCTTTCCCTCCTGTTCAGCCACTTCTAGC
>JBEAPC010000197.1:0-7921 GCA_041164585.1 Bacteroidota bacterium
CCTTTCAACAATAACTCCCTTGATTTGCGAGGGTTTCAATTATTTTTGTTCTGATGGAAATTACCAATGAATTAGTAGACAATCTTGCCAACCTCTCCAAACTGAGTTTTGATTCTGAGGCTAGATCAGAAATCAGAAATGATCTTCAGAAAATGGTTGGATTTATTGAGCAGCTTCAAAGCGTTGATACCAATGGTGTTGAGCCCTTATTGCATATGGGCGATGCTGTAAATATTCTTAGACAAGACATGGTTCAAGGTTCCATTCAAAGAGAAGAAGCTTTGTTAAATGCGCCTTTGGCAGATGAAGCATTTTTTAAGGTTCCTACTGTTATCAAAAAATAAATAACCCATTCAAAAGCAAAATATGAGCGACGCAATTATTAAACTGGAAGGAATTGAGAAAAGCTATTTTATGGGAAATCAGGCCATTCCAGTGCTGAAAGGCATATCCTTAGACATTTTTAAAAATGAATATGTGGCCCTAATGGGACCCTCAGGTAGTGGAAAGAGTACCCTAATGAATATCTTAGGTTGCTTGGATTCTCCCACTGGAGGAAGGTATATATTGAATGGTAAAGATGTTAGCAAAATGGCCGATGATGATTTGGCTGGTGTGCGCAATGTGGAAATTGGATTTGTATTCCAACAGTTCAATTTGCTGCCAAGATTAACAGCAGTAGAAAATGTGGCCCTTCCTTTAATTTATGCGGGGATTAATAAGAAAGAAAGAACAGAACGCGCCATGGAAGCTTTGAAAAAAGTGGATTTGGCAGAGAGAAGCCACCACAAATCAAATGAGTTGTCTGGTGGTCAGATTCAGCGTGTGGCCATTGCTAGGGCCTTGGTGAACAATCCATCGCTTTTATTGGCCGATGAACCTACAGGTAACTTAGATTCCAAGACTTCAGTAGAAGTAATGCGCATATTTGGAAAAATTCAAGAAGCGGGTAATACCGTAGTATTGGTTACCCATGAAGAAGATATTGCTGGTTATGCTCATAGAATTGTCCGATTAAGAGACGGATTAATTGAAAGTGATAGGGTCAAATCTGAAGACATGGTAACGCATCACAGTCATTAATACCAAAAAGTAGAGAAATTGTGGAGAGAAGTGATTCTCTCCTTTTTTATTTCTGAACCTTTAAAAATTACTTTTGTTAGAAAGGGTAGAGATAAATACAAGGACAATATGGCAATGAAGATTTATACCAAAACCGGTGACTTGGGTAAAACCAGTTTGATTGGTGGAACCAAAGTGGCCAAAAGCCATATTCGGATTGATACTTACGGAACAATTGATGAACTCAACTCATATATTGGCTTGTTGGGAGACCATTTAACGGATGCTCGTTCCAAAACAACCCTCACAGAAGTGCAGGACCGCTTGTTTACCATTGGTTCTTCCTTGGCCTGTGATCCTGAAAAAGAGCCCATGATGAAGATTCCAGATTTAAAGGAATCGGATATCTTGTTTTTGGAAAAAGAAATTGATAGCATGAATGAGCTCTTGCCAGCCATGAAATTTTTTATTCTTCCAGGAGGGCATCCAGCTATTTCAACCGCGCACGTGGCTCGTTGTGTTTGTAGAAGATCAGAAAGGTGTTGTGTAAATATGATGGAACACGAATTGTTTGTTGATCCGCTGGTGATTAAATATTTAAATCGCTTGAGCGATTATTTATTCCAGCTAAGCAGATATATGGGGCATTTATTACAAGTGCCAGAAAAGCCTTGGAGACCAAGACTGTCTTAAATTATAAATGATTACTAGGGTTCTAGGATTAGCCCGTCTTTCATAAATAAGCTGCGGTCACTCATGGCAGCAAGTTCTTCATTGTGGGTCACAATCAAAAAAGTTTGTTGGAACTCGTTTCTCAATGACACAAATAAATCATGCAATTCTTTGGCGTTCTTACTATCTAAATTGCCAGTAGGTTCGTCTGCAAATACAATCACGGGTTGATTGATCAAAGCCCTGGCTACAGCCACTCTTTGTTGCTCACCACCAGAAAGCTCCTGTGGTTTGTGCTCTTTTCTGTTGCCCAGCCCCATTTTTTCTAGCAAAGCGGCGGCTTGCTCTTCCACTTCTTTTCTTTTTCTACCAGCTATCCAACCGGGGATACAAACATTTTCCAAAGCAGAAAATTCGGGTAGCAAATGGTGAAATTGAAATACAAATCCAATATGCTTGTTTCTAAAAGCGGCCAATTCCTTTCCTTTTAGCTTCTCAACAGACTGTCCGTTGATGCTAATGGTTCCTGTATCTGCCCTGTCTAAAGTGCCCAAAATATGGAGTAAACTGCTCTTGCCTGCACCGGAAGAACCCAAAATACTGACAATTTCACCCCTATTAACAGAAATGTCCACCCCCTTTAATACAGAAAGTTGGCCATAAGACTTTGTAATATGATGTGCTTTAAGCATTTGATTCAGTATGGGTTATATATGCAAACCTACAAAAGCAAGACCATCTCAGACCAAATTTGGGGATTTATTTGCACATCCTTGAAAACTTGGGTTGGGTTGTTTACTTTATACGGTTACATTTGCAAAAATTTTAAAGACATGTTCTGGACATTAGAATTAGCAAGTTATCTGGAAGAAGCTCCCTGGCCTGCTACCAAAGATGAATTGATTGACTATTCAATTCGTAGCGGTGCACCCATTGAAGTGGTAGAAAACCTGCAAGAATTGGAAGACGAGGGAGAAGTGTACGAGAGCATTGAAGACATTTGGCCTGACTATCCAAGTCAAGAAGATTTCATGTTCAACGAAGACGAATACTAAACCCTTTGGGTATAGACCATAGTCAATGCAAGAAGCCATTCCTTTGGAGTGGCTTCTTGCATGTTAGTATGTGGAGCTTCTAACTATTCTTTTTGGGGAAAGTGAATTTGAAATAGAGTAGTACAAGTGATAATATAAATATGATACTATTGGCAATGATCACTGGTAGTAATTTTAAATAGATGCCATAGACCAGCCAAACAATCACGCTGGTAAACACAATCAATAGCATACCCAAACTCAAGTCTCCTACACTTTTTGTTTTCCAAGCCAACCATACCTGTGGTATAAAAGTGACTGAGCTCAAAAAAGCTCCAAACAGTCCAACCCATTCAATGATTTGATCCCAGTTCATAGTACTTGATTTAATTTAATGGTTAATCCAGCATCATTTCTTTTGCGTGTTCTATGGCAGCTGCAGAAGGGGTTTCACCACCTAACATTCTAGCAATGGCATTCATAGATTCTGCTTTTTCCAAAAGCTTGAGATTGGTTTTAATCCTATTGCCTTGGTTTTCTTTGTACACGTAAAAATGCGCAGACGCTTTGCCCGCAATTTGTGGTTGATGGGTAATACAAATAATCTGTCTTTTCTTAGACAGCTCTTTCATGATCAATCCAACTTGTTTGGCAGCTTCACCAGAAATACCCGTATCAATTTCGTCAAAGATCAATGTGGCAAGATCTATTGACTCAGCTACCAAAGATTTTATACAAAGCATGAGCCTACTTAATTCACCACCACTAGCCACTTTTCTAATGGGTTCAAATCTATTGCTTTTGTTAGCATCAAATAAGAATTCAATTTGGTCATGGCCAAATGCCTGAAGTTGCTGTGTTGGATCTATGGTAATTTTTAATCTAGCATTGGGCATGCCTACTTGATGAAGTAAGTCATTTACTTTTAAAGCCAATGGTTCTTGTTGCGCCTTTCTTGCTTTGCTCAATTCATTGGCTGCATGAACCGCTTTTTTGGCAAGGGCTTCAACAGCAAGGGTAGTTGCAGTAATGGTATCATCAATTTGTAAAACAGCTTCTAATCTAGTTGCTAAACTTTCTTGAATGATCAAAAGTTCTTGAGTGGTTTTTACGCCATGCTTTTTTAACAAGCGATAACCTACTGCCAAACGCTCATTGATCCATTCAATTCTTTTTTCATCAAAATGCACTTTCCCATTCAAGCTCCCAATCTCGTCTGCAATATCTTGTAATTCTACTTGGCTACTATGCAGTCTATCAATGATGCTTTGAAGTGATGCGTGATAGCCGCTATAGGATTGTAATTGGTTGATCCATTGTTTGAATAAAGGCAGAACGGGTTGGTCCGATTCTTCTAATTCAAATTGCACTTTACTCAAAGCCGTTTTAATGCCTTCAGCGTGTGAGAGCAATTGTAATTCTGCATCCAACTCCTCAAGTTCATTTTCCTTTAAGGAAAGTTCTACTAGTTCATCTAATTGAAATTGGTGATAGTCCCTGTCTTTTTGAAAATCTTGCTTTTGTTGAATAAGGGCTTCTAAGCGCTTCTGGTTTTGCTGCCATTCTTGATAAATAATTTGATAGGCTTGGAGTCTATCTTGGTTGGCTGCCAATGCATCAATTACATTACGCTGAAAGCCTGCATCACCCAAACTTAAGGTATCAAATTGTTGGTGAAGGTCTACCAATAAAGAAGCTAGTTCCCTGATTTGTTGTAAGGTAGTTGGTGTATCATTGATAAAGGCCCTTGACTTTCCGTTGGGTGCAATTTCTCTTCTAAGCACCAATTCCTCTTCTACGTCAAAATCATTGGCCTTTAAAAAATCTAGAACAGCCGTTTTTTGGCCTGCGCTAAAATATCCTTCAATCACACATTTCTTGTCTGGATACATTAAAACGGAACTGTCTGCTCGGTCTCCCAAAATCAGGCTCAATGCGCCCATAAGAATACTCTTACCCGCACCGGTTTCACCAGTGATGATATTGAGTTGCCCAGAGAAATCAATCTCAATGGCATCAATAATAGCGTAATGTTGAATCTGTAATTTCCGGAGCATGGTGATTCCTATTTTATCAATGGAACTAGTGCAATTTATAGAAGCTGCAACTGTTGAGCAAATTCAAACTAGGGTAAATAGGAATACTATAAACATTTTATTCTCCCTTACACCTGCTGATGCCTGATTTGGCGCGCTGGTCAATGCTGTCTTTGTATTCATGATCATCCATACCTAGGCATTTCTGATAATAAGTAATAGCCAATGCTTTTTGTCCGCGCTCCTCATAAATCATGGCAATTTGTAATGCAGCCCTTGCTGCATAATGTTCTTTTCTGTGTTCACCCAAAACTATTGCGGTTTGATAATATTTGATGGCTTCCTCTTTTCGGCCAAGATCATCATAGATTCTAGCTACGCGATAAGTGAATTCTAGTCTATCTTCCTCGGTGTTAAACTGTTCTAAAGATTTACCATATAAGATGCTCAACGCTTCTTTGTGAAAACCTCCATCACTTAATAGTCTGGCTTTTAACAACATGGGGTTGGGCCAAAAATTGGTCTTGGCGTCTTTTTGTGCTTTTTTATCTGCGTCTGTGTCCAAGGCCCCATATTTCAATATTTTATTTCTAGTGGCAGTAGCTGCAGCTTGGTTACCTTGTAAATAATAGGCCCAACTCAATTTGTTATAAGCATCTTTCACGTAAAATCTTCCCTTGAAATCCTTCTGATACTGTTCTAAATATTTGATGGCTTCTGTAAGTTCTAAATGATAGAGTTTTACAAATCCCATTTCAAAATCCCAAACAGGAGTGGTTAGGTATTCAGCACTTTTATCTCTGTTTAAAATCCATTGACCAGCTATGGCGGTTTGTTTGTTGTTAATGGCAAGATTGGCGGCCATAAAACAGAGTAAATGATTGTGCACTAAGTCTAATTTTCTTTGTTGCACAAAGGCAAGGGCTTCGTCTTTTTTGTTTTCAATATAAAACATCAAATACCCATATACAAAAGCAGATTCATTGGCATAGATCTTAGCCCAAGGATCATTGCTATAAGTAAAGTTGCGTACTAAAGTCATGCCTTCTGCAATGGACCCCTTCATCCCAAAAAGACTAACAATCCATTTGTAACTAGATGGAATGGTTCCAATAGCGGCTATTAATGCTCCTGACATTAATTGATTGGGTAAAAAATCAGGATGTTTTTTTTGATTCTCTTTTAAGAGTAAAAAAGCTTTTCTAAAATCCCAACCAGCTGACCAAGTCTGTCCAAATTTTACAGATACCGCGGCCTTATGTATTCTTACAGTACTCAAACAGAAATTATAAAAAGGGGAACTTTTGGGACCATCTTCCAGCAGGGCTAATCTTTTAGAAAAATAATCAAAGCGATTTTTGTACTCTGTTGGGTCTTCATTAAAAAACAAGATGAAAAAATCTATATAATCTTCTAGCAAAACAGGAATCAAATTGTCTGGATTCTGTTGTTTGGCTTTTTCTACCAACGCTATACCACGAGCAAGTTTGAGTTTGGTAATTTCTTGAAATGCCTGTTGACAAGTGCTATTGAAATCATACACTTTTTCTGCATCGGCCCGCAGGGCCAATACAACCATGATCAGTAATAAAATAGATTTAAGATGCATCCTTCTGTAAAATAATAAAGGGCAGCGATTAAGCATGCCCTTTATGGTATAAAAATCTTCTTTTAACAGTTACTTCGCTTCTACACTGTCATTCAAATCTGCGTCAACTAAGATTCTTCCGCAGTTTTCACAAACAATGATTTTTTTGTGCAAACGAATTTCGCTTTGACGCTGAGGAGGAATAGAGTTGAAGCATCCACCGCAAGCATCTCTCTCAACTGGCACAACGGCTAAACCATTGCGATAGCTGGTTCTAATTCTGTCATAGCTATACAACAGTCTTTCGTCAATATGTCCGCGAGCATCAGCACTCTGCTTGTTAAAATGAGTTTCTTCTTTTTCAGTTTCGGCAATGATCTTTTCCAATTCGCCTTTCTTGTGATTCAACACACCTTCTTTAACAGCAACTTGTTTTTTAGCTACTTCTAGTGCCTTGATTTTTTCAGCCAATTCTTCATTAGCATCACGGATATGTTTTTCAGCAAGTTTAATTTCTAACTGCTGCATTTCAATTTCCTTATTGATAGCTTCAAACTCGCGATTGTTCTTTACGTTTTCGCTTTGCTTTTCGTATTTAGCAATCAGCGCTTCGCTTTCTTTAATGGTATTTTTCTTACCCTCAATGAATTCAGAGATCCCGTTGATCTCTTCTTCAATACGGGTTTGTCTACTGTGCAGACCCAGGATCTCATCTTCTAAGTCACTCACTTCCATGGGTAATTCACCCCTCAATACCTGAATTTGATCCAGTTTGCTATCGGTTTTCTGTAACCTTACTAGGTTAACCAGTTTTTCTTCAACGGAGAAATCTTTAACAGATGCCATATCTAGTATAAAATTTGGAGTTTTTGGCCCTCTTACAGAAAATAGTTAACCGGATTGGTTTTTATCACTGATTTGAGGACGGCAAAGGTAGGGAATTTAGCCTGTAAAATATCAAAAAGCAGGTCAGTAGTATATTGTTCGCTTTCCCAGTGACCAATATCGGCAATCAGGATGCGTTCATTGGCGTCAAAAAACTCATGATATTTAAGGTCAGCTGTAATGAAGACATCGGCCCCGGCCCCAATGGCTGGTCCTATTAAAAAGCTTCCAGCACCCCCACAAATGGCTATTCTTTGTACCCTTTTTTCTAAAAATGGGCTGTGTTTGATCACGGATAAGCCAAAACTGGTTTTCAGCATCTGCAACAACATGGCTTCATCCATGGGTTCGGGTAGTTCTCCCAAAATTCCAGATCCAACATGTTGATAATCATTATCTAATGAAATTAAGTCATATGCCACTTCTTCATAAGGATGGGCTTTGATCATGGCTGAAACCAGCTTTTTTTGCAAATGGCTTGGGTGTATAAACTCAATCCTAACTTCTTCAGCGCTGGTATTTTGACCTGGTTGGCCGATGGTAGGGTTTGAGTCTTCTGCTCCTTTAAAATTGCCCAGTCCCTTTACTTCAAAGCTACAGTCACTATAATTTCCAATATGGCCAGCCCCTGCTGCAAATAGGGC
>JBEAPC010000198.1:0-13209 GCA_041164585.1 Bacteroidota bacterium
ACCTTCCGAAAATTTTTACAGTTACCTTCAATTTCTTCTTCTCATCATTCACGTCTTCAATTACTCCGTTAAAGTCATTAAATGGACCTTCAATGATTTTGATGGTTTCACCAACAATGAACGGCTCGCTCATGGTTACACCCATATCATTCATCTCATCCACTTTACCCAACATCTTATTTACTTCAGACTTACGCAAAGAAATAATATTTCCTTTTGAACCTTTACCGTCTGTTAAGAAGTGCATCACGTTGCTGATATTGCTGATATGCTGAACAATATCATCGCTCAATTTTCCATCCAACACTTCCATCATCACATAACCAGGAAAATAGTTCTTCTCGCGCATCACTTTCTTCCCGTTCTGTACTTTGTACACCTTCTCCATGGGAAGGAAGATTTGCTTAATGGTTTCTGTCCAACCATTACGAATCAAATCCTTATCCAGATACTCTTTCACCTTTCTTTCCTTTCCACTAACAACCCTTAATACATACCATTTTGTTTCTGGTAAAGGGCCAGTTGGATTGGCTTGTGTATCTACTGTTTCAACTGCTTCCATGATTGGTTACTTGAATAATGAATAAATCAATTTAAGCAATTGGTTGCTGGAAAAATCCATCATCCAAACCATCGCGGTGATGATAACAGTAGCTACCAAGACAATCACAGTGCTTTGTTGCAATTGAATCCAAGTAGGCCAGGTTACTTTCTCCAACAGTTCGCGGTAACTCTCTTTGAAATATGTGGTGATTTTATTCATGTTTTCTTATTTGTTTTGAAGAACCGCTTCAAATTCAGTTGCACGGGCACTAGGATTCGAACCCAGATCAAAGGTTTTGGAGACCTGCATGCTACCGTTGCACCATGCCCGTAGAAAACTAAAAGCTATCCTGAATAAATCAAGACAGCTTTTAGTGGTATCGCAAATATAGTAAATATCTGCTTAAAAGCTAAAAGCCGGAGCTTAAAGCTTATTTGACAATCTCAGTAACCTGACCAGCACCTACGGTACGGCCACCTTCACGGATCGCAAATTTCAAACCTTTTTCCATTGCGATTGGTTGGATCAACTTAACAGTTAAACCGATGTTATCACCAGGCATAACCATTTCAGTTCCTTCAGGTAATGAACACTCACCAGTTACGTCTGTAGTTCTGAAGTAGAACTGAGGACGATATTTGTTAAAGAATGGAGTGTGACGTCCACCTTCTTCTTTGCTCAATACGTAAACTTCACCTTTGAATTCAGTGTGTGGAGTAATTGAACCTGGTTTGCAAAGTACCATTCCACGACGGATTTGGCTCTTTTCAATACCACGCAACAACAAACCTGCATTATCTCCAGCTTCACCTTCATCCAACAATTTCTTGAACATTTCAACACCAGTACAAGTTGAAGTCAATGGAGCTTCCATTAAACCTACAATCTCAATTGGTTCACCAACTTTGATACGACCTCTTTCAATACGGCCAGTAGCAACAGTACCACGACCAGTGATTGAGAACACGTCTTCAACGCTCATCAAGAAAGGCATATCAACTGGACGAGGAGGCAATGGAATGTAAGTATCTACAGCTTCCATTAATTCTTCAATCTTAGCAACCCAGTTTTCTTCGCCGGCTAAACCACCAGTTGCAGAACCTTGGATGATTGGAGTGTTATCTCCGTCAAAACCGTATGAAGTTAATAATTCACGAACTTCCATTTCAACCAATTCCAATAATTCAGGATCGTCTACTAAGTCAACTTTGTTCATGAATACAACAATACGAGGTACACCTACCTGACGAGCCAACAAGATGTGCTCTTTGGTTTGTGGCATAGGACCATCAGTTGCAGCAACTACCAAGATAGCACCGTCCATTTGGGCAGCACCGGTAATCATGTTCTTCACATAGTCGGCGTGACCTGGACAGTCAACGTGCGCATAGTGACGGTTAGCAGTTTGATACTCAACGTGAGCAGTATTAATAGTGATACCACGCTCCCTTTCTTCGGGTGCGCCATCAATTTCGTCATAGTTCTTTGCAACGTTACCCATTCCTTTTTTAGAAAGGATCATGGTGATAGCTGCAGTTAAAGTAGTTTTACCATGGTCAACGTGACCAATGGTACCTACGTTTACGTGAGGTTTTTCCCTCTTGAAGGTCTCTTTTGCCATTTTTATCGGTTTTTAGTTGTGTTTTTTAAAAATTAGGGCTTTTAGACCCGGTTACATTTATTAAGCGCTTTGCCTTTTGAGGCGCTGCATTTTTTGCTGTTTGTTTGGATACTCTTTCACCCATTTGCCGCTCACCGTATCCTATTCAAACCTGAGCCGTTGGCGAGAATCGAACTCGCGACCTCTTCCCTACCAAGGAAGTGCTCTACCCCTGAGCTACAAAGGCTTGACTATTGCTAGTGTCTGAAAACTCATTCACTAGCAACGGTCTTAAAGAGCGGAAGACGAGGGTCGAACTCGCGACCTATAGCTTGGAAGGCTATCGCTCTACCAATTGAGCTACTTCCGCTTTTACCCTTCAACCAATTTTCCTTTCGGTAGTTGATTGTTGTCTGTAAAGAACTAATGGATGCTGAAAACGAATTTTCAGCATCCTTGTGGGCAGAGTAGGGTTCGAACCTACGTACACGTGAGTGAACAGATTTACAGTCTGTCGCCTTTAACCACTCGGCCATCTGCCCCCATTTGAGAAACGCGAAGTTAAGTAGTTGCTATGGAAGAAAAAACTAGTTTCACTTCTAAAACAAAACTTAACAAGATTTCTTGAGCCGAAGATGGGACTCGAACCCGCGACCTGCTGATTACAAATCAGCTGCTCTACCAACTGAGCTACTTCGGCAAAAAATAAAGAACTATCCCTTTTTTTGGGATGGCAAAGGTAATGGAAAACTTTATTCAGCAAAATTTTGAAGCAAAAATTTTAAAACAGTTTTCAACAGGTCTAAAAAGATGGGGGTAAATGGCAAAAAAAAGCCCCGAAATCTCTTTCAGGGCTGTTCAAATTTTTTAAGCGGCAAGTTTATCTTTTTTCCTTTTTATCTGTGAAATCAAGGAATCCATGGCATTATCAAAAGATTCTTCAAAAGATTTAGAGGAAGCTTTTACAAAGAAATCGTGCTTGGGCACATGAACTTTGATCTCAACTACTTTGTCTTTGATGGAATGTACTACGTTGTCTAATTTCAAAAACAGGTCCACTTTTAGGATCTGGTCGTGAAACGTGTTCAGTTTTTCAATTTTCTTGGTTACATAGTCCACCAATTTGTCATCTGCATCAAAGTGCACGGTCTGAATGTTAACGTTCATAACAACTCACGTTTAAACGGTTAAGAAATAAATTATTTGAAAGAACTATCTCCGGAACTGATTCCGGTATTTCATCTGATAACAAGTTAACACATAAAGCACAAAATAAATAGGATCAAAGCTGTTTTTTTTAAGTTTTAACAGGGTCTTTATTTTAGCCCACTCATTAAGCTTTGGGATGGGCTTTGTTAAAAGTATCCTTCAGTTTTTCAATGCTATTATGGGTATAGACCTGGGTGGCAGCCAAACTGCTATGACCCAATAATTCCTTTACTGCATTCAGGTCTGCACCATGGTTCATCAAATGAGTGGCAAAACTATGCCTCAGGATATGGGGGCTTTTTTTCTGCACTGTTGTAACCATGCCCAAATATTTCTTTACAAAAGCATAAACCGTTCTGGGTTGTAGGGGCCTACCCTTTTCTGTAGTAAACACATAGGCCGGACCAGCCAATTGTTTGGGTCTATCTTGCATGTATGCCGCTAATTCTTGGAGTAAATCACCTTCCACAGGAATGATCCGTTCCTTATTGCCCTTACCCAACACTTTTACTTGTTTAGAACCTGGATCTAATTGGTTTTGCTTTAATTGGATTAACTCACTCAAACGCATACCGGTTTGGTAAAAGAGTTGCATGACCAGGCGCTGGGTTCTTCCATGCCAATCATCGGGAAATTCCACGGCGGCAAAAAGGGTATCCATATCCTGTTCAGCAACAAATACGGGTAATCTTTTTTTTGCCTTCGGCGATATCACCATGGTCATAGGACTTACTTTGAGTAAACCCAAACGCATTTGGTATTTGAAGAAAGACTTGAGAGCCGATATTTTTCGGTTGATGGATTTAGAGGCTAGGTCATCATATTCTTTGATACTTGCTAACCAGGTCTTGACCATGCCTGCCGTAATCAGATCCAAAGCGGGTTGATCAAATTGTTCGGTAATGTACTTGTAGAATTGCTCCAGGTCACCCTGATAGGCAATGAGGGTATGCCGCGAATAGCGTTTCTCAAACTGGAGATAATCCAGAAAGGCATTTAACTGCGAATAGTCACTTACGGGCATAAAAAAGTAGTCTAAAGATATAACCTTAGACTACTCTATAATATTGTGGTGAGTGAAAATTATCCTTCTATCTTACCGCTAGCAATCTGCTGCTTGTAGATGGCTTTCAGAATCTGGCCACGACGAACTACAGATGGTTTGGTGAAAGCTTGACGCTCTCTAAGTTGCAATAAGGCTTTAGATTTTTCGAATTTCTTCTTGTACTTCTTCAGCGCTTTGTCAATGTTTTCGCAGTCTTTTGAGTCAATGATTAACATAAATATATACCTCCTCAGGCGTTTTTAGGAGCGCAAAGATAGCATTTGTGTTTAAAATTCCAAATCAAATAGCATCAAATAAAAAAAATATCGGCCTTATTGGTAAATTGCAACATGTTTACAGGCATCATAGAACAAATAGGAACCATTCAGTCTATAGAGAAAAACGGGACCAACGCCAGTTTTTGGGTAGCGTCTCCCCTTTCTTCTGAATTAAAAATTGACCAGAGTCTAAGTCATAACGGGGTTTGCTTAACCGTGGAAGCCATAGAAAACGGCAGCCATAAAGTAACCGCCATAGAAGAAACACTGAAAAAAACCAGTTTGGGTACCTGGCAGGTGGGTCAGATCCTGAACCTAGAACGCTGCATGGTCATGAATGGCAGACTAGATGGCCATATTGTACAAGGGCATGTAGACTGTACCGCCACCTGTACCTCCTTCCAAACCTTAGAAGGAAGCTGGGAATACCAGTTTGAATTCCCCAATGGATTTGGGCACTTGGTCATTGAAAAAGGAAGTATTGCCGTGAATGGTACCAGCCTTACCTGTTTTGCTGTAGCAAACAATCGCTTTAGCGTAGCTATTATTCCTTATACCTATGAACATACCAGTATTCAATCAGTAAAGGAAGGCAGTATTGTCAATATAGAATTTGACATCCTGGGCAAATATGTTCAGCGCTGGATGCAACTAAAAGACTAAATGGTTTTTCCTTTTAAAGCACCACTTACCGCCTGGTCCATTGCGCGCTCAGCAAATGGACGTGAAATTTCATTTAACTCTTCTATCTTACTCTGAATCAAGTTTTTATCTTCCATAGTTAAGGCCAATTGCAGCGCCTGCATGGCTGCAGCCGTATCTACCAATTCCGCTTGGGTTAATAGGGATTGATTCTTGCCAATAAACTTCTCAGTTACTGCCAGGATCTGCTCACCCTCTGTTCTGGCTTCTACCAAGGCCCTGGTAACCATATCCTGCTTGGCATTGGTTAAGCTATCCAGCAACATTTGCTCAACTTCTGCATCGGTTAAACCAAACTGCGGTTTCACTTCAATACTTTGCTCCACTCCACTACGTAACTCTTTGGCTTTCACTATTAAAATACCATCTGCATCAATTAAAAATTGAACTTCAACTTTGGGTAATCCAGCAGGCATTCCCGGAATTCCGGTCAGGTTAAACTCGGCCAGCTTACGGTTATCCTTTACTAGATCGCGCTCACCCTGATAAACCGAGATGCGCATACTACCCTGCCCATCCACATGGGTAGTGTATTGTCTTCCTACTGATGTGGGAATCTTGGCATTTCTAGGCACCAATACATCCATCAACCCGCCCATAGTTTCAATTCCTAGGCTTAAAGGCGTAATATCTAAGAGTAAAAAGTCTTTGTTATTGCCAGCCAAGATATCAGCCTGAATGGCTGCACCTAGGGCTACTACCTCATCTGGATTCACTGAATCATTCACCGGCTTGCCAAAAAAGGCACTTACGGCTGCTTTTACGGCTGGAACTCGGGTACTACCTCCCACCATGACAATGGTGTCAATCTTGTCCGCTGTAAGCTTGGCATCGGCCAAAGCGCAGCCACAACAATCAATGGTCTTGGCTATCAATGGAGCAATCAATCCCTCAAATTCCAATTTGGTAATACTCAAAACCTCGCCATTCCAGTCAGTAGAGAACCTATCATGAGTACTCAAATGCTTTTTGGCTTCTTCTGCCTTGAGCCTGAGACCCTGGGCCAAAGCTTGGTGTTGTTTCAGGTCTTCCATGGTAATACCAGCAGCCTGCATCCAAAACTGCATGATGGCCCTATCTAAATCATCGCCACCCAAATAAGTATCTCCATTGGTACTAAGTACTTCAAATATGCCATTGCTGATCTGCAAAATGGATACGTCAAATGTTCCACCACCTAGGTCATAGACCGCAATAGTAGCTTCCTGATCCGCTTTTAAACCCAATCCATAGGCCAAACTAGCCGCTGTGGGCTCGTTCACTATACGCATCACGTCTAATCCAGCCAGCTTACCCGCGTCACGGGTAGCCTGACGCTGGGCATCATTGAAATAAGCCGGAACGGTAATAACCGCCTTGGTAACCGGGGTTTTTAAAATATGCTCGGCCCTTTGCTTGAGCTCTTTGAGTATAAAGGAAGACAGTTCAATGGGTGAAAAAAACTGATCACCTACCTGTACTTTTACCAGACTCTCAGTATTATCATCAATCACTTTATAGGCAAAATAGCCCGCATTCTCTTGAATATCTTTGTAACTCTTTCCCATTAATCGCTTGGCACTGAAGATAGTACGCTGCGGATCTACTTCTAAAAATTGACGTGCCGTTTCACCAACCGTGGGGTTGCCAAACTCGTCAAAATGCACAATACTGGGCACCAAACTACTGGTATTGAATTCCCTTAGAGCCACCGGTTGTTTGGTCTCGGGGTGAATAATGGCCACCAAACTATTGGTGGTACCTAGGTCTATTCCTACAATCATTTCTGCTTGCTGCAGTGATCCAGTTGCTATATTGATGCCAATTTTTGCCATAAGAATGTTTAAAAGCTAGAAGAACGCAAATGTAGAACAAGCACGCTATGGGTTTGTTGCGATTTAAGGAATCTAATCCTCAACTTTCTACTACCCTAGTGCCACTTAGATAATCGTGCAGGGGTACTCCCAGAAAAGCATTGAATAAAAAATCCACAATTACCAGCCTACTCAGACTCCTAATCAGGATAGCTCCAAAACTAGGTTTTGCTCCTTTTAAATTAACTACTTTGCTGACTGTTAAATACTTACCGGGTGTTTTATGAAATATAACTTCAAATAAAAAGTAATAAGTAAACATCGCGCCAGCAAAAAACCACCAAAAATTAATGGGTTTAAAATGCCAGTTGATTACATAGAATTTCCAAAATTGAAAGCCTCCCATGGCCAATAAAAAGACCAAGAATCCGTCTACCAGAAAATTCAGCACCCGGGTACCATCCCCTACTTTTTGCAAGTTTTCATTCATCTGGCAAAAATATCGGCTTTAGCCCATTAAATTTCAATAGTCAACCAAGAGAACTAATTACTTTTGCGCAAATTGTCAGACAGATGCATTTGATAGAAGATTTACAATGGAGGGGAATGATCCAAGACATCATGCCCGGAACAAAGGAATTACTGGAAAAGGAAATGGTTTCTGGTTATATAGGTTTTGACCCCACATCAGACAGCCTACATATTGGTAGTCTGGTTCCTATTTTACTTTTGGTACATCTTCAAAAAGCGGGTCATAAACCCTTTGCCCTGGTGGGTGGAGCTACCGGAATGGTGGGTGATCCCAGTGGTAAAAGCGAGGAAAGAAATTTGTTGAGTGAAGAAATCCTGCAGATTAACCAAGAAGGCGTGCGCAAACAATTGAGCAAATTCTTAGATTTTAACTCAGACAAACCCAATGCCGCTGTCATGGTTAACAACTATGACTGGTTCAAAGACTTTAGCTTTCTGCACTTTATCCGTGACGTGGGTAAGCATATTACCGTGAACTATATGATGTCAAAAGACAGCGTAAAAAAGCGTCTGGAAGGCGAAACCGGGATGAGTTTTACGGAATTTACCTACCAATTGGTGCAGGGTTATGATTTTTATTGGTTGTACCAGAACCGTAATTGCAAATTGCAAATGGGTGGTTCTGACCAATGGGGCAATATTGTTACCGGTACGGAACTGATTAGAAGAAAAGTCGGTGGCGAAGCTTTTGCCTTTACCTGCCCGCTGATTACCAAGGCCGATGGCGGCAAGTTTGGAAAAACTGAAAAAGGAAACGTATGGCTAGACCCCAAAAAGACCAGCCCCTACCAATTCTATCAGTTCTGGTTAAACGCCAGTGACGAGGACGCCAAAAAATGGATAAAGATCTTTACCCTTCTTTCTATTGAAGAGATTGAAACCCTCATGCAACAACAGGAAGCGGCTCCTCATGAGCGTGCTTTGCAAAAAAAACTAGCCGAAGAACTCACTTGCTTTGTACATAGCAGAGCCGATTATGATTTTGCCGTAAAAGCGTCTGAGATCCTATTTGGCAACGCCACTACCGAGATTCTCCAGAGCCTGAACGAAGAGCAACTCTTACAAGTGATGGAAGGGGTTCCTAGCATTGAGATTTCCCGTGGTACATTGGTTGAAGGCTATGACCTAGTGAGCTTTTTGTCCGATACCCAGATCTTCCCCAGCAAGGGAGAAGCCCGTAAAATGTGGCAGGCTGGTGGCTTGAGTTTGAACAAATCCAAGATCTCTACTGAAAAAGCCACGGTTGTTCTGGACGATTTACTTCAGGATAAATACCTATTGGTTCAAAAAGGCAAGAAAAACTACTATCTGGTAAAAGCGGTATAGCTTTTACTTGCATGCATAAAAAAGGGTTGAACCTCTGCGGTTCAACCCTTTTTCTTTTATGATTCAAGCCTATTTAACGGCTTTGATTTCTTTCCACATGGCTTCCGCCACAAACTGCTGACCCGCAGGGTTTAAGTGCACCCTATCAGAAGTAAGAATGCCTTTCTCTTTGTTCTCAGGATTATTCTTTACAGAGTACTCATGAAACAAACTTCTTAGGTCTACTAGTTGTAATTGCTTTTTAGCCGCAAAGCTGCGGATCCAATTGCTGTATTGGTTTAAATCACCGTCTTGCTGGTTACTATTATCATGACGTTCTCCAATAGCAGCAGGCGTACAAAGGATTACTTTTGCTCCACCCGCCTGAATCTTGGTTACCAGGGCCTCATAGAACTTCCCAAATTTATCATAATCAGTACCCGTTCCAGAGCTGGCTTTATGCCACACATCATTGACACCAATATAAATAAGGACAATGTCTGGGCTTTTTTGCAACACATCCTGCTCCAAACGCAAATACAAGTCATATACTTTATTACCACTCACCCCAGCCCCAATGGTCTCATATTTGTCCGTTAATCCCTCTTTTTGAATGATGGTATCAATTAAACGGATATATCCACCCGGATTCACCCCAGCTTGGGTAATACTATCTCCAAAAAACAAGACTTTCTTTTTCTTGTCATATCTAAAAGACATCAGGATCATGCAGGCTACAAATATGCCAAGTAAAATGAGTTTGTTGGTCATGGCTTTGATTGAATCGATTTATTTAGGCATTAAATATAATTGTTAAAAACTTGATTACCCCTTCAAACTTCCTGATTTTCTAAGAGATATCTGTTGATTTAGGAACTACAAATAACTATTTTTGCAGCAGCAGTAGGTATTTGAGCAGAATAGCTTTAAAAAATTTGGAACATTTTGCGCGCAACCCTATTTTTGCAGCCCATTCAATTAAACGGATGGGGGAATTGCCTGATAGTATAAGGGTAGTACAACTGATTTTGGTTCAGTATGTCTTGGTTCGAATCCAGGTCGGGCAACAAGTGACCCGCAGCATTAGCTGCGGGTTTTTCTTTTTAGCGAATGAGCTGAGCTTGCTCAAGCGAATGAGCAAAAAAGAAAAACTAGCCACGCGATAGCGGGGCGTGGTCACTTGGGTAATGCCCCTCAAAAGGAAGCCTGCTCGCTCCGCAAAGCGGAGCGGCAGGCAATCCAGTCAAAAAAGCCCCAGCGGCGCAGCAATGCTGGAAGAAAATTCCCCTACCTATCAAAATGCGACCGAAGGGAGCTCTTCCCCCAGCGGCGCAGCAATGCTGGAAGAAAATTCCCCACCTATCAAAATGCGACCTCCGGGAGCCTCCCACCCCAGCGAGCGAAGCAATGCTGGAAGCCAATCTCCCAACAAAAAAAGGGACCACCGGTCCCTTCAAAAATCTCTCAAAATATCTTTTATCCCAAATGCTTGATACACCTCCCCAAACTCTCCTCCCACCCTTTCAACTCAATCCCATAATCCTTCACCAAATCGCTAGTATCCATCACTGAATAACTTGGCCGCTTAGCCGGCGTAGGATACTCAGATGACGCTATCGGCAACACTCTTGTCTCCTTCCCCGCAATCCTCCCAATAGCTCTAGCAAAATCACACCATGAAATCACCCCCGTATTGCTATACTGATACACTCCATAATGCGCATTCCCTCTTTCAATACTCACAATAATGTTAAGTATTGCCTCCGCCAAATCAGCCGCATATGTAGGAGAACCAATCTGATCCGCCACCACTTTCAATTCCGGCCGATCATTCATTAACCTCAACATAGTCTTTACAAAATTATTTCCATGTATGCTATACACCCAGGAAGTCCTAATCACAATACTCTGAGAACAATTATTCAAAGCCAATTGCTCACCCATCCATTTAGAATGACCATAATAATTCACCGGATTAGTAGCCGTATGAATGGTGTAAGGACTAGTCCCATTACCATCAAACACATAATCGGTAGAAATGGTAATCAACTTGGCATTAACCAAAGCACACTGCTGCGCAATCAAACCCACCGATTCCGCATTGGTAGTAAACGCCAATTCCTGCTCGGTCTCAGCCTTATCCACTGCCGTATATGCCGCACAATTGATGAAATAATTTGGTTGGTGATTTTTGAAAAATGGCGCAATGGTTTCAGGCTTTGACAGATCCAAATCCTCCCTACCTGTAAACATAAACTCAAAAGCTTCAGCATAATCAGCAACCAGTTGTTGAATCTCCCAACCTAGTTGCCCATTTTTCCCAGTAACAACAATCAATGGCTTAGACATATTTTCAATTTGATGGTACAAAAAAAGGCCAAACGGAATTCCGGATTGGCCCTTTTTAATGTAAAAGAATCTTATTTAGAACTTACAAATTCTTTGGGTTGTTTGGACCACTCTTCTTTTGGTAAAGACTTAAAGTAGTCATAGGTTTTTTTCAAACCTTCTGCTCTGTCAACCTTAGGTTCCCAACCCAACAATTGTTTGGCCTTGGTAATATCTGGTTTACGTTGCTTAGGATCATCCACTGGCAAATCTTTGTAAATGATCTTCACAGAAGAACCAGTTAGCTTCAACACTTCTTCTGCAAAATCTTTCAAAGTGATTTCATTGGGGTTACCAATATTTACTGGCATGGTATAATCACTCATCAACAATCTGTAAATGCCTTCAACCAAATCGTCCACATAACAGAAAGAACGGGTTTGACTACCATCACCAAAAACGGTTAGGTCTTCACCACGCAGTGCTTGTCCAATAAATGCGGGCAAAGCTCTACCATCATTGAGTCGCATACGAGGGCCATAGGTATTGAAAATGCGGATAATCCTAGTCTCAACACCATGGAAAGTATAATAAGCCCTAGTAATGGATTCCATAAAACGCTTGGCTTCATCATATACACCCCTAGGACCAACTGGGTTTACATTACCCCAGTACTCTTCCGTTTGTGGATGCACAGCTGGATCACCATACACTTCACTAGTAGAAGCTACCAACATTCTAGCACCTTTTGCTTTAGCCAAACCAAGACAATTATGGGTTCCTAACGCACCCACTTTCAGGGTTTGGATAGGAATCTTTAAATAGTCAATGGGACTAGCTGGAGAAGCAAAATGCAAGATATAATCCAAATGTCCTGGTACATGAATGTACTTAGAAACATCATGGTGATAGAATTCAAAATTTTCCAATTTGAACAAGTGTTCAATATTGCGGATATCACCTGTAATCAGGTTATCCATACCAATGACATGATAACCTTCCTTGATAAAACGGTCGCAAAGGTGTGAACCCAAGAAACCAGCTGCACCAGTGATTAAAATTCTTTTCTGTGACATAGTTTAAAGTTTAAGGTCTACCAATGCTTTCATAGTAATATCCTAGTTCTTTCATCTGTTTGTTTTCAAACAGGTTACGACCATCAAAGATTACTTTGTTTTTCAATTTACTATCAATGATTTCAAAATCAGGTGTTCTGAACTCACTCCACTCTGTGGCAATGATTAGTGCATCGGCGCCAGCCAAAGAGCTATACTGGTCATTGGCATAGTTGGCTACGTGACCAATTTGCGCTTGCACATTTGGCATAGCTTCTGGATCATAAGCTGTAACCGTTGCACCAGCAGCAGTTAAGGCTTTAATAATGTATAAAGCTGGTGCTTCACGAATATCATCTGTATTGGGTTTGAATGCTAGTCCCCATAAAGCAAAATGTTTGCCTTTTAGATCATTATTGAAATAGGCATTGATTTTTGGCATCAAATGCAATTTCTGTTTTTCATTCACGTCTTCCACAGCTTTCAAAATCTGGAAATCATAGCCCACTTCTTCTGAAGACATAATCAATGCTTGAACGTCTTTAGGGAAACAGCTACCACCATATCCAATACCGGGGAACAAGAAGCGCTTACCAATACGGTCATCGCTACCAATACCCTTACGTACCATGTCTACGTCGGCACCTACTTTTTCACAAAGAACCGCTACTTCATTCATGAAAGAAATCTTGGTTGCCAAGAAGCTATTAGCTGCATATTTGGTTAACTCGGCAGATTTCTCATCCATGTAGATAATGGGGTTACCTTGACGTACAAAGGGTGCATACAAATCGCCCATTACTTTACGTGCCCTATCAG
>JBEAPC010000199.1:0-67794 GCA_041164585.1 Bacteroidota bacterium
TTTTTAAATGCCATTTAGAACTATTGAGTGCAGCAGACATGGTGCTCCTACCCTCTCCTAGTCCAAGTATTCCCAATTCTAACATGTGTTCTTAATTTGATGATTGATTCAATTGATTAAAAAATACCCAAGTACTTCCCTTAGGCGCTTCTGGAATACCTTCCTGGTATTGTTGCATGATTTTATTCCACTCATCTACCCTAGGATTATCCTTGGTAGTTTTGGGATTGAGCTCATCTAATGTTTTATCCTTTGGAATACTAATGATTAAAATGAGTTGACGATTGTTTTCAAAAACCTGCAACTGTTGAAATTCCGCGTTACAAAATCCATTAGAAACTTCGGACCAGTATTTGAACTGGGTAGCATGATAGTCTTTATAAGCCCTTTGCATGGCCGTATCCTTAACCAAGTTGGCCGTTAAAATAATATGCTTCCACTCTTTGGCTATTTCAACACCTTGACATTTTTGCTCACGTACAAAATCATAGAGTGGATTACGATAGGCTTTGACCCGGGCTTTGGGAAATGTTTGTTTTAATACTTCCACCAATTCAAGTTCCTGTTCCATATTCGCATACAAGAGCAAATGTGTTTTGAATTGATAAATAGCAGCTTTTGAGAAACCGCTGCTAACACAGATTTGCTCAAACTTCTTTTTGACTTGGGCCGATTCTTTTTCTAAGATCAACTCTACCACAGTAGGCTTACTTGCACGATTGATGCCAATGGCAGGATTGATGGGTGTTTTTTCAGCCAATAAATATTGATATGGTGCTTCTAGTCCAGCTGCTTGCTTAATACTTTCCGCTACCTGCGGGCCGTTGTTTTCCCAATGATTATTAGGACCATTGTTGTTTTGTAAAAATTTATCCGATGGGGACCAATTGTCTTTGACCAAGAATCCAGAAGAACCTTCATCTGTATAATAATAAAACCAGTGTTCGGGATCATGTGCATAAGGCGCTTTGTAAATACTATCCGCCACATTGAATTTAACTTGGGTACCTGGCTGCGCAGATTGGGTATAGATGGCTGCTACATCATACATCTGTTTGGCATAATGATGAATCCTGTTAGACAGGATTTTATTTTCTTTCATGGCATTGGGTAACCTGGTCCACCCCCACCCCAAACTAATACCCGTATTCCCAACATCACTAATATCATTGTGTTCAATTTGAATACTCCTAACATATCCTGCAGCAATACCAACAGCACCCCAGTCTTCATTGGTGGCATTATTGATTAAGTTATTGCGGACTTGTAAATTTTGTGAGACCTCTCTTTCATCCTTTGGCAAATAAGGCAAATGAATTTCAAAACTGGGATCAGAAAAATGACCAAGCAATAATGCAGTACCACCAATATCCTTAAATAGATTTCCTTGAATCAAATCTTGGTTAGCCCCTTTTTCATAATCCAATCCAGTAGATGCCAAGTGTTCAAAACGGCAGGATACAATTTGGGTATGATTGGCAAAATTAAATTTTACTGCAGCGGCAGGTCTACCTACCCATGCTTGATTCTCCAAGGTTTTACTTAGCTCAGTTCCTGGGATTTTTAAGGAATATGCGTCCAACATAAATAGTCCCGCCTGGTGTGGTACATGACCCATGAGCGAGGGTCTTAACCAACCTGTATGTTCAAAGGACAAACCTTTGAATTGAATATATTGTACGGGTCTATCGGCAGAGCCAATGACTTGTACCAGTGTTTCAAGATGCGGAGCAATTACTTGTGCCTTGTTTAAGTCTTCTCCTTGTCTTGGCCAATAATAGAGTTTGTTGGTTGCTTGGTCTAAAAACCATTCTCCCGGTTGATCCAAGAACTGAATGCTATTGCTCAAATAAAAAGCAGAATTGCCTGTCTTTTGTGAGATCCATGGCGCGGGCCAAGGATGCTCTGATTGAATCCTACTCTCTGGTTGCATAAAACGCAGTTGCGCAGAATCTCCTTGAAACTGGATAGACTTGATGCGCAAAATGGCAATCTCCCACCATTGGTGAATCAACATTTCCATGCCCATGGCTGGTTGAAATTGCTGGGTCTTGGGCCAAGGCACCCAACAGCTTTGGTCTTTTTTATTCCAAGATAGGATGCGTTGCATTTGAGCGCCATCAGTGTTTTTGGCACGAACCGCTTTTTGCCCGTTTATCCAAAGTTGTCTGAATGAAAACTGTGGAATGCCCATTTGATGCAAATCTGCTACCCAGATCTTTTCTTGTGCCGCTGCAGGTAATCCATTCAATGGTGCTTCCAATTTTTTCCAATGTTGAATGGGAACACCTCCGCTAAGGATGGGTTGTTCATTTGGGGCTGCTTCAATAATAGTTGGGCTTTGCTCAGTACCACTATCTTCAGGTCTGATGAGCACCGTCTCTTCTAAAAAATAAGTTCCTCCTTTAAGTACTATATGAAGGGGTGATTGGGCTTGGGGATCATTTAATCTTCTTAACTCTCTAGCTTTTCTGAGTGCCATTGTTAAACTAGCCAATGGCTGATTCTTGGTTCCAGCTTGGGCATCATTTCCATTTGTAGCAACATAGATTTGAGCCACTGCATTTTCCACTTGAAAAAACAGGCAAATCAGCAAGGCTAATAGCAATCGTTTTGAATTCATGACAACAGAGCCTAAACGCTTTTTTGGGGCGTTAGAACAGGTGTTTAAATGTATTCTAGTTGATAGGTTTTCAGGATATCCTTATCAACTTTTATGATGGATGATTTTACTATTTCCCTGTTTGAACCCCTTGAAATACAGACTTTAAATAGGCTGTATTGGCGCCATAATTTCCTTTTACGTCTCTGGGTTTGCTGGCGTCTCTGGAACGTTCAACGACTAGCCATCCCTTCCAGCCCATTTGATCCAAGGTTTTTTTGATTTTTAAAAGGTCAATTTGGGGGTCATTTTGCAACCAAACAGAATCTTTATTGGTGCAGTGGATCATGGCAATTCGGTTCTTACCCAAGATCTTTAATTCTTGGTACAAGTTCCTACCCTCTTTTAGTGGGCTAGAGAAATTGAAATAGATTTTGATGGCAGGAGAATGAATTTCTTTTAATAGGGCTTTTTCTTCCTTAGCAGACAACGCTGTTTCAATAGCAATTTCTACACCTGCTGCTGCTGCCATCGCGCCAGCTATTTTTAACCTTGCCACAACAGAATCTCTAACCGCAGGATTTTTTTTCAAATCACACTGAACACCCAAGGGCAGAAATGCAGTATGCACTTTCATCAATTGCATGGTTTTGATACAATCTTCAATGGACTGTTTGTATTCAGTTCTTCCACAAAAAGATTGAGCATAATAACCCGTCATGGCCAAACAAAAAATTTCAACCCCTGTTTCCTTTGACTTGGCTATAAATTGAGTGCGAATACTATCGGATAAAAGTTGGTTATCAAAACTTACCCGATTACCCAATCCACCCATATCCAGCTCCAAACCATCCGCACCAATTTCTTTGGTGAGCGCTATGGCACCTAGTTTCTGTCTTTTCAAAAGCATGATATCTATCAACCCAATTTTATAGCGCTGGTTTGATTGCGCCATGGTAGGTAGGCTCAAGATCAGTAAGAATAAAAAGGAATAACAAGCTTTCATGTTATGGTTTAATAGACTTGTAAAACAGAGCTTCTAATGTATCAAATCCCTTGATGGATTTTTTAGGGAGTTGTGCTCCTTTTTCTCCAAAAACATAGAGGGCTGTTTCTTTTTCAATGGTAATGCCAGATTCATCAATTTGACCATTAGCGTCTTGAATGGCTTTGAGATTTAAACCCAATGTTTGAGCCATGAACTGATACACAGGTATTCTTTTAGACAAACCAAAATCGTGTTTATCATTGGGTAAATGAGTATTGCTTATCAGGTTTTTTGCGCCATACCATTGATAGACTTTTTGCAAATAAGGAAAATCGTGTTCTGGCATTTTATCTGTCCAATCTCCTCCATCACTCACCACCAATTGTGGCCTAGGAGCAGCCATGGCGGCAATTTCTACATTGTTGGTACCACTACCACAAGCGTGAATAGGCATGCCACTTTCACAAGGACAACCTCCATAGAAATAGGAACTTAAAGAAACAACTGGTGCACTTGCTTTAATGCGATGATCAATAGCCGTCATTAAAACCGTATGACTTCCTGCACCAGATCCGCCCGTCATGGCTACGCGATTGGGATCTGCTTCACTTAATGACAAGAGATAATCCAAAATGCGAATAGAACCAAGTACCTGAATGGTCATGGACAAACTTTTCCGATGGTTCTCATAAGCAAATTGCAAGGTAGATTCACCCCAGGCAAATAAGTCATAGGAGAATGCCATTGCACCCATTTTGGCCATAGCCGCACAGCGGTACTGACAGTCTGGTCTATAGCGTTGTTTTTCCCAGTGCCCATCTGGATTGAGGATAACTGGCATCTTTCCCTTGTATTGCAGAGGTTTGTACAAAGAGCCATTGATATAGACACCAGGTAAAATTTCAATGGCAATATTTTCTACAGAATAACCATTAAAAATTCTCTTAGCAGTGATGATGGGAGCCGTGCCCGGCGATGCTGGCAGTGGTGATAATTGAAGGGCTTTTAAAAGGGCAGGTTTTAATGAGTCTTTTCTTTTTTCCCATGCAACTTTACCAGCATATTGGCTGGCAATCCTATCCATTTCTGCCCATCCCTCTGCTATATTCCAGCGATAATATTCATACACACTAAGCTTATATTGTTTGTCTTTTTCCTTTTTTACTTTTAGGTCTAGTGGCTTTAATACATTGTCCAAGGTGGTTTCCAGGTCTGGCCTAAATCGCCAATCGGCATAATTGACCCATTTGCCCTGTACCAAGGAATCTACATATTTAATTTTGACGCCATAACGCATTTCAATAGTTGCAATCACTTCTTTTAAAGGACGTTTATAGCCTTCGTCAGAATTTTGTTGGGCATTGATATTCAGTGAAAAAAGACTACATAACAGTAACAATACGAATGGACAAAGTTTGTTCAAGGAATATCCATTGCTAAACATTGTATTGGAAGATGGAAATATCATATGGCTTCTCATCATGGTCAAATAATATCCATCTAAGTTAAGCAGTAAGTATGGAATCACCTTATATAGCCGGGTCTTGCAAAACTGCTGTTGGACGTATGGTTTCTAATTGAACTTTTTCAATATTTAAAACATCACACCAGTGGCAGAAACTATCATAGATGCCGTCCAATACTTTTTTCTGATCGGGGGTTAATTCCAAAGCATGTGCCCTACTAATGGTTCTAACTGGCAAACCCCTTTTAGCCAGAAAGTATTTGGCACTCATGGGATAGGCAATATGAATCAAGGGGTCTACTTTAATCAACTCAGCTTGTAACCAATCTACCAGTTCTTTCTTTTCTGGATTATTGGCATTATTACACATCCATACTAGGATTTCTGGATAGAAATTACCAGAAATAGAACTCATACCCTTGGCTCCATTACGTAATGAGAATGAAGCATTAGGTGTATGGGCATCATAGAACTCCATGCTGGGATTTTTGCTAGATGCCAGAATAGCCAATTTGGCAAATACTTGGTCTTGTTGAATAGATGTGTCTTTGTGATAGACAAACCTGCCCGTTTCTAATAAGGTTTTAAACACTTCAGCAGTTAGAATCCGTTTATAAGGAGCTGGGCATTCATACATGCCTACTGGCACACCAGGTGTGAGTGCTAAGAATTTTTTGAAATTGTTTAGTAGGATCTCATCGCTATCATCCACATTGGCAAAATGACCCGTGATCAGAATCACCGCGTCAATACCAGTTGCATAAATTCTTTTGGCAAAATCGGCCTTGTCTTCAATGGTCAATCCAAAAGAACCTGTGGCTACAATGGGTACCCTTCCATTCACATATCGCACAATAAAACTAGTTAACTCTAGTCTTTCGTCCTCACTAATACTATACATTTCACTGCTCAAGCAATTGGCAAAGAAACCCTTTACTCCGGCAGCCAAATAAAAATCAATGAGGGTAGCTACTGCCGTAAAATCCAATTTGGCCTTTAGGTTAAAAGGCGTAATCATCACGGGTACAAATTTCTTTTCCATATTGCTTGGTTAATCCTATTTACAACACGGTAAGTTGTACATTTTTAGGGCTGTTTCAAATGCCGTATTTCACTATTCCCCTGTACTATTTTACTTTTTTCAAACTGGTCAAGAGAACCCCAACTAAGAAAATGGATAGGGTGCCAATCACAATAATCATATTCTTGTGTAGGGCAGGTTTTAAATAGGCAACACTATCAGGAATCCACTGAGAGAAACTTAACCATACTATGATAATCACACCAACCAATACTGCAACAAATGCCTCTTTGCTCTTGGTTTGTTTACTGATGAGCCCTAACAAGAACAATCCCAGCATACCTCCAGCAAAAATGCCAGAAAGCTCCCACCAGATATCTAAAATGCTTTTAATCCCAATCATGGCAATTCCAGCCAATAAACCAATGAGTCCACAAACAACGGTAGTAATATAGAGCACATTGAGCTCTGTTGCATCGCTACTGTTTTTATTGAAATAGCGTTTGTAGATATCCTTGGTAAAAACCGTAGCAGATGCGTTCATGCCAGAACTAATGGTACTCATGGCTGCGGATAAAATAGCTGCAACAATCAAACCTAAAAATACAGTAGGAACTTTGGTGACCATAAAATGGGGCATCACTTTGTCTGCATAGTCTGCAGGTTGCATGGCAGAAACCGCTGTTTGAATTTGGGCCAAACTGGCACTGGTACCCAATTTTTCCCTAACCAAACTTTCTTTCAATGGCAACAGCAATTCAGGATGTATTTGATAATAGGAAAACAGCGCCGAGCCAATCACAAAAAACAAGAAGGATGCAGGTACATACAAAGCCACACATAACCAAACGGATTTGATGGCTTGTTTGGAACTGGTTGCCGTATGATAGCGTTGAATATAATTCTGATCCATCCCAAAATTATTCAGGTTGATAAAGAAACCATAGAGAAATACAACCCAAAAACCTGAGTGTTGAAAATCTAATTGAAAGGAACCCAAACTAAATTTATCTTGGTCTTTGGCAATATGATAGACCTGCTCCGTGCCGCCTGGCACTTCTCTAATAATGAGGAATAAAATCAGCAGGGCGCCAAATGTTTTCAATACTCCTTGAACCACTTCGGTCCAGATCACTGCTTCCATTCCACCCATAACGGTATAAAGAATGATACAAATGCCCATTACAATCATAATGGAAGGCATGGAAAATCCAATCAGCGCGTGTAATGTAAGGGCCATACCAAAAAAGATAGAACCCATTCTTGCAAACTGCGTTAATAAAAAACAAATCACGGCATAGGTTCGGGCCCAAGCACCAAACCTATTTTCCAAATTGGAATAAGCAGATACTTCTCCTGTATTTCTATAAAAGCTGACAAAATATTTGGTGGCAATCCAAGCTGCAAAGGGCATAGAGATACTAAATACAAAAGCATTCCAATTACCCCCGAATGCTTTTCCAGGCACCCCCAAAAAAGTATTGCTACTCAAAAATGTGGCATAGATAGACATGCCAATGGCCCAACCTGGAATGGTTCCAGAAGCCTTGGTAAACTGTGCCGTACTATGATTGCGTTTGGAAAAATAGTACCCAATCCAAACCATGGCAATTAGGTAGGCCAGAATGATACCAATATCTAATACAGGTAGTTCTTTCATGTATTAGTCCTCACTGGGCTTAGCGTTTGGATCCAATTTGATGCCAGGCCAGGTTTCATTTTCTATGAACTTAGTTTCTATGCCATCTAAGCGAATCACTGCGTGTTTGATTGTTTGTCTGCGCCAAGTATAGACAATATGCACTAACCCATCCTTAGTTTGAATCACAGAAGGATAAGAATATTGACTAATGGGTGAATCTTCTAAAACTGCTACCGCTTTCCAATGAATACCATCATCTGAAATAGCCACATTCAAAGGTGTTCTAGCGCCTTTACCATTGGCCAAATTTGCTGCAGGCTTTACGTGGTTATAAACTAATAATTGTCTACCATCGGCCAAAGTAACTGCGTCTGTTCCTGAATTGTTATTGGGCAAAGCAGAAGCTTTCATTTCTGACCAAGTTGCTCCACCATCCTTACTCCAAGATTCATTGATGGTTCTATTCCTGCTTCTACACAAAACTTGTAAACTTCCATCTTTGTATTGCAAAATGCTGGGCTGTATGGCGGTAGTGGTTTTTCCATCATTGATATCTATAGATTTGGTCCAGGTTTTACCCCAGTCCTTGGTATATTCAAAATGCACTTTCCATCCCGTTTTTTCTGTACTAGAAGGGCAAACCAATACCCCATTGATTAATACGGGTTTGTTTTTGATGGGGCCAAGAAATCCATCTGGCAATGCTTCTCTACTTGACCAAATTTGTCCGTGATCTTTGGATCGCATCATCCAACCAGTCCATCCTGCCACATTGGGTCCAATTTTGTAAAACAATAATAAATCGCCCCCAGGCACTTGAAACAAAACAGGATTATAACAAGCATATCTGGTACTATCATTGAGTCTACCATCCGCCACTTTCATGGGTGCTGTCCATTGTCCATTTTTCAAATGCGATATCCAAACGCAGACGTCTTTATTGCCTTCCTTAGTGCCCCCAAACCATGCAGCCACCAAACCCTTGGGTGTTTCTGCAATGGTAGAAGCATGGCTTTCTGGAAAACTAGCTTCCATAAAAATAAATTCGTTTTTTACTAAGCCCTTTTTAAAAGGCTTTTGTACCAAAAATTGATACACACCTGATCCTATATTAAGTTCAGCAAAACCATTTGCTATTTTCACAAGTTGCACCCCAGCAACATTTTGTAAAAGCTTTCCTCCTTCAAAAATATTTGCTGCATCAGATGTTGGTAGATAAATAGTTGCCGTGGTATTGGCAGGAATCTTGACATTCCATTCAAATTTGTCAATGCTATTTTTCCATTGACTAGCAATTGGGCCATAGGCCGATTGGTAGCTAGCTTTTACCCAGTCTAAACCATCCACCAAAGCCGGTTTCATGATAAGATGTTTAAATGCCACTGATTGTTCGTCTGATTTAATGCCACCTAAATCTTCATAGATCCAAGTGAGTAAATCGCCCAATAGCATCACATGATTTTGAGAATTCATTTGTGGATTAGCGGTATTACCATTCCATAATTCCCAAATAGTTGTGGCGCCTTGTTCCACCATATATCCCCAACCAGGATAGGTTTTGGTACTGGCTAGTTGAAAAGCAATATCGGCCCGATCATGTTTGGTAAGCCCACGCATCAGCCATTGGCTTCCTATTAAACCCGTACTTATATGACCATGATTCTCCACCAAAATCTTGGTCACAATATGGTTGAATACGGTGGCTTCATCGGCGTCTGATACCAAGCCAAAACTAATTGGCAAAAGATTGGCTGTAACCGTATTGTTACCATAGTATTTTTTCTCTTTGTTAAAATAGGTTTGATTAAATGCTGTTTTAATGGTGGCATGCAGGCTTTGCATTTTTGCTACATCGGCAGGTTTGCCCAAGATGCCTGCAAATTTGGTTAAGTACTGCAAGAGCTTGGCATAATAAGCGGTGGCAATTAATCCCCCATCTGTAATCCTAGCTGTATCTTTTGCATGAATCAATTCTGGTGATTCAGGGGGCACACACCAGTCTCCATATTTGTCTTTGGTGATCAATCCTTTTTTTAAGTATTTATTTGCAATATGATCCGCCCATTTGATCATGGAAGCATAATGACTTTCAATACTTCTTTGATCTCCATATTGTTGGTACAACATATCGGCCACCGTAATATAGGCGGCAGGCCAGGTAATATCATCCGTATAATAATTCCAGAAAGCAGGTGCCACATCTGGAATCACACCTTCTGCTGTTTGTGCATCTTGAATATCATTTAACCATTTGGCATAGAGATTGGCATTACCAAATAAGAAGCTCTCTCCTAGCGCTCCCATAGTTCTATCTCCCAACCAAGGTTGACGCTCGTTTCTTTGGGGACAATCTAGTGGCATGCCTTTGTAATTGCCAGAAATGCCCCACCAAGCATTTTGATGAATTTTATTCAATACAGTATTGGAAGAACTAAAGCTACCAGTATTATCAAGATTATCATAAATGACCAAGCCTTCAAAATCCTTGAGTGTTGGCTGTCCTGGATAACCTGTAATTTCTACAAAACGGAATCCATGAAAAGTAAATAAGGGCTGCCAAGATTCTTGCGCCGCACCTTTCATGGTGTACAAATCAGTTGCTCTTGCATCCCTAAGATTAGCCGTATACAAGGAACCATCTTTTTCTAAACTTTCTGCAAAACGCAGTTTTACAGATTTACCTTTAATACCACCGCGCATTTGTAAAGACAACCATCCCACCATATTCTGCCCCATGTCTAAAATATAAACACCTGGCTTTCCTTTTAAAGCTTGAATGCCAATTGGCTGAACCTTGCGCATGATTTTAATGGGCTCCTGCATTTGTGCTACTAATAGTCCTGCTGGTTTTTCAACCAACTGAACGGGCAACCAATTGTTATCTTGATATCCAATATTGGACCATCCTTTGAGTTCTTTATTGGCGTCATATTCTTCCCCATCATATTCATTATTGGTTCTAATAGGACCATCGGCAGTTAGCTTCCAAGTTTTATCTGAAACAATCGTTTCTTGACTACCATCTTGGTAAGTAATGCTTAATTGCAATAAGAGTTTGGGGAAACCAAAATTGTTGATTTTTTTGGGCTTATAGTCTTGACGCATGGTGAAATACCTACCATTACCCAAGACAACACCAACGGCATTATTTCCCTGTTGTAATTGTGTACTTACATCATAACTATTGTAGAAAAAAGTTTTGCGATAATCTGTTGCAGCAGGTGCTAGTACCTGGTCTCCTATTTTTTTGCCATTGATCTGTAAATCATACAATCCCAATCCGCTGATTTGCAAAGTGGCTGTTTTAATTGGTTTGCTGGTCTTGAATTCTTTTCTCAAATAACGCGCCGACAATCTGGAGAATTGGGTAATACTGTCCCATGCAAAGGGGGCATCCCAACCAATCCACTGCGACTTCCAATCTGTATGATTGAGCAGACCCATACTCCAATAAGCAGGTTCACTCCAGGCACTCATTCCCTGATTGGTGTAAGACCTGACTTTCCAAAAATATTGTTGGTTGGTTTTTAAAGCGGTTCCTTGATAAGGAATTTGGATAGAACTGCCTGCGGCGATTTTTCCAGAAGACCAAAGATCTCCTTGGTTTTGGGCCAATTTTTCTTTGGAACTAGCTACCAAAATTTCATAAGCATTTTGTAAAACATTTCTTGTGTTAGCTGTTAGATTCCAACTCAACCTGGGTTGGGTAATATCTATGCCAATAGGATTGATTAAGGATTCACAACGCAGGTTTTTAACCTGTACAGTTTGTGCTTGCAGCTGATTAACAGACAAGAGTATCTCACAAATGCCTAATAGCGAAAACAATAAAATGCCTTGTCTCATAAATGCTTTTTTATTGACCAAGAAAATTGAAATAGACCACTAGCTCCAATGCCCTAGTTGGATCTTTTTCATAATCATAAAATATATTTTTCAAACCCATGGGGCCTGTTGTATCATTGCGTTGGCTTTTAGAACCAATACTTGGAATGCCCTGCATCAAGGAAATATCGCCGCTAGGAAATAAAGTCTCATAATTTTTCCATTGATCCGTTTTAAATGCTGGGGTGAACAATCTTAAAAACAGGTCTTCTGTTTCAGTAACAATGGTAATAGGTTTTTCTTTGGTCAGGAGCTTTGCCCAATACAGGTTGGCATGATAGCCCTTGAATTCAGGATAGACCCAAGACTCACCCGTTTCTGTGTTATTATAGGTCTTGTTCCAAATACCAAGGGATCCACCTTTTAATCGGTTTTTCCATACCCGATAAGGTCCTTTGCCCAAGTATTCCACTCCCTTAATTTGGGATTCCGGAAAGGAAAAATTCACTCCTACAAAATCTGTAAAATATGCCGATGGAAAATACCTGGTTTTCATCTTGACCCAACCACTGGGATAAATAGTCCATTCAAGGGTATTATAACTTTTCTTTTTGTCATACTGTGAAGCAATGACCAAATTCTTCCCTTCAAAATGATAGTTAAAGCCAGCAAAATTATTAACGCCTTCTTGTAAAACTGGACCTTGATTAAAAGGGATAACAGTACTTCCATTTTTCACTTCTTGCAGTAACCCATTTTTGCTATTAATCTTCAAAGAAAGATCCCCAACAACAATCAAATACAAACTGTCTTTTTGCTCCATTTGCACAATTGGCATTCCTTCTTTCTCCACCATTTGTTTTGCTAGATCTTTGGGAAGACGTATGGGATATGACCAAGTAAAAATTTCTTTACCGTCTGGCCCTGTTGCTGTTAGATACAAACAGTCAAAGGTTCTCCAATTTGTAGGAAGTGCTACAAACAACATTCCTTTTTCTAATGGTTCTATAGAAGGAGCATTTATTTTGCCCTTGACAGTTTCCAATGAACCAAATTTGGCTAAGCGCCAACTAAACCCACATTGATTTAAATTGGTAAAGGAATAACGATTTTCTACTAGAAACTTTCCATTAAAACCCGGAGCAATTTCTCTTCTCTCTATATGAATCGGACTCCAGATTTCTTTGATGGCAAAATAGGAACCTTCTTTTTCATGATAGGGTCCCACTATCCCATCGGCCCCGCGAAAATTATCTGTATCTAATAATCCATTCTTATCTGTTCTTACAACCGCTTCATCAGCAAAAGCCCATAGGAAACCACCGGCAGCCAATGGATTGTTCCACATGGATTCCCAATAATCTTCTAAGCCTGCCCCATGACCTCCATCAAACCAACCGTGTAAAAACTCTGTAGGCAATAAAATATCATGCCCATTTTCATAATTCCCTACCCCATAATGGTATTCGCGATAGTGTTGGGTTTCTATGCCCTTGTACAATTGCCAAGGATGCACCAGGGGTCTTTGTTGCATGTCCCATTTTTCAAAGATTTGATCCAATTCCAAATTATGCCCGCCCTCATTACCATTAGACCAGATAACAATGGATGTATGGTTCTGGTCATGTTGCATCATTTCTTTTAAGAGCTTGGTGCCTGTTGGCGTATCATAATTTCCATGCCAACCCGCTAATTCATCCATCACATAAAGACCCAATGAATCACAGACTTCTAGAAAATGTTTGTCCGGAGGATAATGACTCATCCTAACCGCATTCATGTTCATGTCTTTCATCAATTGAACTTCTTTAATACTCAAGTCCTTGCTAGTAGTTCTTCCAGAATTAGGCCAGAAACTATGCCGATTCACGCCCTTGAATTTCATCTTCACCCCATTGATATAAATACCATCACGCGGTTTTACTACAACGGTTCTAAATCCTATTTTCTGGCTTTGAACATGGACTAATTTTCCATGATCAAATAATTTAATCTTGGCTTGATAGAGATTCGGAAATTCTGCAGACCATAATTTGAGATTGGTATAGAAAATGGCTATTGTACTAATGCTATCGGTTGTTTTCATCTTAAAGCCTTTACCAATTTCTTTTCCAGAAATATCGCATAGCTCAAGTGAAATCTCATCAGCATCTCCCCTAGTTTTAACCCTAGCAGTTAAATCACCATTGGCATTTGCGTCAATAGCCATTTCCGCAATATGTTGCTTGGGTAATGCTTCTAAAAATACCGGTCTAAAAATGCCACCAAATACCCAGAAATCCCCCTTGCGTTCCGCTTCATTGACCGATTGGTTGGCTGAATGTTTAGCTACTTTAACTTCCAATATATTCTCTTGATCAAATTTCAGCAAATGACTGACTTCATATTTAAAAGCATAAAATGCACCTTGGTGAATAGCCCCAGCCACAACGCCATTTACGCGCACTTCTGCGTCTGTCATTACTCCTTCAAAAACCAGGTTAATGATTTTATCCTTCCAGCTATTGGATACCTTAAATGGGTATTTGTACCATCCCTCTTCCTTGCCTTTGATACTGTCTTTGACAAAACCATAATCGTATTTTCCAAAACCTTGTAATTCCCAACAGGAGGGTACGGGAATAGTTGACCATTGACCAGACTTGGCTCCCGCAGTACAATAGAATTGCCAATTAACGGTATGATCCTTGTCCTTACCAGAAAGGTATTGAATTTGGGTTTCTTGTGCTTTTATGCCAAAGCATAGCAATAGACTAATGCTCAGTAAACAGATTTGATATATTGACTTTGTTTTCAAAGACTAATTTAATTTGGTGTTGATTTTTGCTAACTGGGTGCTATTGGCTATCTTTTTGCCGTTGACAAATACAGTTAGCCCCATTCCTTTTTTATAATGCTTACCATCTTTATCCCAAAGAATGCAAATGGTTTTTCCATGATACAATACATTGTCCAAACAAAACCAATCCCATTGCCCTTGAGGAACCAATGGATTAATTTCTAACAGATCATCGGTTCTTGGTCTTAAACCAATTAACCCCGTAATGATGAGATCATTAAAAGTACTATGGTTATAATAGCGGCTTCTTTCTTCATCACCTTTTAACCAATAGCCCGTTTTCTCATCAAGGTATTCACCAATATAGGGTCTACCCCTATAATACTGAGATTCTACAAAAGTCTGTAGCATCTTAAAATAATCTTGTCCTGACACATAGGATTGTGCAGAGCCATTCAATAGATTGGCCATCCCCGTAAGGGTTTGCGATGTAGCAAATGGCCATACAGCACCATCCCATTCGCAAGTGCAGCAACCATGGGTTCTAAATTGTGGATGTGACCTATCAGCCGTAGTTAAACCAAATGGCGCAGAGAATACTTTTTGGTCTTTGGCAAATTGCCATGCTTGGTTAAAGTTAGAATCGGGAAGGTTAAAATACCAGGGAATATATCCAATGGCTTCACGTACTTGGGCCAGACTATCTTTCTCTTTGCGTACGTCAAAAAATAAGAGTTTGGAATTCCATAATTTTTCTTGCACCAATGTTTTAACGGTATCTGCTTTGCGTGAATAGAATTTCGCTTTGTCTTGCTGACCAGCTAATTCTTCCATGGCTGCAAGAGCTTGCGCATTGCCATACATATAGGCATTGATACTAGGTCTGGCATTTTTCTCTTTTCTTCCGCCACTAATGGTTTCTTCCATAGCATCACGCACATCAAATTGCCAAAACAATCCAGACTTAGCTTTTTTTTCTGTTTCCCATGCTTGATAATCTTGTTCTAAATCAGGTAATAGATTTAATACAAAATCCTTGTTCTGATGTACCTTATACCTATTGTAAATAGCATCAATATTCCAACTGCTATAAAAGCGCAAACGCTTCAATGCCTTACCATCATTGCCCCTGTACCAAACCAATAAATTGTTATCCATATACTGTTGGTCATGCAACCACCTAGCTTCATAAATATGATGACCAAGCGCAGAACTAATCAGATTGTATTTGTCTGCATAAGACCTGGGCACCAAAAATTCTGTAAACACATATCCTTGCGGGGTTTGTTTAATATGTTTTCTTAATGTCCACCATCTATAATAAAATAGTTCTTCAAAATTTCCTTGTGGACATTCAAACAGCGGAATATTGGCTTTGATCCAGGGCCAGGCTTTTTCATTGGGGATGGCCTGCTGAATATTCTCATCCTCCATTTTGTTGAAATAGTCAATATAGTGTTTAAACTGATCAGCTTTGAGAACTGTGGGTTTTGCTTGCGCGATGGCATTGCTTGAAATGCTAAGCAATCCAAACAATATGGAACTTACCAATGCAGTTTTTGCCATTTGATATGATGTTAATTGCTTGATCATTGAATTTTAGTTGCTTTAAAAGACTTGATCAAATAAGCAGCTTCCTTGGTTTTTTCTCCAGGTTTTGCCAAATCATAATCCTGGTCTGTAGGGGTGTCTGCATCAGGAAATCTTCTGGTACTGCCAGTTCTAAAGACTACCCTTTCTACTTCCTGAACAGGGGCAAAAAACAGGTTATTCCCAATTTGTTTGCCATTGATATTCATTTTATAAAATCTTGTCTTTACATCTAATTCCAAACCCATGTTCAGGGTTTCGCTGGCGCGATATTTACCAACCGATTTATTCCTATACCCAGCTTTTACATTCACTGAACCAGTTGAATCAAGAAAAACGCGAATACCAGGATTGCCTTTGGCGTCTAGAAATTCTATCTCTAATATTCCAAACTGATCCTGCTGTGGTACAATGGAAAATTCAAACTGCGCTTTCTTGGAACTAGGAATCACCCTTTCCAGTTTGGCATAGTCAAATGGATCCGAATCATTTAATAATACGCCCTTGGTACTATCATTTAATTTGGCAAGACTCACAGATGCCCAAAGTGGACTATAGATATTGTAGTATTGTAGCGCAGTCTTTTCAGACATTGTTGCAAAATTGTCCTGCACATTAGCTGTTACTTTTTGCGCAACAGGTACTGGAATTTCACTTACCCAAATATCTTCTTTGTTCATGCTATAGGTAACCCAAAGGTTTCCACCTGGAGGATTTCCGTCTGGTTCTTGAATACCACGTACATACTGAGGACCATAAGACTTATAAGCACCCCCATAACGTAGAGAACTAATTTCTCCATTGACCAATAATAGGTTTTGATAATCCAATCCATTCTCGCTTACAGAGATGGCAAGAGGCCATCTAAATTCAGAAGGATTATAGACCGTTGCAAACTTGCCATCAGATGTTTTCTGCCCCCAGATCTTGGCATTGGCATTCACAAAACCAGGTGCACGTGTTGGGCTATAGCCCCATGTTTTCCCTTGGTCTTTGCTAATAGAAGTAAGGGCATATTTCCATAGACCTACTACCCTTCCATCATTCAAATGATAATAATTAAATGCTTTGAAATCCTTTTTCAAAGGAATTAAGGGATCATTTTTATCTGCTTCCTCCACCCATTGCTGCATCATTAAGGGAGAAGCCAAGAGTTCATTACAAGCTGCTACAAATGCCTTATCTGGACTACTGGTATACAATGGATAGGCAGTATTTTTTTCATTAAAAGCATGGTTATACCTGATAAAATAAATTGGGCCATAAGTACCATCTTTTTTAATTTCTCTGACCACCCTACCAATCCCATTTCCGTCATTGGGATCATCGTGTGGCCCCATGACCAAACCATAAAAACCAAGACCTAATAATAATTTAGAACTGGAAGTGAAAAAACCAATCCGTTGGTGCATCACAGCCGTTAAGTCCTTGGCTATTTCTTTTCTTCCTTCCTTGATGGTACCATCTGGTATTTTATAAATAGGAAATAGCACAGTTGGTTTTGACCAATGATAGCCATCTTTAGACTCTAATAACATGGTTTGACTGGGAGGTTGGTGTTCACCAATTGGGCAGTTCAAATATTCCAAATAGAATTTATTGTTCCAATATGCCAACATGGGTGCGTGGTTATAGGTCCAACCTGCGTCTCCCGCCCATTCAGGGTGCTCTCTATTGGCACGGAACACTTGAATATTATGAACCCCTACAGCAGGACTTAATTGCCCATGGTGATAGTCTATATTTGAAAGGGTATTACCAATATAACGAACCGTGTCTTCCTGTGCTTCTGAAATCAGTGAAAATCCCAAAACCATGAAGACCATCCCCAAAATATATTTCCTATTATTTATCATTGATTGCCAATATGGGTTTGAGATAATGTTTGTCAACGCGCATAATAGTTCCGTGCTTGTGCCCTGTTGGCACACTAATCAAACTATCTGCCGATTGAAAACTTTTAAAATCACGGGTATAAACTGCACCAAATTTCTTTTCTTGGTAGGCGTCAAAATAAATTAACCAACCATTTTTCAATTTTGCAACTGCAGGACCTTCTGTAAATTTTTGTGTAAAAGGTACTGATGCTGCCGTAAATGGACCAAGCGCATCCAAACTAAATGCCATTTTTAAATCTCGCTCTGGTCTGGTATTGTCTTTTAACACTAGTGCAATTTCATCTGCAGACTTTTGTACCAAGACCGCATCAATGGCACTAAATCCAGGGTCTAAGAATAATTTGGTATCTGAGAAGGTTTTAAAATCTTTGGTAAGCGTATAATACAAACGATGGTTATTGTTTTCTTCCTCTATGCCCTTTGCAAATCTATTGGGAATACAGGAAGCCCAAACAATGATATAAGTAGCCTGCTTTTGATCATAGAACAATTCAGGGGCCCAAACATTGACTACCGTTGGTTCTGATTGCATAACTGGAATATATTGCTGTTCAGACCAATGCAATAAATCTTTGGAAGACGCATAACCAAAACCATTGCCTCCCTTCCATTCTGTTGTCCAAACAAGGTGGAATATACCATCTGGACCTTGCAAAATAGAAGGATCGCGCATGATTTTGTCCTTACCAATCATGGGTTTTAGTAAAACCGAGTCAATTCTTTTCCAATGATAACCGTCCTTACTAATCAGTGTCTCCAATCCCTTATTAGCTGGCTCTTGAAAAGAACTAAATACATAATAGGATTGTTTACAAGAACATTCCATGATCATCAGGAAACCCAAGAAGATAATATGTAAAGGTCTTTGTCTCATTTGCCTTTAATAGATTCTAAGACCAATATCCAATCATTCCCATTTTGCGCTGTTCTTGTTGGCTGAAATTGTTGAATACCCTTATTGTTAAACAGACCAATTAATTGCGTAGTTCCATTTCTAGGATTATACCAAGAAGCTTTTACTTGGAGGCCCTGAATCTTACCCATTTGAATGTCAAAAGCCTTACCAGTATAAGTATAAGCAAATACATAATCTTTACCCCTACATGCTATTACGCGCTCATATCTTTCACCCTGTTTGGATACAATCAAGGATTGATCAGGAACCCTATAAAAATAGGATTTTGACAATACTAATTTTTTAACCCATTGCATTTGTCCAGCACCTGGATCATTCATTGCGTCCTTCCAATTTTGTTTGGTTCCATAATCTCCAACTCCTTGTCCATTATGAAATTGCATCACGGCATTATGCCCATAAGTAAAGCCAGCTCCACCAGAAAATACAGACCAATAAGCGTATCTGCGTAAATCGGCTGCCTGCCATTTGGGTGCAGTGGTATCGTGCAAACCATGAGGAATCAATTCATAAGAAGGCTCACCGTCAAAACTGGGTTTGGTAGGCTGCAAAGCATAATCGTTTTGCATAAACTTCCAGTTATCCTCTCCCATTCTTGGTTCCACCGTATCCTGCGCATAGTCTTTGTGACCGCTTTGAAACATATTAAAATCTAGCCAACTGCTTTGGTGAAACCATTCAGAAGAGGTAGACCTTCCTCTTGGGTGAAAACCAATCAAGTGTTTGTTATCATTAGCCCTTAAGCTGCTGCCAATAGCATTCCAAATCTCCGTTTTCTCTGAACCTCTTAAATCGCCACCATTTAACCAAACCAGATTGTTGTGTTGACCAAAACGCTTGACCAAAAACTGGGCAAAGGATTGGGCAGATGAAAGAGACACCATTCCTTCTTTTACATTGGATCCCCAAACAGGAACCAATGCCAGATAGATGCCCCTTTTAGAAGCTTCTTGAATGGCAAATTCCAAATGGTCCCAAAAATCATAGGCCATTGCATTTTTAAAATCATTACCCGCAGTAGTAATTGGTTTAGCCAAATCTCTATTGGCAAAAGCGGAGTCCCCGTAAACGTTTACAGCTTTCTTTAGATCATGCACTACCATTACTTGAATTAGGTTAAAGCCCTTAGCCTTTCTATTGTCAAGGTATTGTACTATCTCATCCCGATTCATTTTGACAAACAAGAGCCAACCCGTATCGCCCAACCAAAAAAATGGTTTACCATCTGAGGTTTGAAAAAAATGCTTGTTAGAAGCCAATTGAATTAATGGCAATGCTTTTTGTGCAGATGCTCTAAATAAAAAACTCCCCAATAAGGCTAGAATAAAAAATCCTTTTTTCAATGCTATTTGTTTCACGGTCTATTTTTTTATCCAAGCCACTAGGTCATTAGACACTGGCTTTTCAAATTTTTCTAATGCTGCACCTAAGACTTCTATCTCTTTAAAAATGCTTCCATTTTTGGGGTCTATCCAAACCAACTGATATATCTGTTTGGGGTCTACTTGAGGAATAGTATGCTCCCCTTGATTGCAATAGATGATCCATTCCTTATTTTGGTTGGATAACAAATATTGCTTGCCATCAACAGGCTTCATATTGGTAACTGCTTTAAGAAAATTAGCAGGTAGCTCTGGCAATACGGGTAAAGACCCTCCTGCCATAAGTACCGCCCAACCAAATTGATCAAAACTATCTGAGCTATAGACTACGGCTTTGGCTGGATAGTTTAGTCTGTAAGTTTTAACTGCTTGAAAGACTTGTTCAAAACTGGTTTTCTTGGGCTTGAGTAAACGCGCGTGTTGTCTTGGTGCCAGATTTTGACCACCCTTTGGCGCATAAGCGATACCATCTGCTTGCAAATGCCAATAACGGATATCTATCAAATCAATATACTGTGCTAAAGCGGGGTTTGCCAAAATGCTATCTTGTACATCTTTGGTAACACTGAGTCCAATCAATTGCTTAACACCTTTTTCTTTTTCCCAAGCTGCTACTGTTTCAATCCAGAATTTGACAAAATGATAAGGACCGGTAAACTCTTCACCAGTTAATTGAATCACGGAATGATTGCCTTTGAAATTCTCCAAACATTGTCTAATATATTTTACATGCAGGGCCCTTCTCACTGGATTGCTGATATCATAAAATTGTTCAGCCATAAAAATGCGTTTATCCCCTGCATAAGGAACGGGTTCAGGGAATCCTGTTTGATTGATATTATTGGCCGTTCTCCAAGGAAAATCAGCATAGTGCGCACCCGCTTCAATGATATTGTGTTGAAAATAATTCTGGTGCACCAATAACAATCCTTTTTCATCGGCAAGATTGGCATAGGTTTTCAAACGTCCCCAATACCATGGATTGTATTTGGTTAAATCATATTTACTTAAACCATCCCAGGCTATTTCTTTACCAGACCTAGCAAAAGGCAATTCATAAAATGGCGCCCAAACTTCTCCATCCATTCTACGAATGCGTTCGTGGTCATCTCTTCTTCTTTCATACCATAAAGCATAATTCTGTTCCATGCCAATGATCCTATTTTTAAGCATGGTATCTGTGAGTGCATCCAAGTCATCGGTTAAACCCTTTCCTGTTCTTCCAGGCACCCACCTGGTAATTGCAGGTTGTGCACTCAATAAGTCTTTACCTTGTAGACCACCATTCCACCATGGCACACCCTGTCTTCTACCAATTTGCAATTGCTGGTTTCTATTGATGACACCATTACTAATAGTCAAAGCAGGAGCTTTTACTCTAGTAATCATGGGGCTAAATCCAATTTGATCAATGCTTTTGATTCCTTTAGTACTGGTATTAAAATTGTTTTTGGATGCTGCTATTAAGATCCATTCGTCTAATTGCATTTGTGGTTTGCCGGCTTCTGCTGTTAATGACATGGCCACTGCTACACTAGGACTACTAGATGCTTCTGTTGACACTTTCATTAGCCTTGCTTGATCATCTACATTATTGTTCAATCGTTGTGCTAATTGCGCATAATACAAGCTTCTTGGGCTGATATTATTATTAGATGCATACCAATATCCATCACCAGCAAACTGACTCCAAGAACCAAATGCCCAGTTCTGTGCAGTTGGAGGTTGATAACAATCAATCCTAGCAGCGGAACAATTCCAAAATAAACTATTCGCTGCGGCCCAACCAGCACCTTGACCGTCCTGACCACGATTGCCAAAACGCAATGCATTCCCATCTACATTTACTATATCAAATAACACTCCAGAAGCCCATGAGTCAATGGCGCCACTAAAACTATATGGTAGGTTAGAACTGCATTGTACAAATGCATTTGGACCTGCTGCACAATATCCTGTTGCAAAATCATGGTAGCCATTATTAGCTACACAGCGCTGAAACAAATTCTGTTGCCCTGCAGTGATAAATGTATACCTGCGTTGTCCCCCAATTTCAGAAATAGGGTCTTGAGAAATACAATCTTCTACCGTAATACGTTTGGTGCTTTCTAATAAGTTGACTGCTGAGCCTGCAAAATGCTGAAAGCTAACGGCTCTTACCCATGCATCTTCCAGATTTTCCATGGTAATGGCCATCCAACTATGTGCTTCATCCTTGAGGTTTGACAAATCATATTCTGAATCAAGTGCTAAATTTTCAATACCCACTTGACTAATTCTACCATCCCATTGATACTTCATCACAAAACCTCCACCATACTTGCTGTCTAATGCAGTGGTGATAGGCGCGTCAAAGAATATTTTGTTTTGATTAATGGCTATAATAGTTCTATCAAAATACAAATCTCTTTCTCCTGGTTTCCAACCAAGTGTGGTGAGTCCACCTCCAAAATGAAGCGTACCTAGAGTCTCTAGCCAATTTTGTGTGCTTGGCCTATGAATAAAAATTCTATCTCCCTGTTTTAGACCATCACTATTCTCCAACCTTAATTGTTTAACCCCAACTGGCACATAAGTATCTGCTACTGCAATGGGTTTTGCTTGCATCTTATTCTCCTTACCGGCTACGCGAATCAGGGTTCTTCTATCTAAACCTGTGGCTAATAATTTGGTTCCTCCCTGCCCCATTCCAGCACCTCTAATCACTATTCCTGAATGACTAATTTTCAATTGACCAGCAATAGCATAAGTTCCTTTCTCTAATTGAATAGCTCCCCTAAATCCATCCTTATCTAATGGCTGGCGCGATAGATAGTCAATAGCAGATTGTATTCTAAATGTAGCATCGCCCTTGGCAATAGGCACATAAACCAACGCTGTTATTGATGGAATTTTCTTTTCAGATGCCGAATATCCACAATAGGAAAAATCAGGAACCTGATTGCCCAATGAATCTGGTGCATATTGCAAAACACCATTGGCCCCAACAGAAATGGGGGGAACTGGCTTGGACTTTTTTTGCGCCATCAGGGCAGATGACATGACCAATAAAAAGACTACAAAATGCAATTTCCTACTCAATGGATGCTAATTTGGTTACTACTAAGTGCTATACAAGTTAAAACCTTCTGTTGGTTCCTTCAAAAAAGCTAGAAGATGGTAAAAAATAAAGCTGGCTTTTGCAAAATGTTGATTTGCAAAAGCCAGTTAATCAAAATGCTTATTTACAATCAACTATTTTTTTGCAATAACAGGCGCTACATTTTTAACGTCTACCACACTATTCAAAAAATGTTCAATATTGCTGTAACCGTCCTTGGCAATTTTACCCGCATCGGATGCGTCTTTTGGATTTAAACCATGTGTAGTTTCCCAAGTATCTGGAATTCCATCATTGTCTGAATCCTTGTAAGGTGTTCCAGCATATACTGGGTAACCACCCACTTGATTAGGATCGGTAATAATGCCAATTTTATAGGAATCAATGGGTAGTCTACGGTGTTTGAATTGAGTTGTAGGTAACACCACATTAGGGCTAATCTCAATCTTGCCGGTGGTCACTTGCTTCACTATTCTTTGATCCACTGCATCTCTTTTGGGCAAGGTTGCTCCAGCATTTGCTAAAACATAGTCTTTAGCCTCAAGGGTAGGAAGAATAGTTAATTGAGGCATGGGCATGGCTTTGTTCACTTTCATGGCATCCTTGTACTTATTGGCATCTGGAAATTCTTCAACTTGTACCCCACCATCCCAGTTATCTTTGGTTACCCGATCATTACCTTCTACAATATTTCCATTCACATACGCCCTTCCGTATACCAAATAACCCAATTTGCTTCTTCCGGATTCTGGTTTTAAAATTCTGTGAGAAATTGGTTTTGATTGATCAGGCGTTGCTGGTCCAGGTTTATAGTAATTATTGATGATATTATACATAGCGGTATAATCTCCACCATCCGTAGAACGATGTACCCAGTTAAAAACCACATTATTGGCAAAATTGAAAATTCCATTCCAACCAATAGATGGATTTCTTCCTGCATTATCAGCCCAAATACTTCTTATAAAAGCACAATTTTCTCCTCCAAGTGTTGATCCAAATGAATGGTTATATGTATCTAAACATTCAGAAAAAATACTGTTTTGAATAGTTACATTGGCTGTTCCCAATTTGGCTTCTGCTTTTAAATTAGGGGTACTATCGTTATACATGTGACGATAGATGCTCATGTTTTCATCTAACCCCCAACTAGCTGAAACGTGGTCAATCATGATATTACCAACTGGATTTCCTCCAATAGCATCATCCCTTCTTCCCACATTAGTTTCGCCTCTGCGGAAACGCATGTATCGTATAATCACATCATGGGTATCTATCCAAACGGTTTCTCCTGCTATACATACACCATCACCCGGAGCTGTTTGTCCAGCAATGGTAATATATGGCGCACGAATAATTAAGGGAGAATTTAAACGGATAATTCCAGCAATGTTAAACACAATAGTTCTTGCTCCACCTTGTTCACAGGCCCAACGCAAACTACCAATGCCATTATCATTCAAATTGGTTACTACTATTACTTTTCCTCCTCTACCTCCAAAGCTGAATTTACCACCACCTTCTGCTCCTGGAAAAGCAGGAACATCTGCTTGAGGCAGGTCATAAGGTCTGGTAGCCCAAGGTATATAGGGTTTACCATGTTTGGCCTCTTCTTTTACAATAGGATAGGCAAAAGCCCATGCAGAATCTGAATGCAGTTTTGCCGCTTTTAACAAGGAATCACTCCACTTCTGAACATCTGAAGGAATGGTTGGATATTGTGCAAATGCCACACCAATGAATGCTTGACAAAAAAGGAAAAGGATAAGAAAACGCAAGTATTTATTCATACAATTTCCAATTGAAAGACTGGAACTTTTTATCAAACAATGAAACTTTAATTAGCAACTTTAACATCAATGCTAATATAGGTACTAGCATTGGGTGAATTAGCACTAATTAAATTAACCAAGACTACACCATATTTTCCATCGGCTGTTCTAAATCCAATGAGGTTTCCAGTACCAACTGCTAGACCAGAAATTTTATTGGTTGTTCCTGACCCAAGGTTTGCGGCACAAATAGCATTAATAGCACCACCAGAAGTTAACTGTGTTGCAAAATTGACATTTGATGGCAATTTTTTAAATATTGTTGCATTTTTTGTCCAGCTAGAAACATCATACATAGTTACTGGATTTGCAGTTAAAGCATATAAACTATGCTTTGTTGTAACAGCAGTTGTTAAAGATGAATCATAGAAATACCCAAAATCAACTTGTGCAGATTTACCACCAATCCCAGCATAACTATAGGTTAGACCTGTAGTTGAACCAAAATAAGTATTATTGGTTTTTGCTGTACTATCGGGAACAAAAAGAGTTCTATTGGTATAATAAGTGAAATCAGGATTCACAGTTACAACAAGATTACTTACACCCATAATTACATTGGCCGCATCATAAGCAGTTGCGGAATAAGTGTAAATTCCAGCTACACTATCTGCCCTTGTTTTCTTTAAGAAGCTAAAACTATTTCCCTGTGGAGTCAATGTATCTGTAACAGTTGCATTTCTTCTAAGCAAGATTTTTGCCATTGGAGAAGATGCATTGGCATTAAACTGGAAGTATAAGCTATCCTTTGGCTTAACAGAAAGATCTGTAGTCACATAAAACCCTCCTGACCCAGAATAGGAAAAGCTTGCAGTTTCTTTGTATTGATATGGTTCACCTTTTGTACAATAGGCAAAAAACATAGCAATTGCCAGAATAGCACTTGAAACCAAAATATTGTTCTTTTTCATATCTTTTTTTATTAATTCTATTATACTTGTTTCAAACTTATTTCAACGGATCAAAAGTACCTCCAGGCCAACCCATTGTCTGTTGTATTGCGGTATTGGATTGTAATGCAGATAATGGCATTCCGTAGAAATAATAGTTGTTTAAAAAGTTAATAGGGAATTGAGTATCAAGAGAAAATTCTGCTGTAGTAAAGTAATTGGTATAATCTACTCCATTCAAATCTAGTTTATCCCTTAATGGAACACCATTGGCATCTTTAGCTTCTAGAATTGCAACAGTAAATGGCGCTTTAACTGTAATCCTTAATCCATTTCTAACAGTACCATTTAAAGCAGTCCAACGTTTAGTTCTTCTCAAATCGTCATAACGTTTACCTTCAAATGCAAATTCAATTCTTCTTTCATTGATAATTAAATCCATCATTTGTGCTGGAGTAGCTGTAGGATTTATGCCATACATATTGTTAGTTCCAGCAGTAATACCCGCTCTTTTCCTAATTAAAATAACCATATTTTGAGCCTCGGTCATTCTATTGGTAGCGGCGGCACACTCTGCCAAATTCAAAATCACTTCAGCTAGGCGCATTTCAATCCAGTCTGTACCATTACCAATAGCAGCATTAGCAGCAATTACTGCTGGATTAGGAATCTTCCTATTATAAAAACCAGTAGAAGAAGGTCTAGCTGCGTCTTCTGTAACCCCATTATAAATCCATTGTTTTCTACCTGCTTTACCACTCAATGCCCAAACAACACCGTTGTATGCAATGGTTGCATCAAATCTAGGATCTCTATTTTTCCAATAATAAATTGGATCATAACCAGAGGCAGTATTAATGGTACCATCTGCATTAAAAGGCTGTAATCCGTTTTTCATTGGGAATGCTTTTACCAAGTTTATAGTAGGTTGATTTGACCCACCACCACCAGAGGATTCTGATACTGGCCTTGTTACATTCTCAATTGTATTCGTTTTATTTAAAAGATCGTATGACCTTATCCAAATAACTTCTCTGTTTGCAGTTGTTTCATCCAGAAAAATATTGGCAAAATTGGTGTTTAATGTAAAACCATCAGCAGTAAGCATAGCATATGCTTCACTACTTGCTATGTAGGCACGCTCCCATCTTGCGGCATCATTGTTGGGATTAAACTGAGGACTTGCCCAAAATAATAAAACTTTAGCTTTTAATGCAGCAGCTGCTCCTCTAGTAATTCTACCTCTCTCTGCGGTACTCCAATTTCCTACAGAACCGTCCCATTTGGCGGGCAATAATAAACAAGAATCTAAGTCTTTTACAATTGAATCTATACAAGCACTAGTAGTACTTCTAGGCACATTCAAATCTTCTTTTACAACGTCTTGCACACGTAATACCAATGGAACACCTCCATATAATTTCACTAAGTTGAAATACATATAGGCACGCATAAAATAGTTTTGTGCAGACAATTTGTATTTCACAGCAGGAGCCATTGTTCCGGAGGCAATTCCCTCTAAAGCAATATTGGTTCTCCTAATCCAAGAATAAACTCCAGATCCAGGTGCCGCATAAATATCAGCAACATCATTGGCAGTTAAAGTACCATAGAGTATGGCTGAAGAACCCACATTATTAGATTCATCACTTGTGTTATGAATACCTGAAGGCCACGCAGGCATTACCTGATCATAGGTCTTATTAATATATAAGGTTGCTGTTGATTCATCGTTCCAAACATTGGTTGCTTCTACACCAGTAAGGTCACCTTTGTCAAAAACGTTTTTATTACAGGCTGTCAAAACCAAGAAGAAAGATATAATGAATAAGTACTTTTTCATTTGTTGAAATTTGTTTTTGAAAAAAGGATTACAATGTAACATTAAGACCAAATGTGAAGGTTCTCAAAGTTGGGTAGTTAATAAAATTGCTACTTGAAGGATCCTTATAATCAAATGGATTGATGATGTTCCAAAGATTTGTTCCAGTTATATAAGCTCTTAACTCAGGGATACCCAATTTTTCAGAAATATTTTTTGGCATACCATAAGACAGTGTCATATTGTTTACACGCATTTGGGTTCCTGGCCTTTCCCAGAAAGTAGATGTTTCTCTAGCCAATGGTGCATCAAAAGCTGGGAATTTAGCATTTGGATTCTCTGGAGTCCAATGGTCTTTCCAAAATGCAGCTGCATTTTGAGTTGTAGAAGGAGGTGTTTTGGCTATGGCATCATAGTAAACATAACCACCAACTTGTAATCCTATATTGGTACTTAAACGGAAGGTTTTATAAGTTACGCCAATGTTAAAGCCCATTCCAAATTTACTTGAAGACCTATCACGCAGTTTTGTAACGTCAGATCCGTCAATTTTACCGTCATTATTTACGTCTACATAATCCAAATAACCAACCCTTGGTTTTGAACCACTAATGGTATAGTTAGGATTTTTTGCAAGAATTGCATCTACTTGTTCTTGTGTTCTTAATATGTCTTTTGCAATATAACCATCCACTCTTCCAAAAGGTCTACCTATGGCATCTTGATAAGTTCCAGTAAAGCTAGCCTGTTGAAAGGTTTGGATTAAAACATTGTTTGAAGAACCAAAGTTCATATCAACTGAATATCCCCAGTCTTTGTTAATTACCCCTCTATAACCAACAGTTGCTTCTACACCCCATCCATCATAAATGGCATAGTTTTCATCAGCTGCAATTGCACCTGCGGTAAAGGAAAGTGCAGTAGTTTTTGCTACCAGTCCATCATAAGTATGTCTTTTCCATACTTCTAATGAAAAACTAAGCTTGCCCTTTAAGAAAGTAGCATCTAAACCATAGTTCTGAGTGAATGCTTTCTCCCAAGTAATATATGGATTTGGAATTAAGTTATTATCCAAACCATTGGTAAGTGCATTCCCTAAAAGAATACCACTGGTAGGACTAAACCTAGATTTATATTGGTAATTTCTAATTCTATCATCACCCACTAAACCAGCATTTGCACGCAGTTTTAATGTGTTGATGAAACTGATATTTTTTCTAAAAAAGCTCTCTTCACTTATTTTCCAACCAAGACCAACTGCTGGAAAAAATCCCCAACGTGAATCTGGAGGAAAGTTAGCCGAACCGTCATACCTACCTATGAATTCAAGCAAATATTTGCTATCATATGAATAGTTAACCCTTGTTAAATAACTCAATTTGCCGGATTCTGAAGGGCTTGCACTTCCTAAAGTTGTAGCAGCAATAGGATATGCAAAGAATTGATCAACATTTGGAATAACTGCAATATCACGGAATGTAGAATAATTGTCTGCTTCACCTTCCATTTGTTCGGCTAGAGCCAAAACAGAAAAATCATGCTTACCAATTTTCCTTGCATAGTTTAAAGAGGTCATCAACTGATAACTATTTTGAAATTCCACAGCTTCGTAGATTCTATCTGTATTAGAAACTCTTCTAGTTTGAACTAGCTGATCGGAAAACAATAATCCATTGTTGCCATATCTTCTAAACTCATACACATTATAAGGTACATACCATTCTTTACCAGTTCCTTGACGATTGGTTTTACCATATTGAACCCTAGCTGTTAAGCCAGGAATAAATGTTGGTTTATAATCTATTGACACATTTAAGGTTAGACCCTGATTTTTTGTTTTATTATAGGTACCAGACTTTGCAAGAGCTCCCATATGCCAAATGGGGTTTACGTTATTATAATAAACAGGTAGGTCATTCATATATACTGGAACCCATTTTGGGGTCAACAATAATGCCCTCATTGTTTGGTCAGATAAATCTGTCTGATCAGGCTTATAAGTAGGGCGTTTGTTTTCTGTATAATCAGCATTGATAGCAACATTGGCTGTAACACTGCTGCTGATTTTTGCATTCATCCCTGCCCTGATACCATATTTTTGAATATATAACTCTTCTAAGTTCCCTGTTTCTCTATAATAGTTACCACCTGCAAAAAAGCTGATTTTATCAGTTCCACCACTTACATTCAATGTATGTCTTGTTAAACTTGAAGGCTTCCAAAATGCATCTTTCCAATTGTATTCCATTTTTTGGATAGAATCAAGATCTGCTTGAGAAAAATAACTGGTTGCCGCTGCATTTTGTAATTTATAACCATCATTCAACATCACAGCATGGTCATATCCACTTAAAACATCTGACACTTTTGCAATATCAGAAAGTCCATAACTACCCGTATAGCTAATTTTGGCTTTACCAGGCTTGCCTTTTTTGGTTGTAATTAAAACAACTCCCTTTGCACCTGCGGCTCCGTATACAGCTGCAGCAGCATCTTTAAGAAATGTCATTGACTCTACTAAACTTGCGTCTAAATTATCAAAGTCAGTTTTTGTTAGGGTTAATCCATCAATAATATATAAAGGATCCGATGAACCCAACTGAGAACCCAATGTAACTGAACCACGTATGTTAATACTTGTAGTAGCACCTGGCTTTCCTGAAGCAACATTTACACCCACACCTGGCAACCTATTTTTCAAAGTTGTACCTAGATTTGCTGCAGGAATATCTTCAATTTCTTCTCCCTTTATGGTTGCAGTTGCACCTATTACCTCTGATTTTTTCTTTGTTCCATAACCCACAACAATAACCTCATCTAAATTGTTATTTTCTTGAACAAGTGCAATACCCAAAACAGGAGCTGTTCCAACCTTTTGTTCATAAATGGCATATCCAACATGGGATATACTGATTACTGATTCACTAGAAGGAACTTTAATGGTAAAACCACCATCTTCCATAGTGACAGTATTCTGAGTACCATTTTTAACTTTTACATTGACTCCCTGTATTGGTTTACCCGTTGTAGCATCGGTAATTTTACCCTTTACAGTTTTTTCTTGAGCCAGAAGGCTAAAAGGCACTCCAATTAAAAGCAAAAGGAGAACGAGCAGTTGGTAGATTTTTTTGACATTCATACGGCATTCAATTTAAAAAAAACAATCATTGGAATTATTGGACTGATTATGTATTTGACTTTTTTGAAGCAATTCTTTTCTGCCACTCTTCTCCTTCCTTTTTCATATCGTATCCAGCAGCAGATAAGTAATTATTGATTCGGCCCTTGTATTTGCCAAACCATTCGTGTTTTTTATTGGAAGATTCCGCATCCATGGCCAATTCCCTTGCTTCTATGAGATAGGTTAGGATTTGCTTTTTTTGTTGCTCATTTAAAGTAAGTATCATCTCTCCGTAAGCTTTGTAAGTGATGTTGACAATGTTATAAGTCATTCCATCCTTAATTTGATCTATTTGAAGAGGAGAAAGTTCTTTGCTTAATTGCTGCAGATAAGAAGCATGTAATTTTTCTAAAACCATGGTTCTTTGCTTTTCAATTTCAGCAATAGCCATTTTTGCTTGTTCTTTATCAGGATTGGTTTTAGCTATTTTAATCTGTGCATTGGCGGAATCATGGATCTGTCCAAGTTGCATATATTGATTTGCCACAATGGTTTCAACCCGGTAAAATTGGGCAGAGTCTGCAATTCCAGTTGGAGCTACAATTTTATAGGAACGTTGATGTATGACTTTTTGATAATCTGAGCTAGGAACATTGCTCCCTTTTTCCTGTGCAATGGATTGCACCAGAAACAGGAAATATCCTGCAAGAAAGACAATGGGGGTTTTGGTTTTCCTAAGCATCGTTTGGCAAGTTTACAATCGGCACACAATCCTTTTACAAATTGTGTTCGTAAAAATAACATAGCCCTATCCTTAGACAATGTAAGGTTTGACTATAATGATGGAATATTTCACTATTTCGGTGAACAGTCAGGGTGATCAACTCAACGAGCAATTATTTGAATAGAACTAGACTGCAAACCAGGTGATGTAATTTTTACTTGAATAGCACCTTTTTGATGACCTGCTTGTACAATAGCCAAACAATGCCCTTTATAAGCAGGATAAGGGTTTGCTTGAAAAGATCTTATTTCTGCCTGAAAACCATTGTCCATCGCCTTTAGGCTTCCCATTCCTTGAATTGAAACTTTAATTAGATTGTCAGATTGGGGAACCAATTGACCATTCTGATCCAATACCCGAATGGTTAGATAACTCAGGTCTTTCCCGTCTGCATGGATTATCTTCCTATCTGCTTTGACTTCTAAACGAAAAGCCGCACCAGCGGTTTTAATTTCCTTTACCTGTACTATTTGACCATTTTTGCGAGAAACGGCTTTCAAGGTTCCAGGTTCAAAAGGCACACGCCACATCAGGTGCAAATCATCTATTTGTTTGCGTTTGATTCCCAAAGATTTACCATTCAAAAATAGTTCCACTTCGTCAGCTTGATTATAATAGGTCCAAACGTCTACTGTTTTCCCTTTTTCCCAATTCCAGTGTGGAAATAGATGCAACATGGGTTTATTGGTCCACTCACTTTGGTACATATAATACACGTCTTTGGGAAATCCTGCCAAGTCTACTATGCCAAAATAAGCACTTCTAGCAGGCCAAGGATAAGGCGTTGGTTCTCCCAAATAATCAAACCCTGACCAAACAAAAAGCCCAGACAAGAAGGGATATTTTTTGATGAGTTTCCAAGTGGCTTCATGGGTACTTCCCCAATAAGCAGCCACATGGTCATAAGCTGAAACAGAATAATCAGGATTCCCTTTTTCAACGGTTTTAAACTTGGAGCTTTCTGGCCAAAACCGAAGACTATCCGATGGCTGGTCATAATGCCCCCTACTAGCCAATCCAGATACATTTTCTGCACCAATGAATTTTTGTCCAGGATATTTTTGAGGAAAGTCTTCATAAGCTTCAATATGGTAATTAAAACCAAGAACATCCAATGCCCCAGACTGATAAATAAAATTCTTTTTAGGGTCAGGTTCTGTTAATGCACAAGTAACCGGCCTAGTACTATCTAAGTTTTTTACAATACCCACCAATTCTTTGGCAATCCTAATTCCGCTGCTATCAAATTGTTCTCTGATTTCATTACCAATACTCCAAAGAATAATAGAAGGATGGTTTCTGTCACGCTTTATTTGGTCTTCTAAATCCCGCTTATGCCAGTTTGGAAAATCGCTATAGTAATCAAATTTGTTTTTCTTTTTATTCCACATATCAAAAGCCTCATCCATGACCAAGAAACCCATTTGATCACAGATATCCAGCAATTCCCTTGCAGGAGGATTATGGGCTGTTCTAATAGCATTGGCACCCATTTCTTGCAAGATGCGCAACTGCCTTTTCAAAGCAGCCACATTCATGGCAGCACCTAAGGCACCAAGGTCATGGTGCATACAAACCCCTTTGATTTTAAGTGATTGACCGTTAAGAAAAAAGCCTTTGGCTGCATCAAAATAAAAATCCCGAATACCTAAAACGGTTGAATAATCGTCTATCAACAAATTGCCTTTATAAATGGATGTTTGAATATGATAGAGATTGGGCTGTTCTGTTGACCATAATGCAGGTTGCTTTACTTGAAAGCTTTGTTGTAATTGATTGGTCCCTTTTTGAATGTTTAATTCAGTAGTCTGTTCCGCTATTGGTCTGTTAGCTTGATCAAATAATACAGAAAAAACGGTTAGTTTTTCTGTATGTTGTTCTTGGGAATTAACGGTCAATGCCAACTGCACTGTTGCCATTTTTTTGTCCACTTTGGGCGTTGTTACAAAACTTCCTTCATAGCCTACGGCGATATTACCCGTGGAAACCAGTCTTACATTTCTATAAATGCCAGAACCCGTATACCATCTAGAATTGGGCTGTGCGGAATTATCTGCCTTAACCAACACTTGGTTGGGCTTGTCTCCAAAAAATAGGTGATCTGTTAAATCGTATTGAAAAGAAATATAACCATTGGGTCTTTTACCCAATGCATGACCATTGATCCAGACTTCTGCATTTCTATAAATGCCATCAAATTCAATATAAAATCTTTTCCCTTTTGATTTAATGGGTAATTGAAAGGATTTTTGGTACCAGCCAATTCCTCCCGGCAATGCACCACCCAAGGTAGTGGCTGCTGCTTTTTCAGTAAAGGGTAATTCTATACTCCAATCATGGGGCAGGTTCACTGCGCGCCATTTGCCTGTTGAAATAGAATCAGCTAACTGAAACTTCCATGATTGATTAAAATCTTGCACTACTCTTTGACCTGCAATTGGCCTAACCAATAGCAAACAAAAAAAGAAACATACTATTCTATAAAAACTAACTAACATCTTACTTATTTCAAATTGGGTTGTATAAAACCAACGGTGCTTTTTCCAAGATCCTTAGAAGTGGCAACTGCTATACCGCGCTGGTCTGCTTTATTAGTGGCACAATAAAAATGGTATACTATTCCTTTGTATTTTAAGACATAGGATTTATGTGCGTATTTATCGTCATAAGGTTCAGAAGAATTTATCAAATCTGCCCCCTTCCAATCCGTCCAATTGACCAAGTCATAGGAGCAGGCAAATCTATTAAAAGCATCTTTTCTTCCTTCCCAAAAAGCACCATAATAAAACATGATCCATAGATCCCCCATTTTTTGTACAATAGCATCTCCTGTAATGCCAACAGGGTGTTGCATAATGGGGGTATCTAAATAGCGTTTCCAATGAATCATATCCTGACTCAACGCCATACCTATTCTTTCAAACCACCTGATTTTTTTATTCCCATTTGAGCTATCGCCATTGGCATTATAAAACATCACAAATGGAGCACCTAATGATTGCTTCTTGTCCCATATAATGCTGCTTTTGTATTCTTTTTTATTTTCCCACCAACGAGCATCGGAATCATTAGACCTTAATACAGGTGCATCTAACACATTCCATTCATGAACAGTATTGGGTAATGCTTGACTATTGGCTACTCCAATAGATAATTCACCTGCTTCATATCCCTTATCCTTGCCTCCAATATAAGACATCCAATATTTATCATTGTATTTTTCCAATGCATAAGACCCCTCCCACTGCGGGTCTTGTAAAGCCATATATCCAGCACGTTGATTAGCATCCCATCTGTTACTGTCTTTGGGAAAAGACAATAGTTTGCCCAAACTGGTCCAATTCAAAAGATCCTTGCTTTTTGCTAAATGCGTTTCATAACCCTTACCATCAAATACAATATAACTCATGAACCAATCCTTACCCACTTTATACACGGTGGGGCAATCGATTTTTTTTCCATTGTCCTGAGGAACCACTACCATCCCATATTTGTGTGGGGTTTTTACTTCTTGGAATACACGCTCCATTTCTGCATCAGCTACAACCTTTTTGGCTATTTGAGCATTGACCATAGCAACTAGAAAAAAGCTAACACAAATCAGTATAAATTTCATTTTTGGCATCATGGTTTTTGTACTTTAAAATGATAAGAACCTGAGCCAACCGCCACCACTAATTGGTCTGCTTTTCTTGTAACAATTTTAATATTTGCATCCTGACCAATTAATTTGCCGGATTCAAATACTTTGTCTTGCATGCCTGCAGGTATCTCCACTTGAGCAGTACTGTTGGCAGGAATTTCAACATCCAATTCAAATTCTTTCTCATTTTTCCAAGTGGATTTAATCAATCCTTGCATGGAACCATAAGATACAGAGACCTGTTTGATCTCTCCCACAACCTGTGGCCTAATTAGTACTTGACCAAACCCAACGCCATCGGACTTTTGACTAATCCCACCAAGACCTTCATAGAACCATTCCATGATATGACCTAACATAAAATGGTTATTTGATACATTGGGTAATGCCTGCCAACTTTCTGTAAGTGCTGTAGCACCCTTTGAAAGTTGATAGCCATATCCCGGAACATCGCTCCGGTTATTCATGGCAAAAATGATATCGCTTCTACCCGCTTGATCCAATGCTTTCAACAAATACCGATACCCAATATCTCCTGCTGTTAGGGCATAATTTCTATTGGTCAAATCCTTCACCAAATTATTCAGGACAGCTTGTCTATTTACTGGCTCTACCAAATTCATATAAAGCGCCATGGCATTGGCTGTTTGGCTACCAGTAGCATATTGAGCAGTGGCTTCTTGGTAAAATGCTTGATTAAATGCTTTTTTTACTGCTGCTCCCAATACCTGATAACGGTCTTGGTCAGCTGTTTTGCCAAGAACCTGAGCAATCTTAATCATGATGTCTATATCGTGATAAAAAATAGCTGTAGCTGTTACGCCTTTGGGAGTTAACTGTGATTCACCTGGTCGTTTTGGACCAAGGTCAAACCAATCGCCCAAGCCATGTGACAAAATATGTTGGTTGGCTTTTCTATCTAAATAAGCCAAATAACGTTGCATCATTTCATAACTCTCTTCCAACACTTGTTTGTCACCATACCACTGATACAAATACCAAGGCAATAAAATGGCATTGCTTCCCCATTCTGGTGAATCTCTAAAACCTTGTTCAAACTGAACATATTCAGGTGCTATATCAGGAATCAATCCGTCTGCAGTCTGTGCCAGTTGCATGTCTTTTACTATTTTTCTACAAAGACTAGCAATATCATATTCAAACTTTACGGAAGCTCCAACCAAATGTGCTTCTTCTAGCCAACCCAGTTTTTCTCTATGCGGACAATCTGTAAATACACTGGCCATATTGCTTTTAATAGCCCAATCAATCAGCTGGTTGGTTTGATTAAATAATTCATTAGAACTTTTAAAAGTTCCCACCAGTTTGGCTGAATTACTGGTATGCAATCCCTTTAACTCTATGACCACTGGCAGATGACGAGCATTGGGTTCTCCAGGCTGTACTGCCTTTTGAATTTGAACATATCTAAATCCATAATAGGTAAATTTGGGTTGCCAACTTTCCATTTCACCACCCTTTAAAACATAAGTATAATAACTTGGGCTTCCTGTAGCTTTTTGATTGACGCTACCATCTTCATTTAGCAATTCAGCGGTATATATTTTAAGCGTATCCCCTTTTTTACCCTGAACCCTTATCATGGGTATACCACTCATGTTTTGTCCAAGATCATAGATCAAGGATTGATTTGTTAGAGACCTAACAGATTGGGTTGAAAATGTTTTCATGACTTTCAAGGGCTCTGCCATTTGAGATTCCAAAGCTGGTCCAGTAGTTAAAACCACATCCTTCCAATCACAGTCATCAAAGCCTTTCTGATTCCAACCCTTTTGTTCCAAATTAGCATCATAGTCTTCTCCCCCATAAATACTACTAAAATAGGTAGGCGATGGTGCAGTTTTCCAAGACTGGTCCGATAAAATATTCTCTGTTGTGCCATCGGCATATACTATGGCTAATCTGCAAATCATTTTAGGATAACCATAAGCACCCGTTAATTTTCTGTATCGCTCTCTTGGTTGATAATAAAAGCCATTGCCCAATTCCGCGCCCAAACAATTTTCTCCGCTCTTCAACATGGTAGTTAAATCAAATCCAACATAGAGAGCTTGTTTACTGTATTGTGTCCAACCTGGATCTAAGAAATGGTCTCCAATTTTTTTCCCATTCAAACTCATTTCAAAATGACCTAAACCAGAAACAAATAAAGTAGCTTCTTTTACTTTTTTATTAAGCGCAAAAGACTTTCTAAATAAGGGCAATACGTCTTTACCGGGGCCCCAAGTTTTCTTGCCATTACCGTGCATGGCAGGAATAATTTTGGAGGAATCAGGTAAGACCTCATAAGCCATCCACTGGGCATTATTCCAATCTTCCTTTTGTAAGAGCCCCATTCTCCAATTGGCGATGGAAGACCAAGTGCTGGTATTTCCCTTATTGTCTTTGACCTGAACTTTCCAATAATATTTTTTAGCAGCCACTAATGGTTTACCTGCATAAGACAACTGTATAGATTGACTTGATTTAATCCATCCTGTTTTCCAAACATTTCCTTGGTGCTGTACCAAGGCCAAACTATCATCCGATACCAAAATCTGATAAGCTGTTTGCAAAACGGATCTTTGATTAGAAACTAGTTTCCAATGTAGCATAGGCTTAATATGATCAACCCCAATGGGATTTTGCAAGTAGGCACATCTTAGCTCTTGCACTTTTAGTTGTTGACTATAGGCCATTTGAACAAGCATCATTAAACAAAATCCTATCAACAATTTTTTCATATGCTTTTTATTGAATATCCACACCAGAAATGGCAATTCCTACCGCATCCTTGGCCAATAATTTAATCCGGTATTTTCCCGCATTAATCATAGTGCCCGTATTGGTATTATAATAATTCCATTTGCCAATTTGGCTTGCTGTAAAGGTTAATAATTCTTTTTTTAATAGTTTGCCATCAGCCATTAGTAATTGCATTTCCATTTGAGCAACCCTACCCCTTGTATTGGCATATTTAAATGTCAAAGAATACATATCTCCCACCCCTGTTTCAAATTCCAATTCCACTACTGCTTCATTTTCTTTGACCAATAAAGCCTGTTTCTCATTCACTGTTGTAGTGACTAGACTTGCATTGTATTTTCCATTGACTGCTTTGGATGATTGAATGGTTTTAAGGTCATAGGCTGGTTCTATTAAAGTCTTGGGTTTTAAAACCACCAAATAATTTTCTTTTCCAGGATTGGAACCTAAAGCAACAAGTTCCCCTGCAGCCAATGTTTTATGAAATAATTGAAATTTTTGACCTGCATCATTTTCCACGCATTCATAGGTATCCTGAAAACCTTGCATCCATTCAGGTTTAGTGATTCCTGAGTCTAATCCAATAAATAAATCCGCATCCTTAGCCATTTTCAAAGTTGCAATTGTTGTTTTTTGTTGGTGATGACCTTTGCCCCATTGCAACCAAGCTGCACCAAATAAACTAGAAGGTAAAGCGCTAAACTGTGTAGGGGCATCCGCATATTGTTGGTTTCCAAGATCCAACCAAGTATGCCATGGCAATTGGTTTGGAGTCTGTTCTTGAATCAATCCGCTGGCTATTTCAGTTCTGATTTTTAATTGAGGAATGGTTTTCTCGCTGGCTATCGCGATAGCTGCAATAATGGCTTGTCCAGATTGAATTAGAGGAAATGAAACAACTAATTTTCCACCTCTAACATTTGCTTTAATGGATTTTTTCAAGGCTTTAAAAGCACCCACTTCTTTCCAAATATCCAAATTCTTAATCACGGTTTGCCCATTAATGGCTACATCAAATTGACGCATGCCTTTGCAATCCATGCTTGACCCAACACCCAACCAAGGTTCTACAAAATAGAGCTCTACCAAATAGTTGCCATCTGGTACTGGAAAGAAAAACTGCAATGCTTCTCTGCCATATCTAAACTGCTGAAACAAAGGCCATGCTGCTGTTCCATCAATGGGCATATTGGCATTTCTTTGAGAAGCAAACATGGCTGGCATGCCAGGAAAATCATCCGTCCAAGAACTTGAGCCCATAAGGGTGCCATTGGTTTTGTTATCTGCCTTCCACCAATTGCCAAAACTGTCTTGGTAGTCAGGGCCGCCACAATTTAAGCGATATAAATACTGATAACCGGGTTTTGCTTTTACAAGATCTGCCTCTTTTTTAGAAGAAGTAGCGTTGCCGTCTAAGGCTGGCAAATGATGTAACAGTATTCGGTCTTTGGCAACTGCTTTATTATGAACATAACCAACAGCCAATAATTGATTGTAAGCAATATTTACTTGATCCCATTGAAAATGTGTTCCCTTTCCACCCCTTTGTTTTCTTCCAAGAGAATGTTGAAGATCCCCATTGAATAATTCAACTTCATCACAGTTGGAATAGACAATGATGCCATCCTTGATGCCGGGTTTTGTAAATCGGCTAGGCCATGTATGTGACACCAAGTAAACCATGGGGTCTTTTTCCTGATTGGCATAATTAGACCTAAACATATAGTAGGCATCTGTAGGTTCTTCCCATGGAGTTAATAGTCCCTTATAGTTTACCGGGCCAATTCTATCCAAGTCTCTAAACCCTTCTCCTCCTTGCACCCTACCCGGATTATCGTGTGAGGTTAATAGCCAGAAAAACTGCCCACAACTACTGTCTCTGGCTTGTTCTGCCAAACGGATTTTGGTTTCCATTAATGACACCATTCTGTCTTCACTCAACAATCCATTTTGTTTGAATCCTCCTTCTGTATGTAAGTCTAGTGAACGCCAAGCACCATATTCACCAATGAGAACTTGTTTCTTTATATCATCCGCATAAGTTAATGGGTCACCGCCATAAGTACCTGTCCAATTTTGTGGCACATCCCAATCCGTTCCTGTTCCACCATTACAAGTAGTGACCAATCTTTGTGCACTACAAGTTGGGTCTAGAGATCGAATCAGTTCCGTACATTCTTTGGCAAAATCTACTGGCAACTTGCTTTCATTTTGCAAACCCCATAATACTAGTGATGGGCTATTCCTTCTTTCAATCACCCATTCTTTAAGCAATGTCTTAAACTGTTCACGAAATGCGGGCGTATTATACCAAACATGCGCAGAGAACTGTGTCCACCATAGCAATCCTTCTTGATCCCAGAAATCTTGATAGCTTAAATTATGGGGTTGGTGTCCGTCTCTAAATGCATTGAAGCCCGCAGATTTAATCCATTTGGTCCTAGCCGCAATTGTGGCTTCTGAAAATGCATGACTCTGACCCAATTGGTGTTCGTATTCTGCTATCCCATTGATAAAAACTGGTTTGCCATTAAGAAAAAACTGGTTGGATGATTTAGATTTACCAATGGGCCAGCTGATCCATCTGATGCCATAATCCGTTGTAATGGCATCGGCTATCAAGCCATTCTCTATTAATTCTGTTTTAATCTGATAGAGATAAGGATTTTCTAAAGACCAGAGTTGCACATTTTTCAAATTGGAAAATTGCTGTGCTATTTCCAAATTTTTCCCTGGTTCTATCTTGACTAAGTTTTCTGCTTGCGCGATGGTTTTCCCTGAAGCATCCAACAAATAATTTTTTAACAACAATTGTCGGGGAACAGCAGCATAATTTTTCAAATTGGTGCTTAGTTGAATATTGGCGGATGCGCTAGAGACCAATGTGTCATTCCATGCATGCACACCAAAGGGCTCTATTCTTACAGGATTGGTCACAATCAAATGAACTGGTCTAAAAATACCCAGTGGTTGTGAGCCCTCTGAAAACCCACGTTCATCGCTACAGCCACCACAAACCCAGGGTAGGTTTTTGATTCCGGCAGGATGTTCTGCCAATACTTCCAATATATTTTCTTGATTAAACTTTGCAGTTTCACTAATATCAATGGTAAAACTTGTTCTACCACCAGCGTGTTTGCCAATTAATTTTCCATTTAACCAAATACTAGCATAAGAACCCACACCTTCAAAAAACAGAAAATGTTTTTTATTAGTTTGAGCTTTAATAAAGATGCTTTTTTTGTACCAAGCGCTCCCGTGCAAATTACCGTGTAATTTTCGCTGATAGCCTTCATATCCATCCCAATTATGGGGTATTTGAACCGATTTCCAAGGCCTTGACTTTAACTGTTGGAGTTGGGTATAGTTGGATGAATCTTGCTGAATAAAAATGGTTTTCCATCCTGTTAATAATGAAAGATCCTGTCTGGGATTGTTTATTTGAGCATTGGTTAATTGACTAATTAATAATAGGAATAAAATTGCCATCCTGCCTTTTTGCAAGATTTTGTTACATGGCAATACAGCAATCAAACAATCAATTATCATTGAACTTTTAAATCTTTATCCAATACATATTGGGCGCCTTTCTTAGTTGAAAAACTGGTTTGTTTGTTTCCATACACCAATTTACAATCGGCCCCAACTTTAGAAAAAATAACAAGCTTATCTAATACCCCAGCTTTCCATACCATGCTCACTTCAAAACCTCCCCTAGCAACTAATCCTTTGATACTTCCTGATGGCAATAATTTGGGCAATGCTGGAAGAATCTCTAGATAACCTAGATGGCTTTGCAATAGCATTTCTGCTATTCCTGCCGCACCTCCAAAATTTCCGTCAATTTGAAAAGGTGGATGAGCGTCAAATAAATTCTTATAGACACCTCCTTTTTCACCGGTTCCAAATTCTTCCTCCGCGCTACTCAATAATTTGCTTGCCATCATCAGGGTGTGATCCCCATCTTTGAACCTTGCCCAAAGATTGGTTTTCCATGCCAAACTCCATCCTGTACCATCATCCCCCCGATAGCGCAATGACTGTCTAGCTGCTTTCATCATGGCAGAGTCTTTCCAAACAATATCGGTACCCGGAAATACTCCCCACAAATGGGATACATGTCTATGTTTATTAGCGGTATCGTCCTTGTCTTGTAACCATTCTTGCAGCTGACCGTATTTACCAATGGTATTAGGGGCAATTTCTCCAGACTGTTTGGACAACAATTGTTGAAAATCTTGATCTATTCCCAATATTTTAGCTGCAGCCACCGTATTCTTATATAATTCCCGAATGATTTGGTGATCCATGGTAGGGCCTGCTACAAGTCCGCCGTTTTCTGGAGAATTAGATGGGCTACTGATTAGTTTGCCAGAAACAGGATCCCTACTTAAAAACTGGGTAAAAAAAGTAGCTGCCGATTTTAAAATGGGATAATATTGTTTCAAAAACTCCTTGTCTTGGGTAAAAAGATAATGTTCCCAAATATGCAAACAAAGCCAAGCTCCACCGGTAACCCAAATACCATGATTAGCTGCATTAATGGGAGCTGTACCTCTCCACAAATCGGTATTATGGTGTAATACCCAACCTTCCGCCCCATAATTTGCCTGGGCTGTTGCCTTTCCTGTTATGGACAATTCTTGAATGGCATTAAATAAAGGAGCCGTGCTCTCTGACAAATTCAATGATTCTGCAGGCCAATAATTCATTTGTAAATTAATATTGCTGGTATACTTACTACCCCATGGTGGCGTTAACAGGTTATTCCAAATACCTTGCAAATTGGCTGGATGTTTGGAATTTGCTCTTGAACTTGCCAACATGAGGTACCTACCATATTGCAAATACATGGCAAAGAATTGGGGATCTTTTTCCGGCGTAAATGCTTTGATTCGTTGATCAGTTGGGATACTGGTATTATCCTTGCCAAAACTGATTTGTAAACGCTGATACAATTGTTGATAGTCCTTGATATGTTGATTGACTAGTGCGTCAAAGCTTTGAGTATTCAAGCCAGATAAAAGCTTTGTGCAAATAGCAGCAGGATTACCAGAAACATCTTGGTAATTTTTATAACTAGTGGCTGCAACCAAATAAAAAACTGCTTCATCTGCCCCATCTAATTCAATTCGATTGTCAAAGACTTGCAATTTCCCATGCAAAGCCTTCACGCGTAAATAAGCTACTCCCTTTAAAACCCCATAATTTTGTTGAATAAAAATACCGATGGTGGATGCGTCAACCTTTTTCAATTGGTATTGAGGATGTATTGTGCCTAGTTTTGCTATCAGGCTTATTTTCCCAGATTGATTGGCTGCAAATCTTGTAATGATGGCGTCTTTGGGTGTAGAAGCAATATAGTCTCTTTGATAAATCACCGCATTTGATACATATTCCGTATGGGCAATTGCAGTGCTAAGATCTAATGACCTTTTGTAATTACTTACGGGTTGAGCACCTTTCATAGTAAAATACAAATCTCCAAATGGCTGATAAGTTGCTTGGTACTGGGGCACCGTAGGTGGAGCCTGATCTTGTACAAAATACTTCCATACTAAAGGCAATTCTACCCCCTGTTCTGGACTTTGGTCTATTGGATAAACTACAAAGATTTTTCTATCTTCTTTGATACCAATAAAACCACCCTTGTCATAAAAATTCAAAACCTGTATAGCAATGGTATTTTCACCCGCTTGTAATAAATTAGCTTCAATGGTATAGGATCTTTTATTGGTGGTACTTTCTGTTGAACCCACCAATTTTCCGTTCACATAAGTAAAGTCTACATCTCTTATTCTACCTAGGTCTAATTTCATGGTTTTGCCTACCCAATTTTTGGGTAACTGAAATTTTACCCTAAACCAAACTGAACCATCTAAAGATTCTCTACCAGCAGTTTCCCAACCATTAATGGTAGGCACTGTCATGGTTTTCCATGAAGCGTCATTAAAACTAGCAACTGTATAGCCCAGGTCTTTGCGAACCGATGCTACCCATTGTTCTTTTTCCTGCGCATAAACAGCATCATCCTTGGTCTTTAAACCCATGAAATGCTTTTCTGCTATTGAATCAGCCTGCTTTTGTTTTCCATCTAATAGGGCTTTGCGTATAGCTCCTAAATAGTCTGATGCGCCTTTTCTAGCATATTCTCTAGGCATTCCAGTCCAAAAGCTAGATTCATTGAATTGCAAGTGCTCTTCTTGCACCCCACCATAAATCATGGCCCCCATTCTACCATTACCAATAGGCAGGGCTTCTGTCCATTTTTCTGCAGGTTGTTGGTACCATAGTTTAAAAGCATCCTGTGCCTTAACAACTGTAGGCAAAAAGAACAAACAAAAAATCCATTTGAATTTCATGGCGCAAGTTTAGTGGTTTGATTCCTCCAAGATAATATTGTTGAGGGTTTCCGTATCCTTTTTAATTGCTGTAACTGTTTTACTTAGATAATTTCCCTTAATGAGTATGTCTTTGTTATCTGCTCCTTTTAAATGTAGAAAATTTCCTGTACCCCTAATATTGGAACCATGGATAAAAACATCTGTTGTTTTTTCTAATCGGAGCACTGGTAAATTTTGGTTAGAGATATTGGCCTTGACGCCATCTAATTCCAAATTCGTCACTGCAAAAGCTGAAATAGCTGGGCTATTTTTAGAAACAACTTCTACTTGGTGAAACGATATATCCTTGGCATTTTTTAGCAGGAATCCTTCTTCTGTTTCAAGGTTAATATCGTGAAAACTTATTTGGCTTACTGGCATTTCTTCCAGCCCATTAATATAGGCGGCTTGTTTGGCATTCCCCGTAACATTGCTTATATGAATATTTCTAAATCTTGGCGTTCTTTCTGACAATGGTTCTTCCTTAGTTTTGCTGTATTGCATGTCCATAACAAAAGCAATGTCTTTGATATTGTTCATGACAATATTGCTTACCCGAATATCTTCAACTACACCTCCTCTTCCGCGTGTTGTCTTGATTCTAATGCCTTTATCTGTGCCATCAAAAATGCAATTAGAAATGGCAATTCTTCTAACGTCTCCACTCATTTCAGAACCAATCACAACACCCCCATGTCCAGACAACATGGTACAATTGGTAATGGTATAATCTTCAGCAGGCATTTGTTTGGTTCGGCCCGGAATATCTTTTCCAGATTTGATGGTAATACAATCATCTCCAACAGAAATATGACAGTTTGAAATATGCACGTATTTACAAGACTCCGGATTAATCCCATCTGTATTGGGAGAATGTGGATTATTAATGGTTACCGCATGAACTGTTACATTTTCACAGAATTCTGGATTCACCGTCCAAAATGGAGAATTTCTAATACTGATTCCTTCTATCAACACATTCTTACAATACATGGTTTGTATAAAGGGAGGCCTTAGGAATCCTCTTTTCATCTGAGCTGGATCATCCGGCAATAAAATATTTTTGTTCAAGGAATCAAATACATATTGCCATTTGCTCCTGGGCTGGTCTTTTTTATAACCCTCTACAAAGTCCCACCATTTTTTTCCATGTCCGTCAATGATGCCTCTTCCGGTAATACTAATATTTTCTGCCCCATATGCATAAAACAAAGGTGAGAAACTGGTTACATCTACGCCTTCATATCTAGAAGGAACCATGGGCAAATAGTTGTCAAAATTATCACTAAAATGAAGTTCAGCACCAGCATCAATGAAGATGGTGATATTGCTTTTTAAGTGAATTGGCCCAGTGAGGTATTTACCTGCAGGAAAATACACGGTACCGCCCCCAGCTTTGGAAGCTGCAGCTATGGCTTTGGCAATGGCTTTGGTGGCTATTACAGAACTATCATTCTTGGCGCCATAACTGATTACATTGTAAAAACCCTGTGCTGATACAAGATTTGTAACCAAAACAAAGCAAGCTGTCAATAGATAGGTCAATCGCATTTTCATACATTTCATTTATTCAAATAACCAATCAATTTCTAATTTTCTACCCTTGTCCGTAATTCCTGCATCATAGGGTTTGACAATTTGGTTTCCTTTTATAAAACCAAGTATCAAACAAGCCCCTTTGGGAAGTACCAATTCATTATTCCCCGCTTTAAAATCATAGCTATGTACATTAACGGATGGGAGACCTTTTATCTGAATGGCATTGGCAATCTTGATTTCTGCCTGTCCCAAATCATTGGCAGAAGCATCTGTTTCCAATTCAGGTGCTTTTAAATATTCAGGAGATTTTTTATTAAAGAAACCTACTAAGACTTTTAAGGGTGCCGTATTACTAAAGCGCAATCTGGTTCCTTGTATTTGCTGTTGTTGAAAAGAAACTGGAATTGCTTTTAATCCGCTTAACTCTTCTGCAAGATCTTGAACCTGCCAACTAGAATCAGAGAATAGAATGGCGTTCTCTTTTAAGTTAACCCAATTAGCAGTAGTTGTAACAATAGCATTAGTCAAAGAGATTCTTGTTGTAAGATGACTAGCTGGTGAATGTTTCAGAGAATCTAAAACCAACTTAAAATGTTGGAATTCTTGTTCAAATGGCACCAAAACTTCGGACCAGGTTTTGAATGTTCCGTCTACGCCCCTAATAGGAATTTTTCTTTGTTTGGTTTGCATACTATTGGCATAGAGATAGGAACTGGCAGTAAGTTTTGCCAGTTGGCGATAGATGCTAAGACTTTTTTCTAAGTGTGGATAAGCACTATCCAAATCCACCACAGATTTGGAATATTTAAAACGCAAGATCCAAATAGCTGCCCTTGCTTTTTGGGCATAGTGATTGGCTAATAATTGATAGCAAATCATGTCATTGCTAATTCTTTTAAACTCAGCTTGCTCTTTATGAATATAGGGTGCCGCTTTTTTAATGGCGGCAACTGCAGCTTTGGCGTGTGCTTCTACTTGATCAATAATCATTACGGGTGTTTCACCTACATGTTGCTGTTTTTTCCAATCGCGTTCTGCGTATTCAATCAATTTCTCTCCTACTGGGCTTTCTGCATCATACAATAAATCAAATAGACCATACCTATACGGATTGATCAATTGGGTCATGAGCATCCCAAGCGTTAGGGTTTGTCTATTCCCATCGGTGATACCAAATCTTCTTAAAAGTTTTGGCGCTATTTGTCCAGATTGGTTATAGGCTTCCATAATGGCAGCGCCCGTTTTTTGATCAGTACCAAATTTGCTAGCCAAACTGCTTGACCAATATTTGGCTTCTTCCACTGAATCCCTACCAGCCTTCCAAGCATAACGGCTCCAGGTCTTATACCAAAGCCAGTCTCTTTCTACCTGTAATAATCTTGGGCTGGTTTTATCAGCGCTATATGGCCAATCCCAATAAGAAGCCTGGGGATATAAATGCAATCCATTTGCTTCCATAATACTGTGCATTGACTTTACTGATTTTTGAATAAAATCGGCGGAGCCATAACGAAAGGGTTCCAAATTGGCTAGAATGTGTACGTTCTCAATTTGAACTGATCCAGAGCGGCTAAGGGTTCTATGCAATTCTGCCCAACTGCCTCTAGGCTCATAAGTAGTCAGTGCTTCTCCATTGAATTTGGCTTCCGTATAAAGATTGCTATACAAGGGTTTGGCGGCTTTGATTACTGTTGGTGCATCTGTATCATGCGCGCGTAGAACAATGGGCGGTTCTTCGGTTTTTCCCAGCGCGCGCAATCCGTCTTTTACACCAGGGATAATGGTTTTGGTAAACCATTCTGTATCATCATTTCCTACCCCTTCCATGGCTTCTCCCAAAGCCACCATCAAACCCACATTGGGATATTTTTCTACAAAAGCTGCAATGGATTTTCTGGTATAGTCTGCAATTAGGGGAATGATGGGTCTATTCCGATCCTGTGTTTTAATTTGATGGTATTCTGCAAATGGTTTTGAAACAATAATATTATAGAACATCTGGATTACCCAAATACCACGTTTATCTGCTTCTTCAGTAAGGAATTTGTAAATGGCTTCATTTTTTTGAAAAGTGGCAGAATCCACTTCCACCGCATAGGGATATTCTTTTAATCGTACTAGTGATGCAAAGGGATGTCCATTCCAGAGATAGAGTGAGTTCAATCTATTGACCACCATACTGTCTAAATATTGCAACCATAGTTTTTGATCATAGAACCAAGGAAAAGTTTCTGGGGTATATGGATATTCGTAAACTTCTCTACCAGGCAGATAATCTGTTTTTTGCATACCAATACAAGTACCACGCAACACCATTTCTGGAGCATCTGAGAGATATATTGGTTTGGTTAGTCCCTTATTTTTTTGAATAATGGATGCCATTTCTAAGCAACCATATAATAATCCTGAAGGGTCTGCTGCGGTTATATGAAACCCATTTGCATTGTCCCCATTGATCAGAAACCCTTCTTTTTTTATTCCCCTAGTTCCATCTAATACGAGTGTAATACTCTGAGATTTTTTTTCAGACTGTTGACTAGGGTCTAAAACTTGCCAGCCATTATTTTCTAATACTTCTTGGAGTTTTTGAATAGCAAATAAGGTTCTTGGAGATTGATCTTGGTGTAGAATCCTAACTTGTTTTTTGGGGCTTTGTGCCATCATTGCCAATGGAAGACAAAGTATTCCTAACAGGACCATTTGAAAAAAACGAGATAGTTTCATAACTGCTAGTGCTTATAGGCATTCATGGAATTGAAAAATCTATTGGATGGTTGAAATGGGAATGCTTCCTTTTTCACTACTCAAATAAGCTGCTTCTACACAAGCCATGGTTTTTAAAGCATCATCCACACTATTGCCTGGTGATGCTATCTTTCCTTCTGCACAAAGCATAACTTGTTGCATGGTACCAATAAAAGCATGTGGAAACCAACCACCTTCAATGGTCAATTCTTGCCATTCAGGTTGTTTCCCTTGCTCCATGATAACAAACTCAAATTTATCAGGCACCCCTCTTGGGTAATCTATTAAAACTCCCATATTTATTTTAATAGCACCCTTGGTACCTTCAAACTTGATATAGGATTGTTGGTTGTGAAAACCAAACTCATGACAATGATTGGTGAGAATATTGGCCCTAACGGTTTCTCCATAATCCATGATCATATTGGTTCTTACGGAAGCCAAATTTTGTAAGGATGGGTGTTTCACCGTTTTAGCATAGATACCAATTGGGTCTCCCAAAAAAGAACGGACTAAATCTAGATAGTGAATACTATGATATAATATTTCTAACCTTGGCTTGCCGTATAAAAAAGTCCACAAATGCCAAGGCGTAAATACATTAACGTGTACTTCAATGTCATATAATTCACCAATATCTCCTTTGGCAACAATCTCTCTTGCCGCATGAATAAAGGGTGCATAGCGTAATTGAAAATTAACCCCAGCTTTCATGGATTTTCTTTCCGTACATGCTTTAATTGCTAATGCTTCTTGGTAATTGGTACCCATAGGTTTCTGTATCAATACCGCAGCACCATGGGGCAACTGTTCTAAGATGGGTATGATTTCTGATGCTGGTAATGCAATGTCAAAAATTGCCTTTGGATGCGCAGCCACCATTTGTTCTAAACTTGCATATGCAGTAGGTATTTCAAACTTATCTGCCAGATTCTTAGCTTTTTCAACATCTCTATCAAAAATTCCTGCAACTTTAAATCCAGCAATGGCATAAGCGGGTAAATGGGCATCGTTTACAATACCTCCTGCGCCAATAATGCAAATACTACTATTTCTGTCTGGAACAAGCATGAATGACCCTGATTTAATTGACTCCACCCAAATAATTTCCGTAAGTTAAGATTAATACGGCGGCTATTAGAATCCCCAAAGCGATGGCTAGAATTCCCTTTGTTTTGCTGGTACATCCTGTCCACTCCTTTAAAATTAATCCCGCAATGCTACTAAACAAGACCAGCATAATCATGTGAATAGCCCAACTTGAAAATTGATATTCACCCAATTGCACATGACCTAATCCATAAAAGAAAAACTGACCATACCAAAGCACACCAGTGATAATGGCCATTAAAAAATTCTTAGATAGTACCAAGTTCCCTTCCTTAAATTGTTTCCCATACTCCCCAAAGCTTCCTTCCTTTACATGTAGGTAGATACAGTATATAGCAGTGCTCAAAAATGCACCAGAATTAGAAAATAGATAAATCACATTTTGCTTATAATCTTCAGCGCCATATTGTTCTGCAAGATTGGCAATGGGTTGACCCGCATCTAATGAAAACCCATAAAAGGCAGAAAGCACACCAGCTAAAAAACAAAGCGGTAATCCTTTTGCTAATGAAAATCCAGTAACGCTTTGTTCCTTGGCTAAATCCAATTCTTTTTTTCTCCCTGCAATGCCACAAACAGCAATGCCAACAGCACCTAAAAATACCCCAGTCAAAATCAACCCAATCCCTTTACTTTCTAATAACACCTGCATAGTGCCACTCAATACAGGAGGCACCAATGTTCCAAGAATACAAGAAATACCAACAGCAATAGCATAAGTAAGTGAAATTCCAACATGTTTAATAGCCATTCCAAATGCGGTACCACCAATGCCATAACAAACACCCAATAAAAAAGAATGCCAGATGGCCGTAGAAGGAGCTAATTGCAATACCAGACCAAGATTTGGAATGGTTAACCATGCAACTAAAATGGGCATCAGTAACCAACAAACGGCAGCTTGAGCCAACCAATAGGTCTGCCATGACCACCCTTTTACTTGTTTTTGTGGTGTATAACAAAGCGAAGCGCTGGAAGCACCTACTGCATGAAATAAAATTCCGTTGGCTAATTGCATTATGGTTGGGTGGGGTTCAATTGATAGAATGCATTGGCATTAGTAGCAAAGATTTTTTGAGCATCTTTTTCTCCTACTAATTCTAAGATGGCTGCTTGATAAATATGCCAAGTACTGGTATAGTCTTTAGCTAATAGCGATACTGGCCAGTCTCCACCACAAAAACATCGGTCAACACCAAATTGCTGAATGATGAATTCCAAATAGGGTTTGATAGTATCTTTTGTAAAATCTACAGCTCCACAAGTAGTTCCTAATCCTGAAATTTTTGCATAAAAATGGGGATTGCTAGCAGCACTAGACATAAGTGCACCCCATGTTCCAAATTTCTCGCCTTGCTGAATAGGTGGCTGATTCAAATGATCAAAAACCATTTTCAAATGGGGAATTTTATCGGCTACTTCCAAGGCTGTTTCAATATGTGTGTTAGAAATCCCTACTAAGTCATATGGCAGGTTTTGGTTTGCCAAATATGTCAAACTTTCTACAACGGTTGATTGCAATAACCAATCACTGTTTGGCTCATCATGAATCATATGCCTTACCCCTTTAAAATTGGGATGCTGCTGATATTGTATCAAAGCTTGACCAGAAGCAATTGGATCCATTAAAGGCAACCAACCTACCACTCCTTCAATCCAATCTTCTTTTTGAGCCACTTGTAACATGGCAACTGTGTCTTCCGCATTATTAGATGCTTGTACTAAAATACCTTTTGTAACTCCTGCAATAGTCAATTGAGGTGATATTTCATTGATTTGATAAGTTCGATTTAAAATAGACTGATTACCCTTTAACCAAGGATAATCCACTTTTTCTAAATCCCATATATGAACATGTGTATCTATCAATTCAAATGGCATGGCAATAGCTTAAAAACTGACTATAGGTTGTAATTCCTTGGTATCAATAATATTGAATTGTTGGTCAATATCTGTATTATGTTCTCCTAACAAAGGTGCTCCTTTTTCAGAAACCAAGATTTCTCCGTCTACTTTAATAGGACAACGGGTAGTGGTTACTGCAACTCCTTTGGATGTTTTCACAACTAATTCCATATTCAATTCTTGATAGCCAGTTTCTTTCATTAGCAATTGATAGTCTAATACTTTGGCACACCAAATATCTGCAGGCTCTAAAATATCTAACCATGCAGTTGTTGTTTTACTGACCAAATGATTGGCTAAAATTTGTTTGATTTCATCCCTTCTACTAAACCACTGGGCACTGTCTTCAAAAATCAATAATTCAGGGCAATTTAATAGGATTCCTAGGATTAAAATATCGCCCATGGCCAATGCTAAATGACCGTCTTGAGTAGCATAAATGCCATAAGGAGCTGCAATATACGCATGACCACCATTGACGGCACTGCGTACAGGTAGCGCTCCGCCATCATTATAAAAACAGGTGAGCACTTCAAATTGAAAATCTAGAATACTTTCTAACATACTCACTTGTACCAATCCTCCTTCTCCATTAATGGTTCGTCTGTATAAACAAGCCAGTATTCCTTGCGCTATATGGGTTCCTGCTAAAATATCTACTACGGCTACACCCATGGGTGTGGGGTTTTCAGACTGACTATTGCTTAACCAAGTTAAACCAGATGCGGCTTGCAACAACAAGTCTTGACCAGGCAAGTCTTTCCAGGGACCTTCAGATCCAAATCCAGTAATTTCTGCGTATACAATTTGCGGGTTCAAAGCTTTAACAGTTTCATAGTCCAAACCCAATCTTTCCATGACACCTGGCCTGAAATTATGGAGTAATACGTCTGCCCTTTGTAAAATCTGTTTTACTTTTTGAAGATCAGCATCCTTTTTTAAATCGGCAGCATAACTCTGCTTGTTTCTGTTGATGGCATGAAAGATGCTAGACTCTCCTTCAATAATCACATCTGATACATAAAGGTGTCTACAAATATCTCCCGTGTCTGGTCGCTCAATTTTGATTACCTGTGCACCCATATCGGCCAAGCGTAAGGCAGCAGATGGGCCCGATAAAAACTGACTAAGGTCAACAATAATAATATCTTCTAATAATTTGACCATCTTATTGGTTTATCAAATCTCTTTGAATTTGTTGTTGGTGTTCTCCCAATTCTGGCGCGGGTTTGGAAGAAAATATTCTTTTCCCATCAATTCTAATAGGACACCTTGTTGTGGTAAAAGACTTGCCATTTAATTGCAAAGTTTGTTCCATTTGCAAAATTTGATAAGCCTCTTTTTGTGCCATTTCTTGCCAATTATTTACTTCCATAGCCCATAACCCATGGTGTTGTAACATCTCTAACCAATGGGTGGAAGAAGCTTGCAACAAATGGATTCCCAAAAGCCGTTTAATTTCATCTCTTTTGATAAATGTATCTGACTGAGCAAATTGTTCCAATGGCTTTGAGCCTATAACAGTTGCCAAAACTTGTATATCCATCATGGCTATGGCAATATATCCTGTAGCAGTTTGATAAATACCATAAGGCGCTCCTAAAAGAGGATTCCCATTACTTACTTGGCTTCTATTCAGGCCTTTCCCACTGCTATAATAAGTAGTCAATAATTCAAACTGAAAATCAAGCAATGATTCCATCAAGCTAATTTCTATCAAAGCTCCTTTGCCGGTTTTTTGTCTGCGAATTAGTGCAGCAAGAATTCCCTGTACCAATTGCCCACCCGCCATATAATCCGCAATGGATAATCCAAAGGGCATGGGTGCGTCTTTGGCATTACCGGTAGTATAAGTTAAACCCGTCATAGCTTGCAGAAGCAGGTCTTGCCCTGGTTTATTTTTCCAAGGTCCTTTTTTGCCATATCCCGATATTTCTGCATAAATCAGTTTGGGATTAATCTTAATTACATCGCTATAGCCAAGACCTGTTTTTTCCATGATCCCAGGTCTAAAATTATGCGTTACCACATCGGCCTTGGCTATTAATTTAATCACCAATGCCAAGTCTTGCGGATCTTTTAAATTAGCCGTAAAACTTTCTTTGTTTCTATTAATGGTATGAAACAACAAGGAATTGTTTTCATCAGCCCAAAGATTCTTGATAGAGAGTTTTCTACAAGCATCACCTGTTTGAGGACGCTCAATTTTTATGACCCTTGCGCCTAAATCTGCCAACCTCAATCCTGCAGAGGGACCAGAGAGATACTGGCTAAACTCCAATACCAATAAACCTTTTAAAGGAAGCTGCATCATACTAGCGCAATTGAGTGGTCCATGGTTAAACTGGTTTGGTATAATTCATTCATTTGTTCTAATGCATCCATAGCACTAATCTTTCCCATTAAAAATGCTTGCACAGGTGCACCTGCATGATCTTGAAAATATAAGTAGCCATTGTACCTTGGTCTTGTGTAACCTCTTTCCATTAAAGGAAGAACCTGTTTAAAATAATCATTGGTGAGGGTATTTGCTAAGTCATTCTTCCATGCAGCTAAGTGGCCAGGCTGCCCACCGTGTTGCACATAGATAGAAGATTGCCAAGACTCTGAAACGGCCATTTGAGCAAATGCCAAAGCTAGTTCTGGATGTTTGCTATGCGTAGAAACAGACAAACCCGTTCCACCAATAGTTGTTCTCAATTGATGCCCAAGAACACTAACCGTTCCAGTATACCTAAGAGGATATTGAGCATACCCATCTCTTGCATAGTTAGAATATCCATATGCAAAGGGACAATACCAATAGTCATTAGTGCTGCTCATTAATTCTGCCACCGCAATGGGGTTGCATTGAAAAAAAAGAGGATCTATCAAAGAATATAATTCCTTCATAGTTTCCAACGCTTTACTTCCTATTTCATTTTCAATTAAGGTTACTTGATTTGTAAAAGGGTATTTACCTTGAATAATACAAAAACTATAAAAATTCATGAGACAGTCAATTGGAATGGCTGGTATAGCTACTTTACCTGCTCTTGCCAAATCCAATAAAGCATCCCAATTATTGGGAATTGTTTGCTGTGCTTTTGTAAATAAATCTGGACGATAACTGGCGGCAGGCGTTGCTGCATCAATGGCCAATGCCCATTGATGACCTTGATAATAATAGCTCAGATGGGAATTGCCTACAGAATTTTCTAATTGATTTTCTAGATACGCGGCGTCTAGATATTGATCCAGTGGCAACACGCAATTGGTAGCTGCAGCACATCCTACCCATGGATGGTCAATGATGAGTAAATCATAGGATTCTGTGAGTTTTTCAATAGGAAAATCAGCAAAAGCTTGCAGGCTTCGAATATCCCATTGAATAGTTACTCCGGGATGCAATTCCGAATAACGTTGAGACATGGCCAACAAAGGTGTTAAACCCCTACTATGCCCCCAAGTAATCCCTTTTAGTATAACACTAGCCATTGGCTATTTGCTTTTTTTGTACCAGTAATATGTGCTCACAAATCAATACCAATTCTTGGTGCTGGTTGGTTACTTCTAATAATTCTGAGACCAAACCAAAGCCTGGTTTTTTATGGTCTTTTAATTGACTTATTTGCACTTTTACGCGAATGGTATCACCTATAAATACTGGTTTGGTAAACCTGATTTTTTCATAGCCATAGGTCATGGAAACGGGATTAATGGAACCAGCCGTTAATCCAACTGCAACGGTGAATATCAAGGTTCCATGTGCCATTCTTCTTTTAAAAGGCTGGGTCTTACACCATTCTTCATCCATATGATGCGGGAAAAAATCACCAGATTGTCCAGCATGAATCACAATATCGGTTTCTGTAATGGTTCTACCATTGGTATAACGAATTGCATTCAGTTCAAAATCCTCGTAGTACATGGTATGTTCCATACAAAAGCAGATAAGTGATTAAACCACTATGCTAACGAGATGGAAACCTTGTTTTGAACAAATCGGGAAAGTGTAGGGAGAGAACTCCACAAACATCTAGGGCGAATGTTATTCAGGGCGGCCAGCAATTCGTTGTAATAGCAATAAACTAATATTGTTCGAAAGTAACTGAAACTGACTAGGAGTAAAATGTAAGGTTTGACTATAATGATGGAATATTTTACTGCTTATGCAATAAAAAAGACCACCCCTAAGAGTGGTCTTCCTATTTAGATGGGTTTGTTACAACTTAATGGCCCATTCGTTTAACATGGGTCTACCCAAGAGCGCATTGGCTTCAGGGTCATTTTTGAACTGTTCTTTCTTAGGATTCCATTCCAACTTCCTTTTTAATTCGTAGGCAATATTCCCAATATTGCATACGCTAGACGTGCGATGTCCAATTTCTACATCACAAATAGGTTTGGATCTTGTGCGCATAGCATTTAAAAAGTCTTTGTAATGGTCTTCACTTTTGTATACATGCTTTTCTGTTTCACCAATCACTTTGTCTTTCAAAGAAGCAGGTGTAGTTTCTAATTTACCCCTAGCCACTTTAAGCTCACCTTCTGTTCCAATAAAATGGATGGCATTACCCCATGCCCATTTTTCATGAGTCATGACAATACCATTATCATATTTATAGGTCAAGAACGGATGCTCTTTACCGTCTGGTGCTATTACTTCTACTGGGCCACTAGCATCCATATCAAGCGCCCACTGAACAATGTCAAACATATGTGCGCCCCAATCAGTTACCATACCACCACCAAATTCTTTGTAATTACGCCAGTTGGGGTAAACGTCTTTGGTAATAGGGGGTGCTAGTTCTGAATTAAAATTCACAGGCGCATTAGGTCCTAACCATTTGGTCCAATCCAATCCTTCTGGAATGGTTTCTGCAGGCAGATTATAAGGAGTTGGAGGTGGCCCAACATTTACTTTAATCTGTTTGATTTGACCAATATAGCCATTACGAATTAATTCAGCTGCCTGTCTAAATTCTTTCCAAGAACGTTGCATGCTACCAGTTTGAAAAACGCGATTATGCTTTCTGGTTGCATTGACCATGGCCCTACCTTCTTTAACCGTTAACGCCAAGGGTTTTTCACAATAAATGTCTTTACCGGCTTGAGCGGCCCTAACTGCAGCGGCAGCATGCCAATGGTCTGGCAAAGCAATCACCACAGCATCTACAGATTTGAGTGCCAATAATTCTCTAAAATCATTGAACACAGGAATCTCATTATAAGCACCTAGTTGGCTATTTTTTGCATAATTGGCTTTAATACTATCTAAGGTTTTTTTAGCTTTTGCTTGATACACTTCACTAATAGCTGTAAACCTAATTTGCTCTGTCTTCAAAAAATAATTAGAGAGGATGCCCCCTTGTTTTCCTGCGCCAATCAAACCCAATGAAATGATATCACTAGGAGCAGTGTATTTGATTCCCGATAAGCTGGTTCCACCCAAGACATGTCTGGGTAGGATCATGAATCCAGCCAAAATTTTGGCCGAATTACCCATAAAATCTCTTCTGGAAACCGATGTAGGTTTTTGTTCTTTCATGGCAAGAGTTTGTGTTGTTTTTGCTTTTATATTGAGATGGAAAAAGGTACGATATTTTGGGTAATTCCTATTTTAAAATTGGCAATAAATAAGAAACCTATTTCAATTCTACCATGTGATTCCCTGATTCCAACTTATCTACCAGATACTTTCCGTCTTGGGCTTTTTGATTAGTCAGCTTACCATCTATCCAGAGTCTTGCATTATCATAAGGAAGTTTCAATTCCAACTGAGCAATAATGCCTGTTGGAATCTTGATTTGATAAATAGCAGCTTGCCCTTTAAGTAGATAATCAATGCTGATTTTACCCCGAATTAAAGAAGTAGTGAGTTGTGCAAATTGCAAATGTCCCAATTGAGGTTTTATATGCACTACGGTTGCACCTGCTTCTATTGGTTCAATGCCCATTAATTTACGCACGATTAAATTAGCTGGTGCCGCACCCCAAGCATGGTTTAGGTCTAAATTGGGTTTATAGACTTTGTCCCAGGCTTCCATACTAATGGTAGAACCAGTTCTGATCATATTGTACCAACTTCTTTCTTTGGTGCTTGTCAAGAGTTCTAAAGCATAGTCAGCTTCACCTGCATCAAATAATCCATCCAATAAAAACTGTGCTCCATAAACACTACAAGCCATTTGTCTGGTCTTGATAAAATTAACTACGGCCATTTTATTAGATGGAGAAACTAAGTTAAACGCTAACGCAAACATATTGGCATGGAGCGATGTATGGTTGGTAGTATCCCCATCTTTTACTAGTCCTGTTTTTGTGTCTACAAATACCTGTTGAAAAGCACTATAAGCTTCTTTGGATTTTTGTTCATAACAAACAGCATCTGCTTCCTTACCCAATACCTTGGCCAATCTAGCCATTAACACTAGGTTTCTATAATAGAAGGCATTGACTACCGCATTTTGTTTGCAAAAAACAAATCCATCGGTCTCACCTTGGTATTGTTTCTCTTTTCCAATATAGCCTCCACCCCTTGGCCAGTCTACAATGTCTTTTAAATCTTGTTTTCCATCAAAGGCCTTGGTAATATGTATGGTTGCAAGAAATTCCTTGGTTTGTTTTCCGGTAAGCGTACTGATGAGTCCATTGGGTTCTTCCAATGGCATGAGCATTTTTAATTGGAGTTCAGGATAGTATTTTTTAAGATAGCCAAGATCTCCGGTATAGAGATAATCATTCCAAGCCATCAAAACATTTTGCAAACTCCATTCTGTTGGCCATGTGGGATGGTCAATCAAATAAGCCATAGATCTTCTGGCAATACTATATTCTGCATCTACTGCATAATGAGACAATTGGTTAATCAGAGCGTCAGCCTCATAAGGAACACGCTCTCTGTCTCCATCTACATAATATCCTGAAAAACTAGTGGCCTTGATACTGTATTTACACAAATTCCATACTTTGTTCAACACCGTGTCACTAGAATGAAAATAGGAAGCTTGGTCATCAAAAGGATAGTAGACCAATTTTCTTTTGACCATCCCTTTGTCTAAATTGCCCTTATACCCCCTGATGGCTACATACCTAAAAGGAAATACTTCTCCAATATATGGGGGCATTTGAATGGGATTTCGGCTATTTCTTTTTTCATTCACAGGCCATTTAACTTGGTACTCATGCAAGCCTTTCTCAACCAACAAACCCAATTTGATATATCGGATATTGCCATTGTTTTTTAAAAACCCGTTGCCCCCATCCATAGCTTCAGCTGCTTCTATAAAAACACTGTCAGTTTGATCACTGTTGAGTTGCAGCATTAGTTGGCCAAATCCATCTTTTCCAAAGTCAAGATAATAAGTGCCATTTTTTTCTCTTGACTGTGCAATGGGCAATTCATAACTGGCAGTCAAAGGACTGTGAGAGAAATCATTTTTGATAGTATCAAGAAAAAAAGAACTAATGGCTGAAAATGCAGTTGGCTTTCCTGCTCCATCCCATTCCTGTACTTGCCAATAATAAGCCTTTCCAGATTGCAAGGGTTTTCCCTTGTAAACCAACGGATGTTGTTTGCCTATGATTTTTTTAGAGTCCCAATAATCCGCTTTTTGTTCTTTTAAAAGTTCTGGACTAGATGCCAATAAAACACGGTAGGCACTAATCCCTTTGATGGCTTTAGCACTGACCCAATCAAAATTGGGATTGGGTTGTAAAATTTTGGCATATTGGTATTGTCCATTTTCAACTGCTTTGTTCAAGTTCATGGATACTGGGAATCCGGATTTACTTACTTGTTGGGTATTCAGCAATAAATCCGTTCTCAAACCAGTAGGACCTGGAAGATTTTGCGCATGTAAAAAACCTACAGAACAATATGCCACTAATACAATGCAAATCCTTTTCATACTGGTTTTAGTTAACGCTTGATCACAATACTAGGATTAATAGGATACCTTCCAAAATCGGCGCCATAAATAGCTAAACCACCCTCTGCAACAGTACTTAGTTTCAAAGAAAGAAAACCTTGAGCAGCAGACTGTTTTAATACAGCAGCACTAATAGGAACTTTTATCAGATAACCATAAGACCCCGCTTCTCTTAATTTCTTATCTTTTAGTTGACTATTCCAAGAGAGTACTCCACGATGGTCAGCTGGATCATCTGGCAATGTTTCAGATTTAACCGTCTTCCCATTCACATCAATTTTTACTACAGAAGCAAACAAAGTTTCATCCGTCATTGGATAGGCATTGGGATTTTTATGAGGAGAGACTTTGGCTCCCAACATATAGTCTTGATCTTTTTCAAAACCCTCTCCCCTGTCTTTGTCAAATAATTGTTTGGCAGATGCTTCTACCAAAATATAAGCAGCTTTCATACCCTTGGTATCCAGATTAGCAGGCACTGGAATTTGATACTCTATAAAACCCTTACCAGCCCCATTTACTTTTAAACCATCCAACACATTCCAAACCTTGGTGCTAAACTCGGCCTTGAAATAATTCTTTGTGTCCTGTTCTAGGATGGTTGTTTTATCTGGTGCTTGACCACCCTTTACCACAACATGCATAAAATTACTGTGCAAGAGTTTTCCATCCTGGTCTTTTAAACGCAATTGTACCATGCCAAGCCCTGCATAGTTGGGCATTTTAATTGTCAGAGAAGTCAATTGCTGCTGCATCCAAGGCTTGTAAGGAATTTTGGTGGTTTCATGTACCAGTCTTTTACTTTCACCGGTTTTGTCCATAAAATCCAAATCATATTCTAGTACCAACTGATTATCTTTTACTGCAGCTCCTGTCATGACAGAAAGATAAAGGGGCATTTCTAATACCGTTCCTGCTTGCAGATTTTTACAAATTTCATTGCCCGTAGAAATATAAAATGCGGAATGAAAATCTTTGTCAGACATGCCTAGCATCATTTGACTTAGACCAGTAAATTTTTGGGTTCTATCAAAACGCCAATAGCCATTCCACTCATTGATCACGTCATGATGTTCTGTATACAGCCATCCAGCCACTTTTGGATATTTTCTAAATGTGTTAATCATTCTATGATAATCCCAACTCCAATCTACATCTCCGGTACTTCCATCATAACCCCAAACATTGCCACATTCAGAATTGATATTGGGTTGCAAACCTTGTTTGAATCCTTTTTCAAAATGGTCGGCACTTCCTTCAAATGTTTTAGAAGTAAGATTGGCCAAATGGTCTTCCCAGGCCCAACCTGGTAAGTACTCGTGCCATGAATTGATATCGGTTTCAGTATGACCTCTACCACAACAAACTGAATTATCTTCTACCAACCTAGTTTGGTCTAAAGACTTAGTCAAGTAGTACATAGAAGCAACCCAATCTTGGGTTTGGGGCAAATATTCAGACCTAGTCTTGCCATTTTCAGTAACCTTGGTTTGCAATCCCCAGGTTTCATTAAATGTGATCCAAGAAAAGATAGCTGGGTGATTATAATCTCTTTTGATCATTTCTCTCAAGGTATACTCAGATTCCTTCTGCATGGCTGCATCAGGTTCTCCCCAAGCATTGGGTAAATCAGACATGACCAACAAACCCAGTTTGTCTGCCCAATATAATTTTCTAGGTACGTCTACTTTTATATGGGTGCGAATGCCATTGAGTCCAATCTCTTTGGCTAGAACAATTTCATTTTTCATAAATGCATCCGTAGGAAAAGTATAGAATCCCTCAGGATGGTAAGATTGATCCAATGTCAATTGCAGATAAATAGGTTGGTTGTTCAATGCCACATACGGATAGTTGGAATTGGGAAGATTCACCACAGAAATCTTACGCATCCCAAAATAGGATTTAACCTTGTCATCGCCCAAGCTGATTTCCGTTTCATATAAAAAGGGATCTTCTAAATTCCATAATCGAGGATTGGGTATGGCAATTTGAATATCGGCCTTTGCCTTATTTTTCAACACCTTTGTGCTGGTAACAATCTCTTCTCCAGCAGTTTTAATTCTAATTTTCACTTCTGTATCTGCACTTAACTCATTGGAAAAAACCAAAAATGCTTTAACGTTTTTCTGATCTATGTCTGGGGTAAAATGCACGGTCTCCAAATGGGTCTGCCCCCTTCCCTCTAGATAAATGGTCTGCCATATACCGCGCGCATTGCCATAACCCTGTTTACCATATAATGCAAAATCTCTACGCTTGTCATCAACGCGAATCACCAACTGTTGTTGAGCACCATATTTTACTTGAGCCGTTAATTCAAAAGAGAATGGCGTATATCCACCTTGGTGTTTGCCTACTAAAACCCCGTCTAACCAAATACTGGTTTCATAATCAGAAGCACCCACGGTAACAAATACTCGTTGACCTGACCAAGATTGAGGAACTTGAATGCTTCTTTTATACCAGGCATAGTCTGCTAAATCCTTAACCCCTGAAAGTGGGGAACCCCAAGGAAAAGGTACATTGATCTTGTGCTGAAAAGCTGCTTTACCTTTTTGCCAATCTTTTGACAAACCTGTATTTAATGAGTCGAATTCAAAATCCCAAACACCGTTTAAGTTAATCCAATTAGCCCTTTCAAAATCAGGTCTCGGATGTTCGGGTAAAGGAATGTTTTGGGCAAAAGAAATATTCATTGCCATCAAGCATAAGAGCATCCATTTGAATTTCATATACAGGTTTTGATAAGCTTTACTAATTCAAGTCTCATGATAAAAGGCATTTGAAAAAGAAAGTCAGCAGGCTTTCGCCCACCGACTTATACCAAACTGCCAAAATCTTAACAATCAGGTCTATTTGATTTCCCTGATTTTGATGCTTCTGTAATATACATTATCTCCATGTTCTTGCAATAGAATTGGCGACTCAGTTACTTTAGCAAATTCTTTGTTCTTGGCATACTTACTATGCGCTAAAAGCACTTTATAAATAGGACTGCCTTTTTCATATTCTACTACTTTAAAACCATTTAACCAATGTTCAACATGGTTATTCGGATACACAACAATTTTACCCTGGTTCCACTCGCCTATTTTTTTCTGAAAACGTGCTTCCATTTTAATAGAAGGGATTAGGTCATACAAACTTGCCAAAGTACGGTTTCCTTCTACACCCATTTTTGCATCGGGGTGTAAAGCATCATCTAAGACTTGAAATTCCAAACCTAGACCAGACTTGCTTCCTGGCGTTTCTGACACAAAATATTTGACACCTGAATTGGCACCAGGCGTGAGTTTAAAATCAAATACCAGTTCAAAGGCTTTGAACTTATTCTGTGTAACCAAATCACCAGGTCTACCAGAATGAGCACTGTCTTGCACGTGTAACAAACCATCTTCCACAACCCAACCTTTTAAAGGAGTGGTTACTTGACCAGCAGACCTCCAACCGGTTAAATCCTTACCATTAAATAATAGCTGGAATCCTTGGGCTTTTTCTTGATCTGATAAATTGTTCACCAAATAATTAGCCACTGGTGTACTAGCATCCATTGGTCTGGGTTTCATTGCTGTCCCTGTTTGAATGCGAATATTTTTCCATTGAATTTGTTGACCACCTTCACCTTGCTTAATGGCATGAACCTGCAAAGCAATAAACCCTTTTAGTGTAAGATCATCTACCATGCAAGTAACAGGAACATCATTCACCCAAGTACGAAACAATGGCCCAATGGCTTCTATTCGGTATTTGTTCCATCCTGTTTTGTTAAACGCTTTTTTAGCAGCAGGATTCATTTCTGTTTGATACATCCAACCCCTACGTGCTTCATCATAAATACCACCAGACCAAGCACGATCTGAAGGATCAATTTCTACTTGATAACCATGTACGCGGCCATTATTGTATTCGGGTAAGGATAGACTTCTGATTTGTATACCAGAATTCATCTCTCCCACTTTTAATTCCATTTCTAAAATAAAATCGCCATAGATTTCATCCGTTGCCAAAAAGGAATTGGGCTCACCCGGAACCATGGTACCAACAATGGTTCCATTGACTATTTCATACTTGGCTTTTCCATTTAATTGGTGCCAACCCTTGAGGGTTTTACCATCAAACAGATTTTTCCAACCAGCAGCTTGAGATTGTGCATCGCTAACACCCAATAATAAACAAATCAAAAAGACTAATATCAAATTACATTTTTGCATTGATGCATTTTTAAATGTTAAACCTTAATATACGTAGAAAATTGCATGACCCTTCCCTTAGCTAGGGCATAGGGGCATTTTATGCCAATATCTGACAAACTCATTAAAATGAATGTAAATTGAACGAAATCGTTATCGCAATTGCTTAAAGGCCATTTTTTCCACCAAGATTGGAAAATCTAAACCTCAAACCCATTTCAAAAATGCCGTTTGCTAGCCCTTTAAGATTTTTGGTGGGAGTATTATACATGCAAACTAATTGCCATTGATTCTCATAAGCATAAGAAACACCTAAGCTATAAGATTGATTACTATGATAGAGTGCAGAAACAGAAAAAGGCTCCTTAAATTGAACCTGAACCCCAAGATCAAATATATTATTATAATTCTGTATTCCTCTATAAGCCAATTTTGGGTTCACCATCAAATCATCACTTATTTGCATTTCATAATTAACTGCCGCATAAAAAATAGGATAATCAGACATGAAATCGTTTTTCTTATTCAAAGTGCGGTTTAAGTTGGGAGCAGCTAATTGAACGTTTAATCCATTTAATGTATAAGCAATTCCTGCATCTACTGCCCAATTCACTACTCTTCCATTGTAACCAATGACTACTGGATCTGTTGCATCGCCAATAAGGCTGTTATAATCTAACATGTCTTTACTAAAACCTGCAGAGAAACCCATGTGCAAGTATTCATCCTCCTCTTCAGAGAGTGGAATATGATAAGCATAACTCAAAAGGAAATTTGTTTGAGTAAGCAATCCAGCCGATTGACTATTAAAATTCAATCCAAGTCCCACATTATTGGGTGAACGATAATCAGCCGTAAAGGCGATGGTTTTTGGTGAACCGGTTACTTTATCCCACTGGCTTCTATAAGCTGAATTAATGATTAATTGTTGTGGCTTCATACCAGCCATAGCTGGATTGGCCAAATATGGATTAATAAAAAATTGTGTTTCAGATGGATTTAATTGTTGTGCTAAAACAGGTGTAGCAAACAGAAAAACCAAGCAACTGAAAACTAGTATCGTTCTATGTAGACGCATCTTTATATTGCTTAATGTATAATGGTCAAGTAACCTTTAATGGGTTTCACATTGGGTTTATTAAATTGAATGATATAGAAATACGCATCATCCTTTAACGGAACCCCATTCAACTTTCCATCCCATTGATTTCTATATCCTTTCTCTCTATAAACTAGTTTTCCAGCTTTGTCATAAACAGCTACTTCATTATCGGGGTACAATTCAATATTGGCAACCATCCAACGATCATTGTGACCGTCTCCATTTGGCGTAAGAATATTATTTGATTCTAATGCATAATCCATGACAACATTTACTTTAACAGAACCATCGGCAGTATAACCCCATTTATTTTTTACGGTTACTGCAAATTGGTCGTCTTGAATAGGTCTTACTATTGGATTCTTAACCACAGAACTACCTATCATGGCAATTGAATTTTTCCATCGATATTCAATTGCATGTGCAGCTTCTACTTCTAATTGTGTAGTTTTTCCAAGACTCACTTGTTCAGGTGAGGCTGTTACTTTTGGAAGAGGATCAATACCTAAAACAAATGTTCTAACCATTGTATCTACCCCACCATTTGAAATACCACCATTATCTTTTACAAGCACTTTTATGATTACATCATTACCAAATACTTCCGGCTTTAGTGCAAACAATATTTGATTTCCTACCACTTTGAATGATTCGAATAGATTAGACTTATTACTGGATAATTGCACCTCAAGTGTTTGGTTCAAATCATTTCCAGTACTCATATTGGAAAGACCAATGACTTGTTCAGAAGTAAGATTGTAGACCCGAATATCACCCATAGCTGCAAGGGTTGGAACTTCATTGACATCAATGATTAATATATGGAATGACTTTTCATACACCAACCCTCCTTCATCAGTAACTTTAATCCTTATTTGATAATCATTTTTTTGTTCATAGTTGAAACTAGATTTACTTACTAAAACATTGTTTCTAATTTCAAAATTGCTATTATCAATAGCGCCAACACCAGATACTAATTGATAATTGTGTGTATCGCCATCATCTATATCTGCAACATTTAAAATACCTATCTGAGATCCTGAAGGTATATTCTCCAAGACTTGATAATTACTCAAAAGAATGTCCGTTGGCGCAGAATTAAATACCAATGAATATTTTGCTGTAGCTACTCCACCAGAATTAGTTCCTGTTACCAAATATTCTTGAACGCCATTTCTCAGGGTAGTTATTTTTCCAGAAATCAACCCAGTTTGTGCATTCAATTGTATCCCAATTGGAAGTGCAGGACTAATAGTATAATTAACTACTTTACCACCTGTAGATAATGGAATAGCATTATTAATGGACAACCTAGGATTGGCAATATCCCTATCTGGCTGATATCTAAACACTGGAGGTATATCATTAACTTGAATATTCAATATTGCCTGCAAACTCAACATTCCATCCGTAGCTATTACGGTATACTCCGTAAGTTTTGACAAAACAGTTGGAGTACCAATAATATACCCCGTATTTTGATCAATTGTTAATCCTGAAGGCAATGCTGGGCTAATACTAAACCCAGACAATACTCCCTGAATCATTGGTTTAATGGGCTGAATAGTTTTGTCAATAGTAAGAATATTCATCAGAGGATATTCAAATCCATTTTTAGGAAGTGGGTTAACCAATAATTGTGCTTTTACTGTAGCCGCTTCATAAATGCCAGTTGCCTCCTGCGATGCAGTAATGGTAGCTATACCACCAGATTTTAATGTTACTATATTTCCACTTATAGTTGCAATACTTGCAATATTGATAGCATAGTTGATTTTTCCAGGACTATTGCTAATGGCTGCAATGCTAAAATCAGGATCACCATAAGTTTTCCGGATATTGTTCATACTGATGGTGGGTACCAATTTATTTACAGCAATACTTACCGTGGCTATCATGCTACCAGCCGTATTAGTTGCAGTAATGGTATATACAATGGCTGCAGTAGATTGGGTAGGTGTACCACTGATTACCCCAGTACTTGCATTGATACTTAATCCTGTAGGTAATGCTGGACTAATACTATAACCTGTAACCGTGCCACTCACAGTTGGAGTTAATGCCGGTATTGCACTCAAAACAGAATAGACATTCGGACCAGGATAACTTAAACCAGATGGGGCAACATCACCAACAGTTAAGGTAGCCGTAACAGTGCCCGCTAAATAATGTGCGTCTGCAGCTTGTGTTGCAGTTAGAGTGGTAACCCCCACTCCAGTTAAACTCACTTGATTACCATTTATGGTTGCAACTGATGCATTGCTGCTGCTATAACTAATAGCTCCCGTACTATTGCTTGTTGCTGCAATACCAAATGCAGGATCACCCATGGTCTTGCTCAAATTGGACAAACTAATAGTTGGGGTTAATTTGTTTATGGCAATACTCACGGTAGCACTGATGCTACCAGCTGTGTTACTTGCCGTAACCGTATACAGAATAGCCGCAGTAGCTTGGGTAGCTGTACCACTGATTACCCCTGTACTTGCATTGATACTTAATCCTGTAGGTAATGCTGGGCTAATACTATAACCTGTAACCGTGCCACTCACAGTTGGAGTTAATGCAGGTATAGCACTCAATACAGGATAAACATTGGGACTAGGATAACTTAAACCAGTTGGCGCTACATCTTTAACTGCAATATTCACTATGGCAGTATAATTACTACCATTAATAGTAGCTGTTACTGTATAATCTTTGGCAACTGAAACCTGTGTTGGTGTGCCAGAGATAATACCAGTTGTTGCACTAATGCTTAATCCTGAAGGCAATGCTGGACTAATCACAAATGCGGCAGCTGTTCCGCCAATGGTTGGAACCAATGGACTAATG
>JBEAPC010000200.1:0-11066 GCA_041164585.1 Bacteroidota bacterium
GCACGCTACTGGTGTAGAAATTGGAGCTGCCTATAGCGCCTTGGCCATTGCAACCATGATCTCTCCCTTTTTTGTGGGCCTAGTAGCTGACCGATATTTTGCCGCTCAGAAAATCATGGGGGTATTGCACTTGATGGGTGCTTTGCTGCTATTTATGGCCACCAAAATGGAGAATAGCAGCCATTTTTACTGGGTGATTCTCGTTTATGCGTTATTATACATGCCAACCATCGCGCTAAGCAATAGTATTGCCTTTTCTCAAATGACTGACCCTGGAAAACAATTTCCATGGATCAGGGTTTTTGGTACACTCGGATGGATAGTTGCGGGTTTATTGATTGGCCAATTAGATATAGAAAAAACATCTGCCACATTTTATTTAGCAGCAGGCGTTTCAGCGTTTTTAGGTTTATTGAGTTTTGTATTACCGAATACGCCACCCAAAGCATCCACAGAAGACGCTTCCAGTGCCATGGGAACCGAGGCATTTGTTTTGTTTAAAGAAAGACCCTATCTCATTTTCTTTATTGCAGCCATTTTGGTTTGTATTCCACTATCTTTTTATTATGGATTTGCCAATACCTTTTTAAATGAAATTCATTTTGAAAATGCCGCCAGCAAAATGACTTTGGGGCAGGTATCAGAAGCCCTGTTTATTTTGGCCATTCCCTTTTTATTTAACCGAATTGGGGTTAAGAAAATGTTGCTCATGGGTATGACGGCTTGGATTCTGCGCTATTTATTTTTTGCCTATGGCGATGCTGGAAGTGGTTCATGGATGCTCTTTACAGGGATTGTGTTACATGGCATTTGTTACGATTTCTTTTTTGTAACAGGTTATATGTACACAGAGAAAAAAGCTGGTGCAAAAATTAAAAATGCGGCTCAGGGCTTATTTACATTTGCTACTTATGGTGTTGGAATGTTTATAGGAACCTGGTTCTCTGGATATACCGTTGATAAATACAAATTGGCCGAAGGCCATGACTGGCAGAGCATCTGGTATGTTCCAGCCTATATTGCACTTGCTGTAGTCATTTATTTTATCCTTTTCTTTAAAGAGAAAAAAGAAGTTGCCCCTAATTAATCGATTTACAGTTTTCAAGATGAATTTTTAGATAACCCTATATTTTGAATGTTTACCTTTTAATTTGAAACTCATGCAAAGAATTGCCATGCTCGGTTCAGGTTTTATCGGAAGATTTTATGCCGATGCCCTTCAAGGATACCGATCTAAAGACAAAGTAGTTAGTATTTACTCACGCAGAGAGGAGTCAGCCAAAAAATTTGCTGATGATTATCAGTGTGCGCATTGGACTATTGAAATGGAAGAAGCCATTGCTCATCCCGATGTAGACATTGTGTGTATAGCCCTCCCCAATAACTTACACGAAGCGGCTGTGATGCTTTGTTGCAAACACAAAAAAGCGGTGATGACTACCAAGCCCTTGGGCCGAAATGCAGCAGAAGCCAAACGCATGTTATTGGCTGTAGAAGAAGCCGGCATTTTCAATGGTTATTTAGAAGACCTCGTATATACGCCAAAATTCATCAAAGCTTCTGCCAGTGTTAGAGAAGGTGCATTGGGTAGAATTCTTTGGGCCAAATCTAGAGAAACCCATCCTGGCCCACATAGTGAATGGTTCTGGGATATTGAACAAGCAGGAGGTGGTTGTATTCTTGACCTTGGTTGTCATTGCGTAGAAATTACAAGAAGCTATATTGGCAAAGACATTAAACCAGTAGAAGTTATGTGCTGGGCCGATACACAAGTAAAACCCATTGATGCAGAAGACCATGCTATAGGACTGGTGAAATATGAGAACGGCGCCATTGGTCAGTTTGAAGTAAGCTGGACTTTTAGAGGTGGATTGGATTTACGCGATGAAGTCATGGGTTCTGAAGGAACCATCTGGATCAATAGTTTCTTACGTACCGGATTTGATATGTTTACCACAGGTAAAGGAGGAGATTATATTGCTGAAAAAGCTGAAAGCAATACGGGCTGGTTATTCCCTGTGGGCGATGAACTAAATGAACTGGGGTATAACCATATGTTTATGGACATGTTTAACGCCAAAGAAAAAGGCGTAGATCCAAAGGAGACTTTCTACGATGGTTATGTAGTAAATGCCATTTTAGATGCGGCATACAAGTCTGCAAAGACCAAACTTTGGGAACCTGTTGACCTTGAGATCTGGCGTGGTCAAACCGGCTTGAGTAAAGAAAGCCATTTGGTAGAACACGATGCAGAACACTGGCTCATCAAAGAAGAGATGACCCATTTTGGCGCCAAAAAACTCATTCTCAAAAACAAAGCAACCGGAAAAATCACCGATCAAATCATTGAATAAAAATTGATACATGTTAACACAGAACTTATTTGTACACCATGTTTATTTTTGGTTAGAGCACAGCAATAGCGTTGAAGAAAAAGCAGCTTTATTAGAAGGGCTAAAGAAGCTTAGTAAAGTGCCTACCATTAAACAGTTTCATATTGGAACTGCTGCCCCAACTAATAGAGAGGTGATTGATACCAGCTATGCCCTTTCTTGGTTAGCTATTTTTGATAATGCTGCTGATCAAGACGCTTATCAGGTAGACCCCATTCATTTAGAATTTGTAGATACCTGCAAACATCTTTGGAAAAAAGTAGTGGTCTACGATTCACTAGGAGCTTATTAAAACATCACCCATAAAAAAGCCGCACCAAAAAATTGGGGCGGCTTTTTTATGATTCATCCTGTATTACTTTAATAACTTTTGCAAATTTTTAAAACTAGTTGTAATATTTTCTAAAGGATTGGGCGCTCCGTCCTGCTCAATAAAGTAATACTTCATTCCTGAATCCGCAGCGTGGTCAAAAATGGGTTTGAAATCAAAATGACCCTTCCCAAATTCCAAGACCTTTTCATTTTTTTCATCCAAGTCTTTTACATGCCATAAATGAAATCTGCCCTTATTGGCCTTAAACAAATCAACAGGATTTTTTCCAGCTTTCATAGCCCATGCCAAGTCCAATTCCATTTTCACCAAGTCCTTATCTGTTTCTTTCAAGATGAGGTCATAAGGCACCACTCCATCCACTGCTCTAAATTCAGCATCATGGTTATGATAGGCAAATAACAAACCTGCTTTTTTAGCAGCTACTGCTGTTTTATTCAACACTTCTATAGATGCTTTTACTTCATCCAATGTTCCAATGGGTGTATTGGCACAAACCAAATAAGTAACACCTCCCTCAGCCGCTTGATCAACCAATTCTTGGTAATTGTCTTTCAAATTTTTCATAGGAGGAATCACCATGGGTTTTCCATCTGCACCAGTTGGCATTTTAGAACCAGGAGGCAATTTAAATGGCGCACCCAATACATGGTGAGACCTCCAAGTCAAACCCAAATCCTTTAATAACTGGGCAAATTCTTTTGGGCTTTTGCCATAATAACCACCAAGCCTACTAAATGCAGACTCAATTTCACGATACCCAATGTCATGGATTTTTTTAAGTGTTCCTGGAACATCCTGTTCAATCACATTAAAAAAAGTGAATAGCTGTAAGCCTGGAGCAGGAAATTTTCCTGCAGTAAACAATTCAGCCGCAACTGATTTGTACATCAACAAAGATCCAAGGGCCAAGGCAGAACCTTGTTGAAGAAAATTTCTTCTAGTTTGCATAGCAATCGTTTTTCTAACTCAATAAAAGAGCCAGTAGTGATGAATTGTTTGTGTTGTTCTGACACAATGATACTTATTTTTGAAGGGATTCTGAAATTTTTAGCAAGGATTTTCCCTTATTTTCGTTACTGTATGCAAGTACCCAATCAGCTATCTGCTTTTATTCATGAGGGGGAGAAATGGTTCCTTCCTGCTGTTTCACTAGATTGTGTCATCCTGGGTTTTCATGACAACCAATTAAAAGTCTTGTTATTGAAACTCAAACACAGTGGTGTTTGGGCCTTACCCGGTGGATTTGTCTTAAAAGAAGAGGATACAGAATCAGCGGCTGCCAGGGTACTCAAGGAAAGAACTGGCCTTCAAGATATTTTTTTACAGCAATTTCATGTATTTGGTGCACCTAATAGATCAGACGGAAGTATTCACCGAAAGAGCTTGCTAAAATCTGGCATTGAACCAAGTCCTGACAACTGGTTGTTTCAACGCTTTATCAGTATTGGCTATTATGCCTTGGTTGATTTTGCACACGTAACCCCATTTCCAGACGAAAACTCAACGGAATGCGTTTGGAAAGACATTCATGAAATTGGTAGTTTGATGATGGATCATAATGAGATTCTTAACAAGGCATTAGAAACGGTGAGGCTTCAATTAAACCACCAACCCATTGGTTATAATTTGTTGCCCCAAAAATTTACCATGCCTGAATTGCAAACACTTTATGAAACCATTCTTGACAAGCAACTTGACAGGAGAAATTTTCATAGAAAGATGACTGCATTTGGCATTTTGAAAAGACTAAAAGAAACCAGAAAAGGTGGTGCACATAGAGCTCCTTTTCTATATTCATTTGACATGCGTAAATACCAAAAAGCCCTTAAGCAAGGTTTAAACGGTGGATGGTAATCAATTGATATGACACAACCCATTAAAGCCATCATTTTTGATTTAGACGGTGTTATCATTGATAGCAATCCAGCTATTGTTGCATTTTGGAGCCATTGGGCCAATCAGTTTGGTTTTGAACTAACACAAGACATGATTCTTCAGTGGGTCTATGGTAGAAAAGTAACAGCAACTATTGAAGGCTTATTTTCATTTACCACTCGGGAGCAACAAGAAGCTATAAAAGAAGCAGGATATGCATTTGACGCAGCCATGCATCCAACTGGTATTGAAGGCGTGCAGGATTTTGTACAAGCACTTAAAGTATTGGATTTTCCAAGAGGTGTTGCCACAAGCTCACACAAAGAAAGAATGGAACAAATGTTGCAAAGAATTGGATTGCCCCATCATTTTGAATACAGCATTACTGCGCACGATGTACAAAAGGGAAAACCTGATCCAGAACCCTATTTAAAAATGGCTGAAAAATTGAATTTTGCCCCAAGTGAATGCTTGGTATTTGAAGATGCTATTTCAGGCGTACAATCTGCTATTGCTGCGGGAATGACCTGTATTGGAATTGGGAATGAACTAACTGCTAAAAGTTTAGAAGCAGTAGGTGCCAAAGAAGTCATAGAACACTTTAGATGCTTGAGCATAGAAAAGAAAGTTATGAAAACCCAAAATGGATTCAGCTACCAATTACTTCCCTAATTAATATTGCTTCATTTTTTCTCTGGCCCAGTTTAACACAATGTCTAGTTGCTCTTCTCTGGTTAATAAACTATTGTCCAATTCAACAGCATCAGTTGCTTTTCGCAATGGGCTAAATTCACGGTTACTATCGTTATAATCCCGCATCTCTAAATTACTCTTCACTTCCTCAATGCTGATATTGGGATTCTTAGCATACATTTCTTTGAACCTTCTTTCTACCCTAATTGCTGGATCCGCAGAAACAAAGATTTTCAATTCTGCTTGAGGGAATACGGTAGTACCAATATCTCTACCATCCATGACAATTCCTTTTTTAACCCCCATTAGCTGTTGTTGGGCAACACCAAATTCACGTACTTCTTTAACGGCAGACACTTCACTCACGTGCTCACTTACCAACATGTCTCTAATCAATGCTTCTACATTCTCATCATTCAAAAACATATCAGAATTTCCAGTAAGCGGATTGTATTGAAAGTCAAGTGTAATCGCTTTCAATGCATCTACAACTGCAGTTTGATTATTCCAATCAGTATGGTTGCGCAAAAAATACAGTGTAATGGCCCGATACATAGCACCCGAATCAATGAATACATAATTCAGTTCTGCTGCTAATTGTCTAGCCAATGTACTTTTCCCGCAGGAAGAGAATCCGTCAAGTGTAATGATAATTGGTTGCATGAACTGCAAAGTTGCAACAATTAGGCGGTATTTCAAACAAAACTGCCCCGGAATACTCCGAGGCAGTCATAAATCATTTGGACTGTATTATGGCATTACTACGGTGTCAATCACGTGAATCACGCCATTACTCTGGTATACATTCTTAATAGTGACCATTGACATACCACCTTTTTCATCGGTTAACATTAATTTGTTACCCTTCATAGTAGCTTTTAACGTGCCTCCTTGCAAAGTGGTCAAACTTGCAGAACCATTTCCTTCCTTGATCTTAGCTGCAATAGCTGCTGCATCAAATTTTCCTGCCACAACATGATAGGTTAAAATCTTGGTCAGGGTTGCTTTGTTTTCAGGCTTTACAAGGGTCTCAACCGTTCCTGCAGGTAATTTACCAAATGCTGCATTGGTTGGCGCAAACACCGTAAAAGGACCTACTCCACTTAAGGCATCTACCAAACCAGCAGCTTTAACCGCAGCTACCAAAGTAGTATGGTCTTTGCTGTTAACGGCATTTTCAATAATGTTTTTGTTGGGGTACATAGCTGCGCCACCTACTTCTACTGATTGTGCTGTTGCTGCTTGTAAGAAAAGGGCGCATACAAATGCTAGTGCAATTTTTTTCATGGTTTGTTTTTTAGTTTGCATCATTTACGCAAACTGAAAAACTTTGGATTGCAGCAATGAAAAAAAACTTTTACAACTGATTAAAAAGATTGGGACAATCTGAGATGATGCCATGTACACCCATCTTTTTCAAGGATTTTATGGTAGCCAAATCATTTACTGTCCAAGGTATGATTTGAATGCCTGCATCCCTACACTGTTTCACTAATAATGGTGTTACCAATTCATGTGCAGGGCTATAGATACTGGGAATAAAACCTAAGTCTTTTAGTTGCAAGGCAAAGGGCTTTTTATCATATCCCTCAATCAATAAAGCCGTTTTAATAGCCGCGTCTTTTTGATGCAAGTATTGCAAAGTTCTTATGTCAAAAGATTGAATAATGACTTTTGATCCCATATTTTTTGATGCTATCACCTGCATCATTAAGTCTACAAATTTCTCGGGTTTGGGATGATATAGATCATCTGTTTTGGATGAGGTTTTTGTTTCAATATTAAATTGAGGAACGGGTTTTCCCTTTTGAGCACAATAAGCAATCACCGAATCAAATACTTGTGATAGCAAGGGTTTTACAGCAGCAGTTTTGAATTGCTCTGGAAACCTTGGATGCGGTTTTAAACCTACATCATACTTGATTATTTGAGCATAATCCAGCTGGTACATATTGAAGGATTTTTCCTGTGCTGCTTCAATTGGTTTGCCATTTGGTTGCAAACTAATTTCATGATTAAAAAATGGCTCATGACTTAAGAACACTTGATCATCCTTAGAAATGCTGGCGTCCATTTCCAAAGTTGTAACGCCTAAATCAATGGCTTTATACATGGCGGCAATGGTATTCTCTGGCATCAATCCTCTGCATCCTCTATGACCTTGCTTGTCAAAAGCTGTTTCACTAAATTGACTGCTATGGGGCACTTTACTATTCATACAAGCAACACTTAACAATAGGAATATGAACGCTAAATTTTTCATCAATCATTGATTTGATGTGATTGTTTCTTCATTTCTTCAGCCACAATAATAGCTGATAAATCACCTTTCTCTAATTCTTCAATAATATTATGATAGCTTTTCTTATTTCTATTTTGACTCATTTTAAAAACGTGTTGCAAATCTGTAATTTCTATTTCAAGTGCAACAATGGCTTTCATATTTGACTGCATATAATCATCCGTCTGATTTTTTACCTGTGATGGCGAATCTGGGTCTTTTTCAAAATGGGCCGTTAGGTTTGTTAGTAATTCAAACAATTCAGCATCGGATAAAAATCTTAATACCCCTTTTGCATGTACAGCTTGGTAATTCCAAGTACTTCCCCGTTGGTCATGGTCATACCAGCTAGAACTCACATAGGCATTGGCTCCTTGAAACACCACCAATACATTTGGATTGTTTTCAAATGCTAAGTGATGATCCTGTTTGCGCATAATATGTGCCTGAAGAAAGCATTTTCCATCCCTTTCCACAATTAAAACAGGCACATGGGTTGCCACAGGAAAATTATTGTTATCTATTCCGCAGATGGTTACAAATGGATGCGCTTTCATAAAAGCCATCACTTCCCCATCTTCTGAAGTTTTGAAATAAGGAATATTATACATAGACACAAGTTAGGAATAAAAAACTCCATTCATTTTATTGAATGGAGTTTCAAAAATAAAGTCTGTGTTAATTATTCAGTCACCGCAATCATTTCTGTCTTGGGCATATTGGCATTACGCATGGCAATATTTCTAACAGCTGCAGCAGTAAAATCGCGGAACGCTTTTTTGGTGAGCTCTTCAGTTCCCGCCATGGCTGGAATGCCTGCGTCTCCCCCTTCCCTAATGGATTGAATCAAAGGAATTTGGCCCAAGAAAGCCAGATCATATTCTTCAGCCAAACGCTTTCCACCCTCTTTTCCAAATAAATAGTATTTGTTATTCGGCAGTTCAGCTGGTGTGAAATAAGCCATATTTTCAACCAACCCAATAATGGGTACATTAATCTGTGCTTGACCAAACATGGCAATGCCTTTTTTAGCATCGGCCAAAGCCACGTTTTGCGGTGTTGTTACAATCACCACACCCGTTACTGGAACGGTTTGCATCAAGGTTAAATGAATGTCTCCCGTGCCTGGAGGCATATCAATTACTAGGTAGTCCAATTCCCCCCAATCAACATCAGTTACAAATTGACGAATGGCAGAACTAGCCATGGGACCTCTCCATACAACCGCATTCTTTTCATCTACCAACAAACCAATACTCATTAAACTAATCCCGTGTTTATTCAATGGGATAATCATACCCTTGCCGTCTTTTTCCTTCATTAGAGGTCTCTCCCCTCTAACACCAAACATGATGGGCACACTTGGTCCATAAATATCTGCGTCCATAAGACCTACGGTTGCTCCACCCTCTGCCAAAGCCAGGGCCAAATTGGCAGAAACGGTACTTTTACCTACCCCACCTTTACCACTTACAACGGCTATAATATTCTTTACGCCACCTAAAACTTCCTTATTATCCTTGCGGATAGTAGAGGTATTAGAGGTAAAATTCACGGTAATTTGGGCTTCTTTATTTACCAGAAATTTGATGGCGTTTTCACTTGCGGTACGCATCATATCCTTCATGGGACAGGCCGGCGTGGTCAAAATAATGGTGAAACTCACTTTATTTCCATCAATGGCTATATCCTTGATCATGTTCAATGTAACCAGATCCTTGCCCAAATCGGGCTCCTGCACATTACTCAATGCCTGTAAAATGGCTGCTTCTGTCATCACGAAAGTTTTTGTTAAAAAAGGAATTTAGGCGCAAAGTTAACAGATGGCGGCCTTACTTTGTTGCAAATCCTATTGTTTAAATAAAGAACAAAGCGATTCCCCAATAGTAAAAAACGCTTTGTATTTTTGACACGATGAAGAAACTGCTACCCTTTTTCACCTTATTGCTGCTTACCCTGCTTGTCACCAATGTACAGGCACAGGAAACTACAGAAGGCAATCCCTATAGGGACTCTGTGGTACAATTTAATGGGGTGGTCATGACTGCGGATAGTCTAAGGGGGATAGCTTCGGCCAGTATTATTGTTGAGGGTAAAGGAAGGGGTACCATTACCAGTCCAGACGGGGTATTCTCTATTGCCGTTTTAAAAGGGGATAAAATCACTTTTTCCTGTATTGGTTTTAAGAATTATACTATTAGCATTCCAAAAAATCTAACCGGCAACCAATATACCTGGATTCAATTACTAGTAACCGATACCGTATACTTACCAGCTACCATTCTAAAACCCAGACCTACAAGGGAGCAATTTGAAAGGGATTTTGTGAACAATAGAGTTCCTGATGATCTCTATGAAATAGCCAGAAAAAATGTTGACGAGTCTCAAAGAAGGGTATTGTTATCTAGCCTGCCGGCTGATGGTAGAGAAGCCATCAACTTTCAAATGCGCCAACAAGCAAATAAATACTATTATAATGGCCAAGTACCTCCTATGAATATCTTGAATCCTGCCGCATGGGCAGACTTTATCAAGGCTTGGAAAAGGGGTGATTTCAAGAGTAAGAAATAGCTTTAACTTAGCACAACACAATCATTTTTATGGAACATCAGCAGATAAGCGTTATAGGCGCTGGAACCATGGGTAATGGCATTGCACACGTATTTGCACAACAAGGATTTAAAGTATCCTTGGTAGACGTAAATAGGCCACAGTTAGAAAAAGCACTCCAAAACATCAGCAAAAATTTGGACCGTCAAATAGCCAAAGCAACCATTACAGAAGCAGACAAGGCCGCTACTTTAGCCAATTTGACCATCCACGAAACCATAGAAGCGGGTGTAGTCAATGCCAAATTGGTTGTAGAAGCGGCTACTGAAAACGAGGCCCTTAAATTGAAGATCTTTCAACAATTAGATGCTCATGCACCAAAGGATTGCATTTTAGCTAGTAATACTTCTTCCATCTCCATCACCAAAATTGCTGCAGCAACCAACAGACCCAATCTGGTGATTGGCATGCACTTTATGAACCCAGTTCCAGTGATGAAATTGGTAGAAATTATCAATGGCTATGCCACTGATGCGGCAGTAACTGATCAAATTGTTGCATTGAGCAAATCCTTGGGCAAAGTACCCTGTGTGGTAAATGATTTTCCCGGATTTATTGCCAATAAAATTTTGATGCCCATGATCAATGAAGCCATCTATTCTTTGTATGAAGGCATAGCAGGTGTTGAATCTATTGATACCATTATGAAACTGGGTATGGCTCACCCCATGGGGCCCTTACAGTTAGCCGATTTTATTGGCCTGGATGTTTGCCTGAGCATTTTAAAAGTTTTGCAGGATGGTTTTGGCAATCCTAAATATGCCCCCTGCCCTTTATTGGTGAATATGGTTTTGGCCGGTAAGTTGGGAGCAAAAAGCGGGGAAGGATTTTATGCTTATACAGCAGGGAGTAAAGAGTTGGTGGTGAGTGACCGGTTCAG
>JBEAPC010000201.1:0-6024 GCA_041164585.1 Bacteroidota bacterium
CAAGATGACTACCTGAAGAGAAACAGGGGTTCTTATGTTGAGCGCAATGGTGGTTTAATGCCTTATTTGACTAGGATTGACGCTTCTGCAGTAGTAGAATTATTTACTGCTGGAAAAAACAGACACACTATTCAATTGCGTGCTGATATCTTTAATATTGGTAACATGATTGATAACAATGCTGGTGTTAGCTATGTAGTAAATAACAGCTCATTGTTAAACTTCAGAGGTCTTGATGCAAATGGTCTTCCATTGTATCGTTTCAACACTGTAAACAATGCATTGGTGTATAGCACTTACCGTAAGGGTGTATTCACTTCAGATGTATGGCAGGCACAATTGGGTGTTCGTTATATCTTCTAAGAGCATTACAAATACTTATAAAAAAAGACCTCGAAATTCGAGGTCTTTTTTTATACCCAATACTTTATGCATTACTTACTCCCACTCTTCACTCTTCACTTTTCACTTCTGCTTCCACTCTTCACTCTTCACTCTTCACTCTTCACTCTTCACTCTTCATTCTTCACTTAGTTCCCCATCCCCATTTTAAAAAATCAGGAAAGGCTTTCCCCCAAGTAGGAACATCATGTTTGCCCCCTTCTATCAAGGAATATTGAATGTGACCATCGGTGTAACCCTTGGCTTTTAATTCTACTATCAGATCAAGGGTATCATCTATGGAATCAATAATGCCATTTTTATTTCTATCTGCCGTTTCGTCTAAACTGCCACATTGTAAATAAAATCTTAACCACGGATAGAAATCAGCCTTTCTTATTTGTAAATGCATGAGTCTATCTTTCTCATCGTCATAACCATCATCATAGGCTTTTTTTCTCCACCAGAGAGATCCACTAAACACGCCCACCCTATTAAACTGATTCGGTTGATTCCAAACAATATCTAATGCGCTAAGCGCCCCCAAAGAAAACCCTGCAAATGATTTGTCTTTAAAGGATGGTATTTTTAATTCTTTTCTTAAAAACGGAATTAACTCGTCAAAAATAAACTTAGCATACAAACCGGCTTTTGCTCCCCTGCCGTCATAATCTTGGGCATAGGCAGTACCATACTCCATTTTCCTATTGGGGCCACAGTGTATGCCTACACAAATCAAGGGTTCTATAGCCTCATTTTCCCACAACTCATTTAAGATATTATCAAAGGGCATTTTCTCTAAATCTTGTCCATCATTCAATAATAGGAGACTATAATGAACTGCCAGATTTAGCTCTTTGGGTAGATATATATCCAATTCCACCTCTCTTTCTAAATAATCTGAATATAGGTTATATCGTATGGTTTCAACCATTTTGAAGGATGGGGCTACTGGTGTACTAGGCATTTCCAAAAATAAGGACTGGCTAGAATTAAAACTTTAAAATGTTTGGAAAACCAATACCCGGGGAACAACTTTAAAACCTAGTTTTAAAATTTGACCGAGTTTCAGTAAATTGAATTTCTTTAATAAGAATCCCTAAAATCAAAGCAATGAAAAAAATAGGTGTGTTGTTTGGACAAGAACGAAGTTTCCCAATGGCTTTTGTGGAACGAGTGAATGAAAAGAAAATCCCAGGTATAATAGCCGAACCCGTTAGGATTGATAAAGTAATGCAGGGCGAAGCCAGTGAATACGCAGTAATCATTGATAGGATTAGCCAAGACGTGCCATTTTATAGAGCCTATTTAAAAAATGCCGCTATCTGTGGAACTGCCGTAATCAATAATCCATTTTGGTGGAGTGCAGATGAAAAATTCTTCAATAACTGTTTGGCAACAAAAATTAATGTTCCTGTTCCCAAAACGGTGATTTTACCTTCTAGGGAATTGCCTTCTGATACTTCAGATCAGTCTTTTAGCAACCTATCTTATCCCCTGGATTGGGAAACTATCTTTAACTATGTTGGATTCCCAGCCTATATGAAACCATTTGCTGGTGGGGGCTGGAAGAATGTTTACCGTTTAGAAGACAAGGATGATTTTTTTGAAAAACATGGTGAGACAGGACAATTGGTGATGTTATTGCAAGAAGAAATTGTCTTTGAAGAATATTACAGATGTTACTGTATTGGTGGTAAGCACGTGCGTATTATGAGTTATGAACCTAGGAACCCACACCATTTGCGTTATGCTGCTGACTTTGCTCCATCTGCCGAAAAGCTCAAAATGATGGAAGACATTGTTCTTAGAATTAATGCTTATTTGGGTTATGATTTTAATACAGTAGAATTAGCATTAAGAGATGGCGTTCCTTATGCCATTGATTTTTGTAACCCTGCTCCTGATGCTGATATTAAAAGTGTTGGACAAGCCAATTTTGACTGGGTAGTTGAAACATCTGCCAATTATGCCATTGAAAAAGCGCAGGCCCAACAACCCGGCCAAGACAACCTTACTTGGGGTGAATATATTAAGAGAGGGGCTTCTAAATTAAGTCTATACCCTTAATCATATCAATGAAACTGATCAAAATTTGCATAAGAACAAGGAGGTCAAATGGGTAATCTGAATTACAAACAATTCACCTTAGGGGTAGAAGAAGAATACATGGTTTTGGATCCCAATACCAAGGAATTGGCCAGTCACGAGCAAAAAATTGTGATTGAGGGGCAAAAGCTTTTAAAGGACAAAGTAAAGGCCGAAATGCACCAAGCTGTGGTAGAAGTGGGAACCGATATCTGCCAAGATATAGACGAAGCTTTTAAAGACGTTGCCACACTTAGAGGAACCATTTCAGAAATTGCTGGTAGTCTAGGTTTTTGGATGGGTGCATCAGGTACACACCCTTTTAGTCATTGGGAAAGTCAATTGATTACGGACCACGTTAGGTACAATCAAATTGTAAATGAATTACAGGAGGCTGCAAGAAGCAATCTCATTTTTGGACTCCATGTACACGTTGGCATGGAAGACCGCAAAATGGCCATCCATATTGCCAATACAGCCCGGTATTTTCTACCCCACGTATATGCATTGAGTACCAACTCTCCTTTTTGGGAAGGAAGGGAAACTGGCTATAAATCTTTTAGAACCAAGGTCTTTGATAAATTCCCCAGAACAGGTATTCCAGACTATTTTGAAAGTATAGAAGCATACGAAAACTATGTAAACCTGTTGATTAAAACCAATTGCATAGATAACGCCAAAAAAATCTGGTGGGATTTGCGGGTGCACCCATTTTTCAATACGGTAGAATTTAGGATTTGTGATGTACCCATGACGGTTCAAGAAACCATTACCATTGCAGCTTTGTTTCAGGCTATCTGTGCTAAAATTTATAAGCTCCGCTCCAAAAACCTGAATTTCATGATTTATGAGCGAGCCCTGATAACCGAAAACAAATGGCGGGCAAGCCGATATGGTATTGATGGTACCTTAATTGATTTTGGTAAGGAAACCGAAGTGAATACCCGTTTACTGATCTACGAATTATTGGATTTTGTGGATGATGTGGTAGATGAATTGGGAAGCAGACATATGGTAGACCAAATTGCCAGAATCTTTGAAAAAGGAACCGGCGCAGACAGACAACTGGCGGTTTTTCAAGAGACTAATAGTTTGGTGAGTGTAGTAGACTATATACATGATCAGTTTTTAGCTATTTAACTAGCTCAGAATCAAAGATTAACAATCCTGAATGGCAACATTCAGGATTTTTTGTTTTCCTTAGCTTGTGAAAATCCATTCAGGCAACATTTTTGCTTGTATTGGTATCTTATCATTGTTGACAACAAAAACTCGCCGGTGACGCAGACCGATCTAATTAAAGGATGTATCAAGCAAGATGCAAATTGCCAACGAATGCTCTTTGAGGAATTCGGGGGTAAAATGATGTCTGTATGCCTCAGATACGCGAATGATGGTATGGAGGCCGAAGATATTATGCAAGATGGCTTTATTAAAGTATTCCAATACATCCACCAATTCAAATTTGAAGGGAGTTTTGAAGGATGGATAAGAAGGATTATTGTTAATACGGCCATTAGACATTTAGAAAAAAAGAAATTGCATTTCAAAGAGATAGATGAAAACAGTGGTAATACCCCTCAATTAGACCCCTATGCTTATGCGCATTTGGGACAGGAAGATTTAATGAAATTGATCAATCAATTACCCGAAGGATATAGGGTAGTTTTCAACTTGAATGTAATTGAGGGTTATAGTCACGACGAAATTGCCGAAATGCTACATATACAACCCGGCACCAGCCGCAGCCAACTGGTGAAGGCAAGAAAAATGCTGCAACATCAAATCATACAATTACAAAAAATTGCTGTATAATATGACAGATCAATCGTTTGACAACTTCTTTAAGGAGAAGCTCAAAGACCACTCGGCGCCGGTGCCAGAGGGGCTATGGGAAAAAATCCGCCCGGAAAAGGAAAAGAAACCTATGGGTTTTGTACTTCCCAAACACACTGGAAAAGGATTGATAGTTGCTGCTGTAATTACGGGAGCCATTGGCATTGCTTTGAATACCGGCAAAAGCAAGAACCAATCAACTGAATCTTTGAATATTCCTTCAGAACCTAACAAAACAACCAATAGCCTATTGATTCCAATTGCTACTCAAAAAGACAAAAACACTGCTATATATACTTCAACCACTGCTGATAAGCAAGTTCCAAATTCATCCACTAAGATGGAAACTTTCATCAGCAATAGGAACCCTGATACCTACTTTAATAGTAGCCCTATTCAGGATGCCCGTAGTAATCAAGTATCCAATACGCAACCTAACGATTTCAGTAATACCATCCCTACAAGCTTAGAAAATCACCAGTCATCTGAAGATCAAAATACTAGTTATAATAGTTATCATCCAAGTGGCAATACTATTGGTTTGAGCAACCAATCTAGTTTTCAACAAATGGGCATGGTGAATAAACAACTATCGGCCAATGCCCATGATAAAAAATTTAAAGCCATTATTATCTGCCCTACAGTTAGAGGAAAATCATCCTCCTTTAATACAGATTGGGGAATGGAAGTTTATGCTTCACCTGATTATGCTTTTAAATCTGTTTCCAATATAAATGCATCTGCCCAATACCTAAATAGCAAAGACAGTAGTGAGCAAATGCAAGTAGGTTATTCAGCAGGTATTCGCTTGGTAAAACCACTTAATGATCACTTCGTATTGAAAACAGGTCTTCAGTATTCACAAATCAATCAAAAATTTGTTTACAGAAATGAAAACGAAATTAAAGTAACCACTGTTATTACGGCAAGGACCATTATTCGTTCACCAGGCGATACCATTTTGGTTAGTGATACTAGTGTTTTACAAACCATTGGTTATAGCGTCAAAAATGTCAAAAATAGGTATCGCAGTATTGATATCCCATTGACTTTAGGATATGAATTTGGGAATGATGACTTGCGTGTAGGTATCAATGCTGGTGTTATATTCAATGTCTCATCTTGGTATCAAGGAGAAATGCTTGACACGGCTTATCAACCTGTTTCTATTAACAAGGCTAGCAACTCTTTGTATAAGACCAATATTGGTATGGGACTTTATTCTAGTATCAGTATTCAGAAAAGAATTAGCGAAAACACGCATTTGTTTTTTGAGCCCTACTTCCGCTATAATTTAAAAAATATGACCAGTGAATTGTCTCCGTATACCCAGCGTTTTCAGGTAGGCGGATTGGCCATTGGTCTTCGTTTTAACTTGAATAGATAAGTCTGGGCAACAAAACAAGAAAATGATGTATCTCAATAATAATAACGGGATGAACATGAAAAAAATAGCTTCCTTCTTACCTCTTGCCTTGGTCCTTTTTTTGGGATCCTGTGCCAAAGAAGGGTTGAATGATTTCAAGCCTTATAACAATAATGAATTAAATGATACTGCTTGGGTAAAATCTATTGGCAATAACGCTAATATTTTTTCTCTTGCTGATAGCTTATTTCAAAAAATCTATCATGTAGATTCAATAGACCTAACAAAGGATTACAATATTGAATTAGTAGATAGTCTTTAAATAGAAATCAAAGGAAATACGCTGATTACCG
>JBEAPC010000202.1:0-9468 GCA_041164585.1 Bacteroidota bacterium
ATTGATTAGACTATCTATTTCCTTCCATTGCTTGTTATATTCCAATGCAGGAGCCTGGGCAGAAAGCCAACTAGATACCAACAAACATCCTATTCCTATAATCAGTCTTTTTAAAAGCATAGTTTCTATTTTACCACTGGCAATTATGATGCAAATCTCTTAGTCTTTGCACAAACGAAAATACCCATTAACATTCTCTTATGGGTATGGAATAAAAAATCCCGGTCTTTTGGACCGGGATCAATATTCAAAAGTTGGAAGCTTATTTTTTCAAAGCAGCTGCCATGGTAATACCAATATCAGCTGGGCTAGCAACCACTTCAATACCACATTCTGCCATAATCTTCATTTTGGCTTCTGCAGTATCATCGGCTCCGCCAATAATTGCTCCTGCGTGACCCATACGGCGTCCGGGAGGCGCTGTTTGACCAGCAATGAATCCTACTACAGGTTTGGTTTTGTTGTCTTTGATCCAACGGGCTGCATCGGCTTCCATGCTACCGCCAATTTCACCAATCATGATGATACCGTCAGTTTCTGGATCGTTCATCAATAGTTCAACTGCTTCTTTGGTAGGCGTTCCAATGATGGGGTCTCCACCAATACCAATGGCTGTGCTAATACCCAAACCGGCTTTCACCACTTGGTCAGCAGCTTCATAAGTAAGGGTACCGCTTTTAGAAACAATACCAATGCGACCTGCTTTGAAGATAAAGCCTGGCATGATACCCACTTTAGCTTGTTCTGCGGTAATCACACCTGGACAGTTTGGTCCAATCAAACGGGTGCTAGTGCTTTGTAAGAAGTTTTTCACTTTTACCATATCCTGAACAGGAATGCCTTCTGTGATGCAAACAACTAGTGCAATTCCAGCATCAGCAGCTTCCATGATGGCATCAGCTGCAAATGCTGGAGGTACAAATATGATACTCACATTGGCGCCGGTTTTATTTACCGCATCGGCCACTGTGTTAAAAACTGGCTTGTCCAAATGGGTGCTGCCACCTTTGCCAGGTGTAACGCCACCAACCACATTGGTTCCGTATTCAATCATTTGGGTGGCATGGAAAGTACCTTCCGTACCAGTAAATCCCTGAACAATGATCTTAGAGTCTTTATTAACTAAAACTGCCATGACTATTAAAAATTTGCGGCAAAAATAGGTGAAAACCGTTAAGTCTTTGGGTAAAGCACCCTAAACTTTGGGAAATTTTGCGCAAACGTTCACTTCCTGTTTTTACAATTTGTAAAAAGCTCGGCTGTCTTTGCCGTTTTTAGAACTCACTTTTAGGTAATAAGGTCCCTTGGGTAATAATTCAGTATTGATTTCCAATACATTATTGCCTTGAATCAATTGTTTGGTCAAAGTTCTTTTCAGCTGACCATAGATATCATAGATGGCTACCTGGGTTTCTGTTTGATTATTCCTGCTCCAGATAGTCAAAATCATTCTATAAGCCACTGGGTTGGGATTAATGCTAACAATCCTAATATAATCATTGGGAGCTTGTGGTAAATTAGTACTGTCTTGTAAAATAACAGGTTTGCAGGCTTCTGCTTCACATCCATTAGCTGTTTTTACTTTTAAGCAAACGGTATAAGCTCCTTGAATAGGGTATTCCTTCACTGGTTTTATATGGTTGCCGGTTAGGGTAGTATTGTCTCCAAATTTCCAGGTTCTTGAAACAATACTGTCATTAATTCCAGCACTCAAGCTACTATTGAATTGTACTTTTTTAGGTCCCATTCTTTCTGCACTAAACTGTACTTGTACGTTGCATTTTGGATTTGGAATCTGAATCGTAACGGCATATTTGCTTTCACAACCCTTTTTTGTCTTGATATACAATATCACCGTATAGCTTCCGCCTCTTGCATAAGTATGTGGAGGGTCAATCCTGTTGCCTTCTTGAATACTTGTGCCATCTCCAAAGATCCAGTATCGGTTGATGATGCTATCTCCATCGCCAGCCATCGCGTCAGCACTATTGAACTTTACTTGATTTTGTTCTTGTTTAAAATTAAAGAAGGCACGGCAATTGGTGGGAACGGGTAAGGGATTAGAGGCTTTGATAACTACGGAATCAGAATACTTGCTTTCGCATCCACTTTTTGTTGCAATGCTCAAGTATACTAGGTAGGTTCCTGGTTTTGGAAACACCAATAGAGGATTCACCAAATTTTGAGAAAATGGCACAAAACTATTGCCTTGCATGTAAAACCAAGTTCTTCTAACAATGGTATCTGTTGAATTGGCTCCCGCCGATTTTTCGCTATTGAAATTAACCAGACTGTCTTTTGCATTATAACTAAAATAAGCTTTGCAAGTAGCTGGAGGAATACTGTCCTTAATATTGAAACTGACACAATATTTGCTTTCACATCCAGCCTTTGTTTTAATATACAAACAGGCTTGATATGAACCTGCTTTTGCATATTCATGTGAAGGGTCAATCCTGTTTCCTGTAAGAATGGAACTGCTGTCTCCAAATAACCAAGACCTGCTGATAATGCTATCTCCAGGACCAGCAGCTATTGATTCAAAACTTTTAAACTTAACAGACTTTCCAGTAATGTTGATGGCAAAAAACGCTTTGCAATTGTTTGGTACTGTTGGAGGTGGAACACAGATGACAAAATTACTTTCTACAATATTGTTGAGTGTAACATTTGGGTCTTTGATAATAAGTGTACCATTGCAATTTTCTACGGCAATTTTTAGTTTGCGAATATCGTCGCCAAGGCATTTTAAAGTATCTATATAATAACCATTAGGATTGGTTAAAACGGTATGCGTAATAAAACAACCAGTTGCACTATTGAGACTATCTGTTGAAATAGTTACTTTTTTATTGGCAATGGGTTTTTGATTAGCGTCTTTGACCGTTCCTTTTACTATTACGGTATTGGCTAAGGCCGTATTCACAAGGAACATGCAACAAATGGCAATGGAACCGAGAAAGTTTTTCATATCCGTATGTTTTGGTAAAAAATAGATACCCATAGTTTTTAAAATGCAGCTTAACTGCGCGATAAAACCAGAAATTCTATTGTTATGCTAGTTTTTCAAAGCCAATCCTTACTTTTGCGCCTGCTTAAACAAGAATAAAAAACTATAATTATGGCAAATACAGCCGACATCAGCCGTGGAATGATCCTGAAACTAGACGGAAGTCTATATTCAGTAGTGGAATTTGGCGAAAACAAGACAGCCCGTGCAGCCGCTAAGGTTTGGGCCAAATTGAAGGGTGTTGACAACAAACGCTCTATTGAAAAGACCTGGAACAGTGGTGAAACCGTTTATCCGGTAAGGGTGGAAAAGAAAGCTTTCCAATACCTCTACAAGGATGAAAGTGGTTACAACCTAATGAATAATGAAACTTTTGAGCAAATTGCATTGGGCGAAGAAATGATTGACGCGCCTCAGTTCTTAAAAGATGGTTCTGAAGTATTTGTATTCATCAATACAGAGACTGAATTACCTATTGGAGCTGAATTGCCAGAGAAAATTGTCATGAAAATCACTTACTGTGAGCCAGGATTAAGGGGTGATACTGCTACTAGGGCTTTGAAAGCGGCTACTGTAGAAGGTGGCGCTACTGTAATGGTTCCCCTATTTGTAGAAGACGGTGAACTGATTCGTGTAAACACCAAGTCTGGTGAATATGTAGAGCGCGTTAAAGAATAATTGACTTGAATTCTGATATCAAATGGCAGCTATAGGCTGCCATTTGTCATTTTAAGGGTAATTTTTGGTGTCAAAACTAGTTGTCCCCATTTTAAAGAAAATGGCCATTTTTACCAAAAAAGGGCTATTTTGCCCCCCGATTTGACCTAAATCAACCGTTTTTTTATCAAAACCTGCCATTTATGGACTTAAAGCAAATTCACGAATTAATCAAAATCATCAATAAAAGCAATATTGGTGAAATTAGTATAGAAGATAAAGATGGTAAGGTGACCATCAAGCAAAAAGAAGAGCCAGTAGTTAACGTTACTGCCGCTCCTAGTCATCAAGTGTATACTACTTCAGCCGCTCCAGTAGCAGCTCCAGCTCCTGCTGCTGCACCCGTTGCTGCCGCTCCAGCTGAAGCCCCCAAAGCGGATAACCTGATTACTATTAAAAGTCCTATGATTGGAACTTTCTACCGTAGGCCTTCTCCAGATAAACCCATTTTTGCTGAAATTGGAACTGAAGTAGCTCCAGGCAAAGTGGTTTGTATCATTGAAGCCATGAAGCTGTTCAATGAAATTGAAAGTGAAGTAAGTGGTACCATTGTCAAAATCTTGGTGGATGATGCAAGTCCAGTAGAATATGACCAGCCCTTATTCTTGGTTGAGCCAACTAAATAGTTACTCCCACTTTATTTTTTCATCAAATTGAATCCATGTTTAAAAAGATATTGATTGCCAACCGTGGTGAAATTGCCCTTAGAGTGATTAGAACCTGTAGGGAAATGGGTATTAAAACCGTTGCGGTCTACTCAACAGCTGATAAAGACAGTTTACACGTAAAATTTGCTGATGAGGCAGTTTGTATTGGTAAACCTCAGAGTTCAGACTCTTACCTGAATATTCCCCATATTATGGCGGCTGCTGAAATCACCAATGCCGATGCCGTGCATCCTGGCTATGGTTTTTTAGCAGAAAATGCCAAGTTCTCTCAAATTTGTGCCGATCATGGCATTAAGTTTATTGGTCCAACTCCTGAGATGATCAATAAAATGGGAGATAAAATCACCGCCAAAGAAACCATGATCAAAGCTGGGGTTCCAGTTGTACCAGGTGGTGAAGGTTTATTAGAAAGCATAGAGGAAGCCAAAGAATTGGCCAAAGTAGTAGGTTACCCAGTCATCCTTAAAGCAACTGCTGGTGGTGGTGGTAAAGGAATGCGCGTGGTTTGGAATGAAGAAGAAATTGAAAAAGCCTATACCACAGCCAAAATAGAAGCTGCTGCTTCTTTCAAGAACGATGGCATTTACATGGAGAAATTTGTGGAAGAGCCTCGTCACATTGAAATTCAAGTAGCCGGAGACCAATATGGAAATGTATGTCATTTGAGTGAGCGTGATTGCTCTATTCAAAGACGTCACCAGAAATTGGTAGAAGAATCTCCTTCTCCTTTTATGACACCAGAACTTAGACATAAAATGGGAGAAGCCGCTATAAAAGCAGCATCTGCTATTAATTATGAAAGCGTTGGTACCATTGAGTTCTTGGTAGACAAGCATAGGAATTTCTATTTCATGGAAATGAATACCAGGATTCAAGTAGAACACTGTGTAACGGAAGAAGTGGTAAGTTTTGATTTGATAAAAGAGCAAATTAAAATAGCCATGGGTGAGAAAATTTCTGGTAGAAATTATGAACCCCAAATGCACGCTATTGAATGCCGTATTAATGCGGAAGATCCTTACAATGACTTTAGACCATCACCCGGTAAAATTACCGTATTGCATACCCCAGGTGGACATGGTGTAAGGGTAGATAGTCATGTCTATGCAGGCTATGTGATTCCTCCTTATTACGATAGTATGATTGGTAAGCTAATCACGGTTGCACAAACTAGGGAAGAAGCCATTGATACCATGTATCGTGCTTTGAGTGAATACGTGATTGAGGGCGTAAAAACCACCATTCCTTTTCACTTACAATTGATGCAAAACGAAGATTTTAGAAAAGGTAATTTCACTACCAAATTCTTGGAAACTTTTAAAATGAAATAAACATTGGGGTTACCCTTTGCAGATATTCTTGTTAACCGAATAGTCCCCGCCACAACGGGGATTATTTATTTACTACCTGTTCTGGATAGAGTTGGTTCTCTTTAAAAAAGTTGATGGCCATTACCAATTGATCTTCTGTAAGGCCACTAGCCTTATGGCGATTCTCTCTGACCTGGTACATGGCTACTGTTTTACGAATTCTATTAAAATCCGATTCAGGCATGGCAGAAATGGTTAATGCTTCTTTTTGCTTGTAATACTCTGTTTCAAAAATCATATCTGCTTGTCTGCCATTAATACCCAATTTGTCAATCAGCGATTTTCTATATTTTGTCTTCATTAATTGAAGCGCTCTGGCTAAGCTTAAGGTATCATAGGCTTTGTTATAAGTGAGGGTAATGGCTTCACAAGGTGTTGGGTGCTCATCTCTGTTCTTTTTAAATTCTGCCAAAGATTTTAATTGCTGGTCAGACAATTTTAAAGCCTTATATCTTTTAATCACTTCTTTGTCTAATTCTCCTTTGGTAGCAAAAACTTCATTGGTATTGTTCTCTACACTTATGAGTTCTTTGGTGGCCCATAAATCAATATCGCCAATTTTATTGGCAACGTCTTCAGCTATATTAAACTGTTTCATCAACGCTTGTTTATCACAATAGCCAAAAAGTTCTCTCTGTTCTTCGGGTGTTCTATTTTGAGCCATCCCCATATGGGCAACTAAAATAAATACTAGAAAGCAAGAACAGATTTGATAGACCTTTTTCATAAGTAATATTTATAAAATTGAAAATACAACAACCAACCTATATAAAACAAGAAGGCACTCCCTTGGAAGTGCCTTCTTAACATCTTGTTTAGGTATGGGCTTATTTTTTGCCTCCACCGCCACGTCCACCGCCACCACCTGGGCCGCGTTGCATAGACATAGATTCAATTACTTTTTTGGCCAAATCAGCAGGTAATGCTTTTTCCAAACGCTTGTTGCGCTCATCAGTCATGGCTTTCATTAAAGTTGGTCTGTCAGCTTCACTAGCTTCTCTTAAGGCCATCATTTTTGGACGCATGTCATTGTTAATAGCAATTACAGAGTCAACTTGAACATCATTAAGACCCATGCCTTTGTACCTTTCTTTCATCATAGCGGCACGTTGTTCTGGAGTCATTTGCTGACCACCTCCTGGAGGCTGAGCCATCAGGGTGTTGAAGGAGCAAACTAGCACAAGAGCTAGTAATGCAATAAATTTTTTCATATTTGGTGTTTTTAGTTTGATAACTGATTCAAGTTAGGAAATCCTATTCTTCTCTAAGGAATTATCGGTGGAATGCTATTTTTTCCCGACCAGTAATTGTTAAAAAAAAACCCTGAACCAGAAGGAACAGGGCTTTTTCACTCAAGTCAAAAACAATTATCTCAACAATAACATCTCACGATATTTAGGCAATGTCCAGATTTCATCGTCAACCAATGCTTCTAATTTGTCAACATGGTAACGGATCAAATCAAAGTAGGTAGCCTTTACTTTGCTTTCATAAGCAATGGCTTTTTCACGTGTATTAGAAATGTTGTTGGCAACTTTACGTGCTTCCACCATGGCCAATACATTTTCGTGAACTACTTGAATATGCTCACTTACTTGTTTCAACAAGCTTAGCTGAGACGCATAAGCTGCTTCTGGTAAGCCAGCTTCTTTAAGACCATTTACGTTCTTCAACAGATCGTTTTGGTATTTGATAGCTGCAGGGATAATATGATTCAAAGCAAGGTCACCAATGATACGGCCTTCAATTTGAACTTTCTTCAAATAGTTTTCCAGTTCAATTTCATGACGCGCTTCCAACTCAATATGGTTGTAGATATTGTTGGATTCAAATAGGTGTTTGGCTTTATCAGTAGTTAAAGCGTCAAATGCCAAAGGAGTAGTTTTTACATTTGGTAAACCTCTTCTTTCAGCTTCTTGTGCCCACTCTGCGCTATATCCATCTCCTTCAAACAATACTTTTTTACTTTCTACAATGTATTTCTGAATCACGTGCATGATAGCAATTTCTTTCTTGTCACCTTTTTCAATCAAACCGTCTACGTCTTTCTTGAATTGCTTCAAAGTAGCAGCCATAATGGTGTTCAAAGTAATCATTGGATTAGCACAGTTAGCAGTAGAACCAACAGCACGGAACTCAAATTTATTACCAGTAAAGGCAAAAGGAGAAGTACGGTTTCTATCTGTATTGTCTAACAACAATTCAGGAATGCTACGGTGTAAATCTAATTTCAAGATAGCTTCATCTTGTTCGTCAAATTTATCGCCAACCCTAGACTCAATATCTTCCAAAACCTTGGCCAAATACTGACCTACGAATACAGAGATAATGGCTGGAGGAGCTTCGTTGGCACCCAAACGGTGGTCGTTACCAGCAGAAGCAATAGAAGCACGCAGGATATCAGAATAGTCATGAACCGCTTTGATGGTATTGACAAAGAAAGTCAAGAACATCAAGTTGGTTTTTGGAGTCTTACCTGGAGCCAATAAATTCACACCAGTATCAGTAGCCAAACTCCAGTTATTGTGTTTACCACTACCGTTAATACCAGCAAATGGTTTTTCGTGCAACAATACACGTAAGTGGTGTCTTTTTGCAACACGGCTCATGATGTCCATCAACAAAATGTTGTGGTCAACAGCAATATTCACTTCTTCAAAAATAGGAGCACACTCAAACTGAGCAGGTGCAACTTCATTGTGACGTGTACGTAAAGGAATACCTAATTTGTATGCTTCCGTTTCGTAGTCACGCATAAATGCATACACTCTTTCTGGAATAGAACCAAAGTAATGGTCTTCTAATTGTTGTCCTTTTGCAGGAGCTGCACCAAATACGGTACGGCCAGCTTGAACCAAGTCAGGACGGGCATTTGCCAAACCTTCATCAATCACAAAATATTCTTGTTCCCAACCTAGGGTTGCAGTAATCTTAGTAACATTCTTGTCAAAATAGTTAGCTACTTCAACAGCGGATTTGTTCAAAGCTTCTAGTGCTTTTAACAAAGGAGCTTTATAGTCCAATGATTCGCCAGTGTATGAAACAAAGATGGTAGGAATACAAAGTGTTTTACCATGTCCAATTTCAATGATAAATGCTGGAGATGATGGGTCCCAAGCCGTGTAACCACGGGCTTCAAATGTAGCACGGATACCACCGTTAGGGAAAGAAGAAGCATCTGGTTCTTGCTGAATCAATGCAGCGCCGTCAAATTCTTCAATAGCTGTACCGTCACTTTTTAGGGTAAAAAAGCTATCGTGCTTTTCAGCAGTGGTACCAGTCAATGGTTGAAACCAGTGTGTAAAGTGAGTTACTCCTTTTGATTCAGCCCAAGCACGCATGCCATTAGCAATACTACCAGCTACACTACGATCAATTTTTTTGCCACCCTTGATACTTGTTACAAGGCTTTTGTAAGCTTCATCGCTCAAAAACTCTCTTGCGGTCTTGATAGTGAATACGTTTTCACCAAAAATTCCGGTGACTTTGGTACTACCGGCAGCATTAACTGGACCGGAATCAGCCGTCAGGCTCTCAATTGCTTGAAATCTAAGTGACATATTTTATTGATTTTGTAACACGAAAATACGTGAATCAATTAAAAAAATTGTCAGATGATTTAAAAAAACACAAAAAAAGAAGCAAATTCTTGGAAAATCAATAGATATAAAAATTAGTAAATATAATCAATTGATACCCCTAG
>JBEAPC010000203.1:0-4655 GCA_041164585.1 Bacteroidota bacterium
AAAATGGTACCTACCAATTGGCTGCATCTTTTGTGGGATATCAGCCCAAGGTTTGGACCATTAACCTAACTGATAATAAGTCATTTAATATTCTATTGGTGCCTAATGCCAATGCCATTAATAATGTAACAGTAGTATCTAGAAGAAGGGACAATCAAGTGAAAACGGCCCAAATGGGTAAGATTGAATTAAATATCAATACTGCAAAAGCCATCCCAGCTTTTATGGGTGAAGTAGACATTTTAAAAACCTTACAATTAATGCCTGGTGTCAGAAATGCAGGTGAGGGAAATGCTGGTTTCTATGTAAGGGGCGGGGGAGCAGATCAAAACCTGATTCTATTAGATGATGCCGTGGTATACAATACGGGGCATTTATTTGGCTTTTTTTCCATTTTTAATAGTGACGCTATTAAGAATGTAAGTTTAATCAAGGGTGGGATGCCAGCACAATATGGTGGTAGACTTTCCTCGGTTGTTGATGTGGCCATGAAAGAAGGGAATACCAATAAAACTCAAGTGGATCTTGGGATTGGTTTAATTGCTTCGCGATTTTCTATTCAAGGACCCCTTAAGAAAAACAAAGCATCTTATATGATTTCTGCAAGAAGAACCTATGCGGATGCCATTGCCAAACCCTTGATTAAGAAAACCAGTGATTATTACGGTTCTGGATATTATTTCTATGACTTGAATGCCAAAGTAAATTATGAAATTTCAGAAAAAGATCACCTCTATTTGAGTGGCTATTTTGGAAGAGATAAATTCAATTTTAATAATGCCAAGCGATCTTTTAATACAGAAATACCTTGGGGGAATTCAACTGCAACCCTAAGATGGAACCACGTTTTCAACAAGAAATTATTTTCAAATACCACTTTGGTTTATAATGATTATCAGTTTGCATTGAATGGCAAACAGAATGATTTTAATATCAATCTTTCTTCCGGTATTAGGGACTTAAATGCCAAAACTGATTATGATTATTATCTTTCACCAGAACACAAAATCAAGTTTGGTGCACAATATACATTTCATACATTTTTACCCAATGTGTTAAGTGGGAATCAAGATTCTGTTGTGTTCACGCCACAAAATGCCACCAAAAAATTTGCCAATGAATATGGGTTGTACCTGCAGGATGATTGGGAGATCAATAACAAGCTAAAGTTGAATATAGGACTTAGGTATAGCCAGTTTCAGCAAGTGGGTAGGTATACCAATTATATCAGAGACGTTAATGGAAATAAAATAGACAGTGTAGTATATGGCAAGGGGCAAACGGTGCAGTCTTATGGGGGATTTGAACCAAGGGCTACCATCAGATATACCCTCAATGACAATGCATCTTTAAAAGCGGCCATTACCAATAATCTTCAGTACATACACTTAGTTACCAATGCAGGAACTACTTTGCCAACCGATCTTTGGGTGCCCAGTACATTAAGAGTAAAACCCCAATTGAGTTGGCAATATGCCATTGGATATTTCCAAAATCTAAAAGAAGGAATGTTTGAAACTTCAGTGGAAGCCTATTATAAAACCATGGAGAATCAAATTGAATATAGGGAAGGTTATACTCCTTCTTTAAAGGATCCAGAAGAAGAATTTGTATTTGGAAAAGGATGGAGTTACGGTGCAGAGTTTTTTGTAAACAAAGTAAAGGGTAGACTAACTGGTTGGGTAGGGTATACCCTTAGTTGGACTTGGAGACAATTCAAGGAACTGAATGATGGTTTAAAATATCCCAGTAGAAATGATAGAAGACATGATTTGTCAGTAGTGGCCAATTATGAACTCAATGACAAGTGGAAACTATCTTCTGTATTTGTATATGGTACTGGAGCCGCTATTTCTGTACCTGAACGATTCTATTTGGTGGGCGGGGTGTTGACTCAGGAGTATAGTAGAATCAATGCTTATAGAATGGCAGCTTATCATAGAATTGATATTGCTGCTACCTATACACCTAAAAGAAAAGAGAATAGCAAATTCAATAGCAATTGGGTGTTTAGTATCTACAATATTTATAGCAGACAGAACCCTTACTTTATTTATTATGATCAAGAAGGTAGTGCTGCAACGGGAGATTTAAAGGTGTCAGCCAAACAGGTTTCGCTTTTCCCTATTATCCCATCCGTTACTTGGAATTTGAAATTCTAATTTTTTGGCGTGTACTCAATAACCACTTTGGCGTTTTTCTCTTCTGTAGAAGTTAGGAAAACCTCATAGCGTTTTTTGCCAGCAGTAATGACCATTAAAGCCGTGTTAGGTGGAATCTCACCAAGGTTTTCAGCCACCATAATCAGTTCATGTCTGTGGTCTTCTTTGGAACACTTAATCTTGAGACTTATTGGGGTGTAGCTTAACCCGCCGTTTTTGATGACCTGTTTGTTGTTGTGAAACAAGGAGATACTATCGTGGTCAATTGTTCCATTATCATACAGGTCAATCTGAATTAATTCCTCGTCTGTTTGAATGGTTTTGACCAAGTTGTTTTCTCTTTCTATCAGTACTTTTGGTACAGGAACCTTACTGATAATGGGCTCTTTTGCTTTTGATGGAATGGTGTCTTTTGTTATAATAGGAGCTGATATAGTTACTGGCTTTTTTTCTAATGGAGCAGTAGAGGGCTGTGTAGTATTTTTGCCAACCAAATTGTTTTCAGCACCGGGTTTAGTTTTAGCAACTGCTGTTGTTTGTTTGGTATTTGATTGACTGGGTGCTGTTTGTTTTGGAGCAGGTGTTTTGTTTGTACTAGAAGCTGTTGCAGGTTTAGGTGCCGGAGCTGTTTGAGTGGTACCTGTTTTTGGTGCTGGTTTAGTTGCAGGTTTGGCTGCAGTTGTAGACTTAGATGCAGGTTGAGTTGGCTTAGGTGCTTCTACTGGTATCGCTTTTTTCTTACTTGTATCAACTGCTTTCTTTTGTTTCAAGAAATCTTCCGCTTGAAAATCTGAAACTGGCACTTTTTCTAAATAAACTTTACCCGCGCCACAATCTCCCTTATCCCTAATATTCACTGAAATAAATTCTCCTTGAAGTACTTCTAATTTTCCAATTTTGGAATAGTCTAGGTAACAGGTCATTAAACAGGGTTGGCTTTTATCACCAATCTTTAGTTCCATTAACACGGTTTCTTTTAAAGTAATGGATTTGGCCTGAGGAGAATAAATTCCCTGCGCACTGGCCTTGCCATAAAAAACCGTTGTTTGATAAGAATAGGTGACCCCATCTACAGAATTATCCTGATTCAGCCTGATCTGTACCTCATATTTGTACATTTCTTCCTTTACACCGCCTCGGTATAAGCCATTTGATGCACTAAAATACCCCCTCCAGATCCCTGTCAATTTTTGGGACTGGGCGCTAAAAGAAAGCAATAAAATGAAAACAAGGGTAAAATTCAATCTCATTGGGACAAAACTACGCCCACAAGTTAAGGCAACTTACTAAAGAAGCGTTAAAGCTTTGAATGAGATATTGGGATTGAGCTGTTATAGTCTGACAGCAATTTTGTAACTTTGTCACCCTATTAATTAAGCTCTATTTTAAATACATGATACAGATTTCTTTTCCAGATGGCGCAGTGAGGGAATACCAGTCAGGTATTTCAGCAATGGATGTGGCCAAATCAATCAGTGAAGGCTTGGCCAGAAAGGTATTGGCCGCAAAAGTGAATGGACAGGTTTGGGATGCTTCACGTGAAATTACCACGGATGCAAGCTTACAACTACTCACTTGGGATGACGCAGATGGTAAAAATACTTTTTGGCACTCTTCTGCCCACTTGATGGCTGAAGCGGTTGAGTCTTTATTTCCAGGAGTTAAATTCTGGGTTGGACCTGCATTGGACCGTGGTTTTTATTACGATATGGACTTGGGTGACCGTCAAATGACAGAAGAAGACCTGCGCCAGATTGAGAATAAAATGAATGAATTAGCCAAGCAGAACAATCCATATATCCGCAAAGCCATAGCCAAGCAAGACGCTATTCAGTATTTTGCAGATAAGGGCGATGAGTATAAATTGGATTTGTTGCAAGGCTTACAAGACGGAGAAATTAGTTTTTATACCCAAGGCCAGTTTACAGACCTCTGTAGGGGGCCACATATTCCTGGCACTGGATCTATCAAAGCCATCAAATTAACCAGTATTTCTGGGGCTTATTGGAAGGGTGATGAGAAAAACAAGATGTTGACAAGGGTCTACGGTGTTACTTTCCCCAACAAAGCAGAATTAGATGCCTATTTGTTGATGATGGAAGAAGCTAAAAAGCGTGATCACCGCAAATTGGGTAAGGAATTGGGTATCTATACCATGAATGACGATATTGGTCAAGGCCTGATTCTTTGGATGCCTAACGGAACCGTGATTATTGAAGAGTTGGAGAAATTGGCAAAAGAAACAGAATCGGATGGAGGGTACAAGCGCGTTGTAACACCGCATATTGCCAAAGAGAATTTATATATTACCAGTGGACACTTGCCTTATTATGCAGATAGTATGTTCCCGCCCATGGATATGGATGGAGAAAAATATTATCTCAAAGCCATGAACTGTCCACACCACCATAAAATTTTTGATGCAGAGCCAAAAAGCTATCGCGATATGCCTTATCGTATAGCGGAATACGGTACCTGCTATCGCTACGAGCA
>JBEAPC010000204.1:0-4086 GCA_041164585.1 Bacteroidota bacterium
AGAAGGTACCATACAATGTTTAATTCCTCCGTATCCACTAATTTGATCTTGATAAGCTCCGGTATGAAAGAAACCAACGTATAAAGGCTCTTTATTGGACTCTTCTTCTTTTTTACCATCAGCTGCTAATTTGGGAAGGAATACTTCATTAATATGCTCTTCTGAATCATAATAATCATGGCTATCACAAGTGATGCCACCAAGAACTACCCGATGATATTCATTGTCCCATTTATTAATGGGCAACATCAAGAATTTTTCCCCAATTCCCCAAGTGTCCGGAAGCGTAGTAATAAATGAGGAATCAATCATGTACCAGCACTCACGGTCATTTTGAATTTTTTGACCAAGCACACTGTAAATATGTGCCATGCTCTCCCCTACTGTAAAACTGCCAAACTCTGTGTAGATATTGGGCATGGGTACTTTTGCTTTGTTACAAGCTTTCTTAATATTACCAACTATCTCATTGATCATGAATTGATAATCATATTCAAACCCAAGTGAATGCTTGATAGGAAAACCTCCACCAATATTAATACTGTCTAATTCAGGACAGATTTTCTTTAGTTGACAATAAAGGTTGATGATTTTATTCAATTCACTCCAATAATAGATATCATCCTTAACACCTTTATTTAAAAAGATATGGAGCATTTTTAGTTGGAACTTGTCCTCAAAGCCTTCTATCTCATCTACATAAAACTCCAAAATGTCTTTTGCACGAATACCCAATCTTGAGGTATAAAAAGGGAAATTGGGCTCTTCTTCAGCTGCTACTCTTATACCTAATCTAAAGGGTTGCTTGACACTTTTGCGGTAAGCCTGCAATTCCTCTTTGTTATCTAGAATAGGAATCACATTTTTAAAACCACTATTGATCATCTTTGCAATCCTTGAAGTATAGGTCTTTTGCTTATACCCATTGCAAACTATATAAACATCTTTGTTGATTTTCCTTCTTTCATAGAGCCTATTGATAATATCAAGGTCATAAGCATGTGATGTTTCTAAATGTATCCCATGCTTTAGGGCTTCTTCTACAATAAAGGAAAAATGGGAACTCTTGGTGCAGTAACAATAAAATTACTGCCCTTCGTATTTGTGCTTCTTAAATGCATTGGCAAACAAGGTTTTAGCCTTGTTAATCTGCATCCCAATTTTGGGAAGATAGGTTAGCTTTAAAGGCGTTCCATGCTTGTTGATCAAAGAAATCAGGTCTAATCCATTAAATTCTAGGTAACCATCATCATTTTGATCAAATCCTTCCTGGGGAAAATGGAAGGTTTGTTTTACAAGCGAGGTATAAGTGTTGTTCATTAGCTAGTTTAGAGTTATACTGTTGGCAGAACAATTTTTGCTTTGCAAAACTAACAGTTTTAACGGTTGCTTGTACAAAAAAAAGCCGGAAGGATTAGATCCTTCCGGCGCTTACTTATTTTGAAGTTGTATTACTTAACTTGAGCAATCAGCGCTTTGAAGCTTTCTGGTTCGTTCATAGCCAAATCAGCCAGAACTTTACGGTTCAAGTCAATACCTTTTACACTTAATTTGTTGATAAACTGACTGTAAGTCATACCTTCTTCTCTTACAGCTGCATTAATACGTGCAATCCATAACTGACGGTATTCACGCTTTTTGAGTTTACGACCTACATAACTATAAGTCAAACCTTTTTCAACAATATTTTTGGCTACGGTATAAACGTTTTTACGTTTACCATAGAAACCTTTTGCTTGGTCAAGGATTTTTTTCCTTCTAGCCCTAGATGCTACTGCATTTTTTGAACGTGGCATAGTATTTTGTTTTGAAGCTTGCTTTTAAATATTACAAGCTGTTGATGTAAAATGATGGTTACTGGAGTTCTTTGAAAGACTATCCTTTCAAACGCAATAAACGTAGAACAAAGTCTTTGTTTGGAGCACTTACCAAACCTTTCTTGTTCAAAGCTCTTTTACGTTTTTTAGATTTCTTGGTCAAGATGTGACGTTTGAAAGCTTTTTGGAAAGTGATCTCTCCGGTACCTGTCACCTTAAAGCGTTTTTTTGCGCTGCTGTTGGTTTTTACCTTTGGCATGTTAAATAATCTTTTTGAGATTACACCCTGCTGGCGTTCTAACACAGGTTAGAAACTTGTTTGGGCCATACGGGAAATGTCCGATTTTTTCGGACGGCAAAAGTATGAAAAAAAGTGAAGAGTGAAGAAAAAAAGTGAAAAGATAAAAGTGAAGAGTGAAGAATGAAGCGTAAAATTAGTAAATCAACAGCTAACTGACTGATTACTAGGCTTAAAAATCAAGAAAGCGGCTCAAAGGGCCGCTTTCTTGAACTATATATTTATTAGATTATGCCTTCTTTTTACCTGTTTTTGGGGTAAAAATGGCAAACATTCTTTTACCTTCTAATTTAGGCATGCTTTCCAGACTTCCCGCTTCGGCCAATCTTTCTGCAAATTTCAAGAGCAATAATTGCCCCCTATCTTGGAACATGATGGCACGTCCTTTAAACTGTACATAGGCTTTTACCTTATTACCGTCTTTCAGAAAGTTTTCAGCGTGTTTGGCTTTAAAGTTGAAATCATGGTCATCTGTTCCAGGTGTGAAGCGAATTTCTTTTACTTCACTTTGCTTGGAATTGGCCTTCATTTCCTTTTCCTTCTTCTTCTTTTCATAGAGGAATTTCTTATAATCTATCACCTTACAAACTGGCGGATCTGCCGTTGGGGATATTTCAACCAGGTCCAGTTCTTGTTCTTGGGCAATTTTAAGTGCCTCTGAAGTAGGATAAACGCCAACGGTTACGTTGTCGCCTACCAAACGGACTTGCAAAACGCGAATCCTTTCATTAATACGATGTTCAGGCTCCGGCTGCCTGTTAAACCTGGGGTTGAATCTTCCTCCGCCTCTTGGTGGTAATGCCATTAAAACTTGTTTTGTGAATAATTGATTTGGTGTTAAAGATATAAATAAAGCAGACTATTCTGCAGATTTACGGTTTTCTATTTCATCCTTGATCATTTCTACAAAGGCATCTACGGATTGTACACCCGTATCTCCCTTGCCCTGACGTCTTACGGACAACTGGTTTTCTGCCACTTCCTTCTCTCCAATTACCAGCATGTAAGGTACGCGCATCAATTCTGTATCGCGGATTTTTTTTCCAATTTTCTCGTTTCTATCATCCAATTCTACCCGAACACCTGCTTTTCTAAGCCTAGTTTCTACAGATTTTGCATAATCCATGAACTTGTCACTAATTGGCAAGATTTTCACTTGTAACGGAGCCAACCATACAGGGAATTTACCCGCATAGTGCTCTAACAAAAATCCAATAAACCTTTCATGAGTGCCCAAAGGCGCACGGTGAATGATTAAAGGAATTTCGGCTTCATTCTCTTTATTGGTAAAAGATAGATTAAAGCTTCTTGGCTGGGCAAAATCTACTTGGTTGGTTGCCAAAGTAAATTCTCTTCCAATAGCACTCCAAATTTGCACGTCAATTTTTGGTCCATAAAATGCACCCTCTCCTTTTACCTCAACAAATGGAACACCCGTTTCTATTAAAACATTGCGCACCAACTCTTCAGTTTGCAACCATAGTTCGGGTTCGTTCACATATTTCTGACCTAATTTTTCAGGATCATGTAAACTAAGACGCATCACGTATTTCTCAATCCCAAAAATCTTGAAATACTTGAGGTACATATCGTTCACGGCTTTGAACTCTTGCATAAACTGCTCCTTAGAACAATAAATATGCGCGTCATTCATGTGCAAACAACGTACACGCATAAGTCCAAATAATTCTCCACTTTGCTCGTAGCGATAGCAGGTACCATATTCGGCAATACGATAAGGCATATCGCGATAGCTTTTTGGCTCTGCATCAAAGATTTTATGATGGTGTGGACAGTTCATGGCTTTGAGATAATATTTCTCCCCATCCATATCCATGGGCGGGAACATACTATCTGCATAATATGGCAAGTGTCCACTGGTGATATATAAATTCTCTTTGGCAATATGTGGGGTTACAACGCGCTTGTACCCTCCATCCGATTCAGTTTCTTTTGCCAATTTTTCCAACT
>JBEAPC010000205.1:0-25245 GCA_041164585.1 Bacteroidota bacterium
CGCTGTTGTCATTGGCAGAAGTAATATTGTTGGCAGACCCATGAGTATCTTGCTGAGCAGCAATATTCCAGGTGGTAATTGCACGGTAACGGTATGTCATTCGCACACACCTAATTTAAAAGAAATTTGCCTGCAGGCCGATATACTAGTAGCAGCATTGGGCCGTCCAGAATTTGTAAAAGCAGATATGGTAAAACCTGGAGCAGTAGTAATTGACGTGGGTATTACCCGTGTAGATGATCCTACAGCCAAAAAAGGATTTAGAATCAAGGGTGATGTTGCTTATGCCGAAGTAGCTCCATTAACTTCTGCTATTACGCCTGTACCCGGTGGCGTTGGTTTGATGACCATTGCAGGATTACTCAAGAATACTTTACAAGCATACAAAACCAATAACGGCATAGCCTAAGCAATACCCATGCAAATAACTACCACATCATTACCTGTGATGGAAGCTTTTTATACCCTACAGGGCGAGGGCTATCATCAAGGAAGGGCTGCCTATTTTATTCGCTTGGGCGGATGCGATGTGGGCTGTGTATGGTGCGATGTAAAAGATAGCTGGGATGCAGAGAAACATCCAAAACTATCCATTGAATCTATTGTTACAGAAGCCTGTAAATACCCAGGTAGACTAGCGGTGATTACAGGTGGCGAACCACTGTTGCACAATTTGGATGAACTAACAAAAGCCTTACAGGAAGCGGGCTTTGAAACCAATATAGAAACTTCGGGCTCTTCTATCATGAGTGGCAATTGGGACTGGATCTGTTTGTCTCCCAAAAAATTCAAAGCCCCTGTTCCTGCTAACCTGCCTTTAGCGCATGAATTAAAAGTAGTGGTTTTTAATAAGCACGATTTTGAATGGGCAGAATTGCACGCAGCACAAGTAAATGCCAATTGCAAATTGTACCTGCAACCAGAGTGGGATAAAGCTGCAGAAATCACGCCTTTGATTGTAGACTATATTAAAGCCCATCCCCAATGGGAATTGAGTTTACAAACCCATAAGTACATCAATGTTCCCTAGATTCCATCCCAATTTTAACAAACAGCTTTGTTGAATTTGGCGGAACTTTCAAGCATTATAGTTGAACCATGCAGAAAATTTCAGCCCTCGCTTTTTTAGTATTGATAGGTCTATGGGCCAGTGCTCAATCTTACAATCCTGATAAGGTAAAACCCAAGGCATTGGATCAGTATGACCAAGCGGTGGAATATTTAAAAGCGGGTGAAATCAGAGAATCTATTCCCGTACTACAAAACTGTCTTGTAATAGACAGCAATTTTGTAGATGCTTATTTGTCTTTGGCCGCGGCTTATGGACAATTAAAACAGTACGCAGCTAGTATCAAATTGTATGAGAAAGCGCGTTCCAAAGACAGTCTCTATTTTAAAGTATATCAATTACCGTATAGTATTAATTTGGCGGGTGCTGGTCGTTTTCAAGACGCGCTTGCACAGGTAGAAGATTTTATACTATTACCCAACTTGGGCGATAGAAGTAAGAAAGCAGCTCAATACCGCAAACGCTGTTATAGCTTTGCTTTGGACTATGCTAGTAAACATCCTGACCAAGACAAATACCAATTTCTACCCATCAATTTAGGAGACAATGTAAACTCTCCATTTGCTGAATATTATCCCAATGTTACCGTAACGGATAGCTTGCTGATTTATACCCGTGCAGGTGATCATCAACGGGAAGATTTTATGGAAAGCAAATTTGATGGTCGCAGATTTGGCATGTCTGAACCCATTAAAGGAGATATCAATATAGAGCCTAAAAAGGGCGCTATTACTGCCTCTCAGGATGGAGAATGGATTTTATTTGCGGGTCAATTCTCTGGACAGGGTTTTGGGAATTATGATATTTATAAATCAGTTTATACCCCAATTGGTTGGAGTGAACCAGAAAATTTGGGTAAAAATATCAATACAGAATTTTGGGAAAGTTCCCCAAGTTTGAGCCCAGATAATCGGGTATTGTTTTTTAGCAGTAATAGACCAGGTGGCTATGGTGGTAAGGACTTGTATATTAGCTATCGCGGCAGCGATGGAAAATGGTCTCCGGCCCAGAACCTAGGCCCAGACATAAATACAGCCGGTGATGAACTAGCGCCTTTTATTCATCCCGATAATCAAACCGTTTACTATACTTCTGATGGATTAACTGGATACGGTGGTTCTGATTTGTATTTGTTGCGCAAAAATGCAGCAGGTGAATGGGGCAAACCTGAGAACCTGGGTTATCCCATTAATACCATTGAAAATGAAGGCAGTTTGGCCGTATCGGCCGATGGTCTAAAAGCATATTATGCGTCTGACAGATCTGATAGTAGGGGTGATCTAGACCTTTATCAATTTGATATGCGTCCTGATATCAGACCCTTTAGAACCCTTTATGTAAAAGGTGTTGTAACAGATCAAAAAAATGGAAAAGGGATTCCATCAACTGTTGAATTAACAGACAATGAAAGCAATTTGGCTTTGATGAAAATTCAAACAGATGAAAAAGGTGAATACCTGATTACATTGCCACTGGGCAAGGATTATACATTCACCGTGAATAGAAAAGGTTATCTATTCTATAGTGAAGTGTTTGCCATGAAGCAGAAAGAAGCCGATAGTGTGTACACCAAAAATATTGCGCTTCAACCCGTATTGCTCAATGCCAGTTTTGTGTTCAACAATATTCTATTTGCCAACAATAGTTTTGAATTACCTAAGACTGGTTTAATTGAACTAGAAAAACTCTTACAAGTCTTGCAAGAAAATCCATCACTCAAATTGCAGATAGGTGGGCATACAGATAATACGGGTAGACCAGAAGACAATGAAAAACTGTCTACAAATAGGGCCAAGTCTATTGTGGAATGGCTCACCAGCAAAGGCATTGAAAGCAATAGACTCAGCTTTAAAGGCTATGCTGCAACTAAACCTATTGCTGACAATACCACTGAAGCGGGAAGGGCTAAAAACAGGAGAACTGAATTTACCATTACGGGTTTATAGCTTAGTAAAATCATTTTGGTGGCTACTAAAATGATTTTGCTTTTTTGTTGACTTCAAGCCAGTTTTATGCTGCATTTTTCCATTATGGAGAATGCATTGTATTATAGACTGGCCCTGACCATGGTACCTGGTATTAGTTCAAAAATGGCAAATGCTTTGATTGAATTATTTGGTGACGCTGAAGCCGTTTTCAAAACAGATATCAAAGACTTTGATCCAGAACTTGGTTTTACTGAAACGCAAATTTTAGCCATCCAATCTTTTTTACCCAATGAAGCCATAGATAAAGAATTGGCTTTCTTGGAAAAGCATCAGATCAAGGCTTTGTTTATCAAAGAAAAGGACTATCCACAAAGACTCTTGCATATTGATGATCCACCCCTACTCCTATTTTCAAAAGGACCGGCCAATCTGAATGCAAAAAGAATCATCAGTGTAGTGGGTACCAGAAACAATAGTGAATATGGCAAACAGGTCACTGAAAAAATCATTCGTGAATTACCCCAAGAAGACTTACTGATTATTAGTGGACTGGCATTAGGAATAGACGGCATCGCCCACCGGGCAGCATTGGCCAAAGGTATTCCAACCTTGGGTGTATTGGCACATGGATTAGATGAAATCTACCCTACGCAACACCAAGCCCTTGCCAAAGAAATGAGTTTGAAAGGCGGTCTACTCACTGATTTTAGAAAAAATAGTATCCCTAACAAATACCATTTTCCAAGACGCAACCGCATTGTAGCCGGCATGGCCGATGCAACCATTGTGATTGAATCTGGCATCAAGGGTGGCAGCTTGATTACAGCCGATTTGGCATTGGATTATAACAGAGCACTTTTTGCAGTTCCGGGTAGAATTTCAGATCAAAAAAGTGCAGGTTGTAACAAACTGATTAGGTATTCAAAAGCCTATTCCTATATCAACACCGAAGATTTTTTGAGAGAAATGAAATGGTGGGCAGAAAACTATTCCGTTGCCCAACAACAAGATTTATTTTTTGAACCCAATACAGACCAAGCAATATTGTTGGCGCTGTTCAAAACCAAGTCTATCTTAAGTTTGGATGAATTACAATCTGCTGCTACTATGACTAGTTCTCAGTTGGCCAATGCATTGCTAGCACTTGAAATGCAATACTTAATTAGGTCATTACCTGGCAATCGTTATACCATCCGCATGTGAGTTTCTTTTTTGCGCCATAGCAGTAATAAGACAAATGCTAGAACAGCCAGAAAAGCAGATAATAAAAATGCCCATACCATATTTTCCAATTGATTCTGGTAAATCCACGCAGAGAAAAAAGCACCTGTACCTATGCCGGCTTCAAGGGCAATATACATGGAGCCAATAGCCCTTCCCCTATTTTCAAATGCACAAAGATCCACCGTCCAAGCAGTAATGGTTGGACCAACCGTTCCCCAACTCAATCCAAAAATGGCAGCACCTAACATAACCATGAACACATTATGAGCAAATGCCAGCACCATTAAGGAGATGACCAAAATAAGAACGGAATAAATGAGTACAATAATTCTGCCGTGTTTATCAGAACTTTTATTGGCTACCAATCTAACTAGCAAAGACGTGATAGTGAACATGGCAAAGAACAAACCCTTGTTGTGTATGCCTACATCATCACTCAAATCAGGTGCCAAGGTAATGGTACAACCATAAGAGAAACAAAGCAAGAGCATGATCAGGGCTGGTTTAATAGAAGTTTTTTCAAAAATCTCTTGTTTGCTAATGCGAATATGTTCCCATTGAAATTTTTCAGGATGGGGAAGCGTTTCTTTTACATTGTATAGAATCATCACAGAACCTAGTGCCAATGCTGATGATACATAAAACATGATGTTAAATGAGAAATCACCCACCAACCAACTTCCAAGAATAGGACCTACAGACATTCCCACAGTGTATCCTATAGACAACGCACCAAGAGCTTCTCCCCTTCTAGATTCATGCACTACATCGGCCGCATAAGCGGATGTTGCTGTTGGCTTAAAGCCCGTTGAAAATCCGTGAAAAAATCGCAGGATTAAAAAGCCTGCTACAGTAGTTAACACAGGATAGAGTAAGGAACAAATCACACAAACCAAGGATCCAAAAATCATTACAGGAACCCTACCCACTTTGTCAGTAAGCTTTCCACTAAATGGTCTAGATATGCCCGCCATGAGTGTAAAAAGTGCAATGATCAGTCCCTTGTATTGCGCTCCACCCAAACTGGTTAAATAAGCTGGCAATTCAGGAATCATCATAGAGAAACTGGCAGAGAACAAGAAATTACTCAAACATAGTAGGGCAAATTGGAAGGTGAAAAGTGGTGCGTCTATTGCATGTGAGGCCTTATTCATTAGCGCAAAAATAAGGATTCTCAGGGCCTTTTGCATTCAAGCAAAATAAGGATTCATCCTACCTTAATACTTTGCGCAATAATAAGAATTCTGAGAACTGGGGGATTTTTGGTTTACGCACAAACCCAAATAAAACCAATAGCAGTAAGCATTTCAGGACTTTACAAAAAATTGTTTTGGCAGTAAATTGCCTGTTTTCCTATCTTCGCATATGGCAATAAGAAACAGTTCCCAAAGCACAGGCGCTTCCAGTTCCAGATTGTTCGGCGAAGGTCTCACCTTCGATGACGTATTGTTAATGCCCGCATACAGTCAGGTTTTACCCAGAGAAGTGGATATTCGTGCCAAACTTACCAAGAGTATTATTTTGAATGTTCCCATGCTCAGTGCAGCAATGGATACCGTTACAGAAGCCAACCTGGCCATTGCTTTGGCTAGAGAAGGTGGATTAGGAATCCTACACAAAAACATGAGTATTGAACGACAAGCCGAGCAAGTACGCAAAGTAAAGCGCAGTGAAAGCGGTATGATCATTGACCCCATTACCCTCTTGGTAGACGCCACCATTGGTGACGCATTAAAATTGATGAAGGAGAATAGAATTGGTGGGATTCCTGTTGTAGATGCTGGTCAGAAATTGGTAGGTATTTTAACCAATCGTGACTTACGTTTTGAAACCAATAACAAGAAAAAGGTTTCTGAAGTCATGACAAAGGAAAAACTGATTACCGCTCCTGAAGGAACTGATTTAAAGAAAGCAGAAAATATATTACGCAATTATAAGATTGAGAAACTGCCCGTAGTTAACAAACAGGGTAAGTTAATTGGTCTGATTACTTATAGAGATATTTTACAAATTCGCAAAAATCCCAATGCTTGCAAAGATGGATTAGGCAGGTTATTGGTAGGTGCCGCTTTGGGCATTACCAAAGACTTACATGACCGTGCTTATGCTTTACAGCAAGTGGGTGTAGACATAGTTACACTTGATTCTGCCCATGGTCATAGCAAGGGTGTGATTGAAGCACTGAAAGGACTAAGAAAAAATTTCAAAGGCTTACAAATTATTGCAGGAAATGTGGGCACAGCAGAAGGCGCATTGGCCTTGGCTGCGGCTGGAGCCGATTGTGTAAAAGTAGGTATTGGACCGGGTTCTATTTGCACTACTAGAATAGTAGCAGGTGCCGGAGTTCCCCAATTAACGGCAATCATGGAAGCTAGCACAGCATTAAAAGCAAAAGGCATTCCAGTGATTGCTGATGGTGGGATCCGCTATACGGGCGATATGGTTAAAGCACTAGCTGCTGGAGCCAATATGGTGATGATGGGTTCTGTATTTGCAGGCGTTGAAGAAAGCCCCGGGGAAACCATTATCTATGAAGGAAGAAAGTTCAAAGAATACCGTGGTATGGGTTCCTTAGGCGCTATGAGTCAGGGAAGTGGAGACCGCTATTTCCAAGACGTAGAAGACGATATCAAGAAATTTGTACCAGAAGGCATTGAAGGCCGTGTAGCATACAAAGGAAACCTGAGTGAGATTGTATATCAATTTGTAGGAGGCCTAAGAGCCGGAATGGGTTATTGTGGTGCAGCTACCATCAAAGACTTACAGAAAGCTAGGTTTGTCAAAATTACCAATGCGGGTATGAAAGAAAGCCATGCGCATGATGTTGACGTAACCAAGGAAGCACCCAACTATTCAAAAAAATAAGTTGCTCAAATACTTGAAAGGGATGGTCCAAAAGATCATCCCTTTTTGTTTGCCTTCATTTAATATTTGATTCATAAATTATTCCGAACTTCCCCTTATAAATCATCCATTTGAAAAGAATAGTTTCTATAGGTTGGAGCCTTTTAGCAGGTCTCATGCTCTACGCCGCTTGGCCGTTATCGCCCTTATTTTTTTTGGTCTTTCTAGGTTTTTGCCCCCTATTCTATTTGGCAGAAAACAGTCAAAAAAAATCGCATTTTTTCTGGTTGGTTTTTCTTGCCCTACTTACTTGGAATGCCAGTACCACTTGGTGGATCTGGAATAGCACAGATATAGGTAGTGTGGCTGCTATTATTGCCAATAGTTTACTCATGTGTATCCCTTGGGTGGGCTTTTTTTCCATGCGTCAAAAAATGGGTAAGGGTCTTGGTTATTTGTCTTTGATTAGTTTTTGGATGCTCTTTGAATACATTCATTTGAACTGGCAATTAAGTTGGCCATGGCTGACCATTGGTAATGTATTTGCTTCTCATCCTGAATGGGTGCAATGGTATGAATACACAGGTGTGAGTGGCGGAACCCTTTGGGTACTACTCACCAATATCCTTGTTTGGGAAATGATTGTAGCTATTAGACAGCAAGCCGGTTTTGCAAAAATTGTGCTCAAATTTTTACCCATTTTATTGATCCCCTTGGCCTTATCATTTTACAACTTGTTTTATTTTATTGACAAGGGTTTTAATAAACCATTGTATAAGAATGTTGTCATGGTGCAACCTAATATTGACCCTTATGAAAAATTCAATCAGTCTTCTGCTAGTGAACAGATTGCCAAAATGATTCAATTATCAGAGCAACAAATTGATTCCAATACAGTCTTGGTACTTTGGCCTGAAACAGCCCTGAGTGTAGCCGATTGGCAAAACCATGTAAGAGAAAATAGCTACTATCAACCCGTATTTGAATTTGTAAACAGATATCCCAATTTGGCCCTACTCACAGGCGTGGAAACCTTTAAAGCTTATACTGAAAATAATGCAACGGCCACTGCGCGCAAGGGAGATAACGGAACTTATTATGATGCTTTTAATGCGGCTGTATATATTAGACCCAATGAAATTTTACAGTTTTACAACAAAAGCAAATTGGTGCCTGGAGTAGAATCCCTTCCTACATTCTTGAATTTTTTAGGTCCTGTTTTTGAACAATTTGGCGGTACTACCGGCGGTTATGGCCGTTCCGAAGAAGCAGCCGTTTTTGGTTCAAAAAACATACCCTATATAGCAGCTCCCATTATCTGTTATGAAAGTATTTATGGAGAATATGTAAGTACTTATGCTGCTAAAGGAGCCAATCTATTGGCCATTATTACCAACGATGGTTGGTGGGGCAATACACCCGGACACAAACAACATTTGGACTATGCCAGACTTAGGGCCATTGAAACACGCAAGTGGGTAGCAAGAAGTGCCAATACCGGCATTTCTGCAGTAATAGATGACAAGGGTAATATTATTCAAACCAAGGCCTGGGATTCCGCTGGCAGTCTCAAGTATCCTATACAGATTAATGAAGAAATCACTTTTTATACCAAACACGGTGATTGGTTGTATAGGATTGCAGCCTTATTAGCTGGTCTCATCTTAATCTACCGTATCTTTCTATTGCTCAAAGACAAAAAGCGAGCATCATCCAATTATGTATAAATCCATTCCTTTTAAAGACACCGATTTGAGTTACCGAAAATTGGGAATGGGCAAAGCCTTAGTATTGGTGCATGGCTTTGGAGAAGATGGACATGTTTGGGACCAACAACTAGCTATTTTAGAGCAATCCATGTTGGTATTGATTCCTGATCTTCCTGGAACTGGAAAATCAGGTAGGTGGAATGACGCCAATGTAGACATAGCAGATTATGCCAAAGCCCTAATTGCCATCTTAGACGCGGAAGGCATTGACACCTGTTGTTTATTAGGACATAGCATGGGTGGTTATATTACCCTTGCATTTGCCGAATTGTACCCGGAAAGATTAGTAGGTTTTGGGCTGATTCATAGTACGGCTTATGCCGATAGTGATGAGAAAAAAGCCAATAGATTAAAGGCGGTGGAATTAATGGATCAATACGGAGCGGGAGCATTTTTACGCAATACCATTCCCACATTATTTGCTGCAAATTTCAAAAAGGACTGTCCCCAAATAGTACAGGTCCAAATTGATCAAGCAGCCCATTATGATACCAAGGCCTGCCAACAATATACGCTAGCCATGCGCAATAGGCCTGATAGGACTTCCGTTTTAGAAAGCAACCCAGTACCCATATTATTCGTTATTGGCACAGAAGATGTAGCGGCGCCTCTGGCAGACCTTTTGGGGCAAATCAAACTACCCTTGTATGCAAGTATTCATATTTTGGAAAACGTTGGGCATATGGGCATGTTGGAAGCTTCAGATACCATGACCAAACATATCATGGACTTTGTAGAGAACCTATAAAAAAAACAGATGAGGAAACTCCTCTTGGTACTGGTGATAGTGTTGACCGGTTTACCTGCTATGGCGCGCCATATAGCGGGGGGAGAATTGTATTATGAATGGCTATCGCCCGGCAGTGGCAATACCAGCATGTATAGAATAACTTTAAGGCTGTTTAGGGATTGTCAATCCAGTGGTCCTCAATTAGAAAATGAAGTAGTTACTGCCGGTATTTATGAAGGCACCAATTTAAGACTATCAGTTACCTTAAGGCTAGATGGTGGCGTTCGTACCATGCAACTCAATACTAGCAGCTTTCCTTGTTTAACAGGGGCACCAACCGTTTGTTATGAAGTGGCATTGTACACCAATGTGGTGGAACTAACCAATAATGTGAGTGGGTATACTATTTCAAGAAATGGATGTTGCAGGGTAGACGGGATTACCAATATTGGTGGAGCAAGAAGTGTAGGAAGTAATTATGTAACAAAAATACCTGGAACCGGCAGTTTAGCATTTGGTCATAATAGCAGTCCGCAATTTTTGCTAAAGGATACCGCACTGGTTTGTACCAGAAAGAATTTTGTACTTGATTTTGGTGCCACAGATCCAGATAGTGATAGTTTGAGCTATACTTTTTGTGATGCCTATGGAGCCAATAGTGGCAGTAATAATGCACAACCCGCCACCAATTTATCGCTCTCTCCACTTTTTTATTCCAACCCATTTTCAGGTATGTCTCCTCTAGGAGATAAAGTAAGTATTAACCAAGCTACAGGAATCATTAGTGGCGTAGCCCCAGACGCTGGACACTATGTAGTCAATGTATGTATTGTTGAATGGAGAGAAGGCAAACCCATATCGGAACACCGCAAAGATTTTATTTTACAAGTACAAGATTGTGATTTAATAGAAGCAGACCTTCCTGAAAAAATGATTCAGTGTGATAGTCTTGCCGTGTTTTTTTCTAACCAATCTACGGCTTCAGGAATTACGGATTATAAATGGAATTTTGGAGAACCCAATTCTTCTAGCAATTTATCTAGTGCTGCAACAGCATGGCACCAATATGCAGATACCGGTAGATATGTGGCTTATTTAGAAGTAACAGGACCAAGGGGTTGTGTTGGCATAGACAGTACCATTGTACTAGTCTATCCAGGCTTTTTTCCTAAAATGAATATCATTGGATCCTGTGTACAAAAGCCCTACCAATTCAATGACTTGAGTACCACTAAATATGGGTCTATCAGTGCGCGTACTTGGGATTTTGGAGACCTTACTTCATTAACCGATACTTCTACAGCCAAACAAGCCAATTACAAATATGCCAATGCTGGTGTACGTATTGCTTCTATGATTGTTGAAACTTCCAAGGGCTGTATTGACACTTTGTTTCAAAATATCAATGTGCAACAAGATCCAGTAATTCAAATGGCATTTAGAGATACACTAATCTGCAGTATAGATACACTAGCACTAGGTGTTAAAGGTGATGGTGTTTTTTCTTGGACACCCAATCAATACTTATTATATGCCGATAGTGCTAAGCCCTTAGTATATCCCAAAACAACCACTACCTATTATGTAAATGTAGATGACAATGGTTGTAAGGGAACTGATTCTGTAAAAGTAAATGTGTTGGATTTTATCAATGTGCATCTTGGATTGGATTCCGTGATTTGCCAAACCGATAGTTTTAGACTTAGGGCAAATACCCAAGGGCTTGGATTTAATTGGGTGAGTAATACAGGAGAAAAGATTGATCCCATTAAGTCTCCCTTAGTTAGACCTTTGGTAAACACAAACTATAGCATCTTAGCTAATTTGGGTAAATGTACCGCCATGGATACTTTATCTATCAAGGTTGTGCCCTACCCTCAAGTAACCGTTTCAAACGATACCAGTATTTGCATTGGTTACAAGTTACCCTTGCATGCTGTTATGCAGGGTAGCGGTTTTAAATGGAGCAATGCCAGTAGTTTACTCAATGCCAATACCTTAAATCCTATTGCAGGTCCTACCAAAACAACTACCTATCTATTAACAGTAACAGATACCCTTGGGTGTCCCAAACCAGTTTCAGATAGCATTGTGGTGACCATGGTTCCACCGGTTAAAGCATTTGCTGGAAGAGATACAGTTATTGTTATTGATCAACCCTTGCAACTCAATGCTACCGGAGGTAATATCTATGCTTGGTATCCTGAAAATGGTTTGAGCAATATTAATATTGCCAATCCCATTGTGCAATTAGACCCTTCTGTAGACAGCATTAGGTATACGGTAAAAGTAACAGGGGTTGGCAATTGCTTTAGCACGGACGATATCTTGGTTAAGGTTTTTAAAACAGGGCCTGAAATCTTTGTACCATCGGCGTTTACGCCCAATGCAGATAGTAAGAATGACCTGTTAAAACCCATCCCCATAGGAATAGCCAAACTGCGCTATTTCAATATTTATAGCCGCTGGGGGCAATTGCTATATAGCACTACTGAAATAGGTAAGGGCTGGGATGGTGTTTACAATGGCGCTACACAACCCAGTGGTACTTATGTGTATGCAACGGAAGGAATAGATTATTTGGGAAAAATTGTTTTCCGCAAGGGTACCATTGTTTTAATTAGATAAGGTCATTATAATAAGCAGCAAGGCAATGCCAAACCTGCTCTATTAATTATGTTGCAGCACCGTTAAAAAAACAAAGGAAAACCGGGTGTAGGGTAACAAATTGTATTTTTAACACGGAACATGAAACAATCCAATTCTTTAACCAAAGCCAATTGTTTGGCCAAAACCATACTACAGTCCAAGTTATTGGCCTTTGTATTGTTATGTATTTGCATTTTTAATAGCAATTCCGTTTGGGCCAATCACCTAAAAGGTGGATGGATTCAGTATGAATATGTTAGCCCAGGATCTTCTAATAGTAGTATTTATAGGATTACTGTAAAACAATATTTGGATTGTAGTTCAACAGCTACTCAAAGAGACCCTAGGGTATACCTTGGTATTTTTGACGCACAATCTAATGTACAAGTGATTCAAACCTTGGTCATTCAATTAACTAGTACAGACAATCCCAATAAAACCAGTTTTGATGCCTGTTTAAGTAACCCACCCATTGGAAGGGTTTGTTATATTATAGATAGTTATGTAACACAAGTAGAATTACCCAACAATCCAAATGGTTATATACTTTCTGTACAAAGATGTTGCAGAATTGCTGGGATTGCTAATGTAAGTGGCAATTCAAATAATATAGGAATCACCTATACCAATACCATACCTGGCACCATTTCAGGGCAAGACTATTCCAAAAATTCTAGTCCTTTATTTGCTCAAAAAGACACAGCCATTGTGTGCTATAATAGTCCTTTTGCTTTTGATTTTAGTGCAACTGACATTGACAATGACAGTCTGGTTTATGAATTTTGTGATGGACTTGTTGGGGGTAATAGCGGACAATCAGGTGCTCAACCCAATCCACCATCTAATCCTCCCTATATTGGTGTTCCTTATGGAGGTAGTTTTTCTGGCAGTAGTCCCTTGGGATCAAATGTAAATATTAGCTCCAAAACAGGAATCATTTCTGGCATTGCGCCATCGGGTGTGGGAGATTATATTTTAGCGGTTTGGGTTTTAGAATATCGTGGCGGGGTGCTCATTGGCAGAACCAGAAAAGAAATTCATATTACGGTGGCAGACTGTTCTATTTCTGCTGCATCGCTCAAGCCTAACTATATTACTTGTGATGGGTTTACCATGAATTTTCAAAATGAGTCATTGAATTCAACTGTGAGTGGTTATGCCTGGGATTTTGGAGAACCCAAGTTTCCTGCTACTAATTTTTCAAACAACCCAACTCCTTCACATACTTATCAGGATACGGGTGTATATCAACTGAAATTAACGGTAACCAGCACTGGTGGTTGCAAAGATTCTGCTACTGCTGCTGTAAGAGTTTTTCCTGGCTTCACACCAGATTTTACAGTAACCGGTTCTTGTTATAGTAATCCATTTTCTTTTACAGATAAAACGCAAACCCAATATGGGGTTGTAGATAGCTGGCGATGGAATTTTGGAGACCCACTGAGCTTGGCAGATACTGCCAGATCAAAAGACAGTACCTGGAAATTCAATGGCCCGCAAGTAGTGCAAGCAAGTTTGATAGTCACCAATAGCAAGGGATGCGAATCTACCATTAGTAAATTCATAACTATCACTGATAAACCCGCTTTGAACCTGGCATTTAAAGACACATTAATCTGTAGTATTGATACCCTACAATTACAATCAACTATTAATGCAGGTTCTGTAAAATGGACTGTTGACAATCCTGCTAACCGATTGCGCATTTTAAGAGACACAACAACAACTCCCCTAGTTTTCCCAACAGATAGTACCAGATATTTTGTATCGGTCAATGACAATGGTTGTATTACCCAAGACACCGTACAAGTAAATGTGCTTCCCTTTATCAATGTAAAAGCTGGACTGGATTCCAGTATTTGTCAAACAGATACTTTTAGATTGCATACTATTAGTCATGCATTAAGTTATAGTTGGACAAGTTCAACAGGTGAAATGCTTTCAAATACCAAATATCCCTTGGTTAGGCCATCGGTGAATACGCGATATTATGTAACCGCCAATCTAGGACAATGTCAAGCAAGCGATTCGGTATTTTATAGGGTAGCACCATATCCTGTTGCTGCTGTAGCTGTTGACACAACAATCTGTTATGGTAATAGAATCTCTTTACAAGGATTTGTTGTGGGGTCCAGTTTTAAATGGAGCCCTACTGCTTCTTTGTTAAATGCCAATTTGTTACAACCCATTGCTGGACCTAGCAAAACCACCAGTTATATTTTAACGGCCAATGATACTTTGGGTTGTCCAAAACCAGTAAGCGATACCATTACTGTAACCGTGATTCAACCGCTTAAAGTATCTGCAGGAAATGATACCAGTATTGTAGCTAGTCAACCTTTACAATTAAATGCTACAGGCGGAAATAGTTATTTATGGACTCCTGCTACCGGATTGAGTGACCCTACCATTGCTAACCCAATAGCCATTTTAGACAAGACCGTTGATAGCATTACTTATACGGTTACGGCTTATGATGTGAATGGTTGTTTTGCAAAGGATGCGGTAAAAGTGAAACTATTCCAATCAGACCCAGACATTTTGGTGCCATCTGCATTTACCCCAAATGCTGACGGGAAAAATGACATCATAAAACCCATCTTGATTGGGATCAACAAATTGCATTATTTCAGTATTTTCAATAGGTGGGGACAACAAGTATTTACTACCACAGAAATAGGTAAGGGTTGGGATGGCATTTATAATGGATCAAAACAACCCAGTGGAACCTATGTGTATTCAACAGAAGGCGTAGATTATTTGGGAAAGACCATTACTAAAAAAGGAACCATTGTTATGATACACTAATGAAACTCATAGTTACCATCATATTAATGTTTGTTGGACTAAGCGCTTGGGGGCAAAATCAAGCCTGTCCTATTAATATTAATTTTTCAGAATCAAATCTGAATCATTGGTTTAGCTATACTGGTCAGTTTCAAAGAAATACTTCAAGAAATAGGGGCACACAAACCTTTTACGATTCTATCAGTAATTTCCCTAATGGCACACTTGGTGCGAATATTATTCCAGAATTTGGTTTATCCAATAATGGTATTGAAGTACAAACGGCCAATTTCAAAGATCCCTTTGGCGATTTTGAAACCATCCCAACCATCAATGGCTATTATTATGGTTATTCTGTAAGAGTAGGTTCTTCTACCATTAATTCTAACCAAACCCGCAACACCAATAACGGCGGACTGTTCAGAGGATTGGGTTATACCATTAATGTACCACCAGGATACAGTACGGAACCCTATGTAGTTACCTATGCTTACGCGATGGTCTTAGAAAGCGCCTCGCATGTTTCGGATCAAGTACCCATGTTTACTGCTACATTAACAACTAGCACGGGAACCATTGATTGCGCAAATGCCATGTATTTTTTACCCACCAATGGATCAGGCAATAGTTTTGCATTGGATGTAGCTGCTGCTAAACAAAAAGGGTTTGCACTTAGTAGCACACCTTCTCCTAATGCCAATGGAAATGCGAATGATCCACAACTCAGGGTTTGGACCAAGGGCTGGACAGAAGTGATTTTTGATTTGGCTCAATATCGTGGTCAACAAGTAACCCTCACTTTTGAAGCAGACAACTGTGTGCCTTCTGGGCATTTTGCCTATGCTTATGTTGCACTGAAAAATATTTGTGAAGGCCTTCAAATTTCTGGACCCATACAAGCTTGTGTGAATGGTGATCAAACCTATTCTATCCCTGAACTAACAGGTGGCACTTATTCCTGGACCATTCCTACAGGTTGGAAGATGGTGACTGATTCTGGTAATATTATTATTGTAAAACCCAATGCCAATCCTGGCACCATCACCGCAAAAGCTAGTAATAATTGTGCTAACCTAACTACCAGTGTAAATGTTATGGTCTCTCCTCCAACCATTGCTGGTGCTGTATTGGGGGATTCTGCCGTTTGTTTTGGCCTTGTTCCCAACCAACAATTCCCCTTGCAATTAACGGGCAATACTGGCAATATTAGGTCTTGGATTGCCAGTACAGATGGAATTAATTGGAGTCCAATTACTGAAAATGGAAATTCCATTTCTGTAAAAAATGTGTTGACCACCACTTATTATAAAGCACTGGTACAAAATGGCCCCGCATGTAATGTAGACAGCAGTGCCGCTGCAACCATTACCATCAATTACCAATCAGTAGCAGGTCAAATTCTTCCTGCCAATCTAGATATTTGTTTGGACCAAACCGTAGACAATATTTTAAAACTCCGTGGCTCTTCTGGTACTGTTTTAAATTGGCAAACATCTGTAGATAGAATTAGTTGGCTCAATCATTTGCCGCGCAATAATGACACGCTACAATCTGTAGTTGGGTTAAGTGGAAGAACCTATTTTAGGGCCATTGTTTCAAAAACCGGTTGTCCATCAGACACCAGTACCATTGCCAGTGTGGGCATTTTCAATACAGCTTTTCCAAAGGCACAGATCTTTCCAAAAGACACCAGTGTTTGTTATGGTACCCCTGTATTCTTATCTGTAAATATTCAAACAGGAACCACTTATAGTTGGTCTAATCCAACGGCCTTATTTAATGGAGGAAATGGCACAGTCAATGTTAACCCTTATTTGATTAATGCAAAAGCAGCACCTACAAAAAGTACGCAATACGTGATCGCAATTGCCAATGCAGGTTGCCCCAATCTATTAACGGATACCATTCGGGTAAATGTAACAACCCCGCTTTCAATAAATGCGGGTAAGGATACCAGTGTTGCCGCCAATCAGCCAGTTCAATTAAACGCCATTCTTTCTGATGAAAGAATAGCTAATTATCAATGGTCACCTACTGATGGATTAGACAAATCCAATATAGCCAATCCCATTGCTACCATTGGAAGCAATAGAGACAATATTCGCTACACTGTTACAGCTGTGGACAGCATGGGATGCAGGGCGGTAGACAATCTACTAGTCACCATTTTCAAAAACGGTGCAGACATTTTTGTACCCACTGGTTTTACACCAAATGCCGATGGAAAAAATGACCAATTAAGACCCCTTGTGGTGGGCATTACCAAGAATTATTTTTTTAGTGTATATAATCGGTGGGGGCAGCAAGTGTTTTTAACCACGGAAATTGGTAAGGGCTGGGATGGTATTTTCCAAGGTAAAGCCCAGGCTTCCGGAGCTTATGTATTCCTAGCCGAGGGCACTGATTTTCTAGGTCAGAAAATTATTAGAAAAGGTACCGTTGTGCTCATTAGATAAGAGCTCTTGTAATCCATTAACAAGGTTGTATCTTGCCGCTTCTAACTTATATAAAATGTCAAAAACCATATTAGTTACCGGTGCCAGTTCAGGATTTGGAAAAGCCATTGCAGAAAAATTTGCTGCAGAAAAATGGAATTGTATTATCACAGGAAGAAGAAAGGAAAAGATTGAAGCCTTGGCTTCTGAATTAAAAGATAAATACCAAGTAGAAGTATTGCCCTTGGTTTTTGACGTACAAGATAGAAAGGCGGTTTTTGCAACACTAGAAAACCTGCCTGCCCAATGGCAATCTATTGACTTACTTGTCAACAATGCAGGATTAGCATTGGGTAGAGATCCTTTTGACCAAGCCAATTTAGATGACTGGGAAACCATGATAGATACCAATGTAAAAGGAATCATGTATGTAACAAAGGCGCTACTACCTTTCATGAAACAGCGTGGTGGCGGTCATATTATCAATATTGGATCTACTGCCGGAGTAGAAGTATATAAAGACGGAAATGCTTATTGTGCCAGCAAACACGCTGTAGCAGCTTTGAGTAAATCCATGCGTATTGACTTATTACCTTATCAAATAAAAGTAACGGTGATTCATCCAGGTGCTGCAGAAACTGAATTCTCGCTTGTTCGTTTCAAAGGTGATGAAACAAAAGCCGCAACCGTTTATGATGGCTACAAAGCTTTACAAGCTGCGGATATTGCAGATATTAGTTTCTATGCAGCTTCCTTGCCTGGGCATGTATGTATCAATGAATTGGTAGTAACCTGCACAGCACAAGCAAACAGCTTTTACTTACAGAAATAAAGCACCACGGTAAAAAGCATCTTTAAGGTTGAAGATTAACCAAAGTCAATCTCTGTATTGTCTCCAATATTGAGGCTCCTACTCAATCCTTTTACAGAAGCATCGCTACCAATCAAAGAATTGTCTAGCACTACTTCATATAGCGTGGTATAGGATCCAATAATACTTTCCCTAACAATAGAATGTTTGATAGAAGTATTGGCACCAATGGCTACGTGTGGACCAATGATGGCATTTGAAATATCGCAACCAGGAGCAATGCTCACGGGTGGAATAATAATGGTATTGGGATAATTGTGTTGGGTACTGGTATTTCCCCCAGATTTTTTAAGCAGGGTTGCATTGCTTTCTAATAAGGTATCTTTCTTTCCGCAGTCAAACCAACTCTTTACTTTAAAAGACTGAAACTTGGCGCCACGTTTGATCATGCACTCTAAGGCATCGGTTAAACTATATTCTCCATTTACATGGGTATTTGAAACAAACAAATGGTGTAGACACTGATACAAAAATTCTGTTTCCTTGATTTTGTACAATCCTACCAAGGCCATATTGCTCTTTGGTATGGCGGGCTTTTCAACCAATTGTTCTATAAATCCGTCATCGCCAATGGCAGCTACTCCAAAATTTCTCGGGTCTTCCACTTTCTTAATCCCCAACATGCTATAAGGACTCTCTAGTACTTCTTTTACATCGTATTCGCAAACCGTATCACCTAGCACAACAAAGACTTCATCCGAGCCAACAATGGCTTTGGTTAACTCAATAGCATGACCGGTACCCTGACGCTCATTTTGGTGCACAAAATGGGTAGTAAGGTGCGGATAGGTTTGGGTAACATAGTCCTGAATCTTTTCTCCCAAATAACCCACAATAAAAATGAATTCGTTGATACCTGCTTCGTGCAATTGATCAACTATAAAACTCAAAATGGTTTTTCCCGCAATGGGTATCAATGCCTTTGGTTGAGTATAGGTGTGGGGACGCAATTTGGTACCCGCTCCTGCAACCGGAATAATCGCTTTCATACTTGGTAGGTTTATGATGGATCATCTACAAAAGGGGGTCTGCATACATGCATTCATGTATTACTTACACATCCATCAAGGTTGCGAAATTATAAAAATCTGGCCAGAAGCCAAGTTTTGTGGATATTCTGACCAAAACTAGCCCCTTAAATTGCCCTTTTAGTGGGTTTTAGAATTATTTTTGCGCCAAAATCAAGCAATCATGCAAAGAGATACCCAGGTTTTCAACATCATTAACCAGGAATTGGCGCGTCAACGCCGTGGAATTGAACTAATTGCGTCCGAAAACTTCACCAGTTTACAAGTGATGCAAGCTTCTGGTTGTGTGATGACCAATAAATATGCGGAAGGATACCCCGGCAGGCGTTATTATGGTGGATGTGAGATAGTAGATCAAACCGAACAACTGGCCATTGACCGTTTAAAAGCCATTTTCAATATAGAATACGCCAACGTACAGCCCCATAGTGGTGCTCAAGCCAATGCAGCCGTTATGCTGGCTATTTTGCAGCCAGGAGACGCCATTCTGGGCTTGGACCTGAGCATGGGTGGTCACTTGACCCATGGTTCTGCTGTAAACTTTAGCGGTAAAATCTACAAACCCCATTTTTATGGAGTTGTAAAAGAAACCGGATTGGTTGATTATGAGATGTTAGAAGCCCAAGCAAGGGCGGTAAAACCAAAATTGATTATCTGTGGTGCTAGTGCTTATAGCCGTGACTGGGACTTTGCTAGAATTAGAAAAGTTGCCGATGAAGTTGGGGCTTTTGTCTTGGCCGATATTGCCCATCCAGCAGGCTTGATTGCAAAAGGTTTGTTGAGCTCACCTTTTGAACACTGTCATTTTGTAACCAGCACTACCCACAAAACTTTGCGTGGACCAAGAGGTGGTGTTATCATGATGAAGACTGATGTGGAGAATAGTTTTGGTCTTAAAGACGTAAAAGGTAATCTACGCATGATGAGCAATCTTTTAGACATGGCGGTTTTCCCAGGTACACAGGGCGGACCATTGGAACATATTATTGCAGCCAAAGCCATTGCGTTTGGAGAAATCTTGACCGATGAGTTTTTGGTATACCAACAACAGGTTCAAAAAAATGCACAGGCCATGGCCAAAGCCTTTACTGACAAGGGTTATGAGATCATTAGTGGTGGAACAGACAATCACTTAATGTTGATTGACCTACGCAATAAAAATATTAGTGGAAAGAAAGCAGAACAAACCTTGGGCCATGCCGATATTACCGCCAACAAAAACATGGTGCCTTATGATGACAAGAGCGCTTTTGTAACATCTGGTATCCGTTTTGGTGTTGCCGCTGTTACCACAAGGGGCATGCTTGAAAATGACATGCAATTTGTTGTGGATGCCATTGATCGTTCTTTGATGAATGCAGACGATGCAGCCATCTTGGCCGATGTTAAAAAACAAGTGAATGGATTCATGGAACAGTTTATCTTGTACCCTGAGTTGGGATAAAAATTAAGACTATGATACAACGCATACAAACCATTTGGTTATTAGTAGCAGCCGTATTGGGCTTTGCATCTTTAAAAACCGCTTTCTTTATTGGAAGCATTACCACAGAGCCAGCCAATGCATTAACAGGCATGAGCAATGTCTGGTTAATGATCAGCACCATTATAGGTGCAACGGTTGCGGCATTGAGTATTTTTCTTTTTAAAAACAGACCACTTCAATTAAAGCTGGTTTTATTGGCCTTGGGTATTAGCCTATTGAACATTGGTTTGTATTATTTGGAAATTAATAAATACGCCGTAGGCGGATTGGCACTATGGTGCGTAGTGGTGATAGCTATTCCAGTAGTTTTAATCCTTGCTACCATTGGAATCTACAAGGATGAGAAATTGGTAAAAAGTACAGACAGACTGCGTTAAATTTTCCTAAGTAATATTTTTGCAACGGGCCATTTTTTACAAGAATTGGCCCGTTCTGCTTTCCTTGGTTTTCTTTAATCCCGCGGGTACACCAGCATATACTAATGATCCACCACCATCACCCGCTTCAGGGCCCAGGTCAATGACCCAATCGGCCGATTTAATCACGTCTGTATTGTGCTCAATGACTATTAAAGAATGCCCCTGTTCAATGAGTGCATTAAAAGAAGTCAATAGTTTTTTGATATCGTTAAAATGCAAGCCCGTAGTTGGTTCGTCAAAGATGAACAGTACGTGTCCAATCCCTTTGCCCTTGCCCAAGAAACTAGCTAGTTTTACACGCTGTGCTTCTCCTCCACTCAAGGTATCACTACTCTGTCCTAGCTTCACATAACCCAGTCCAACATCAGACAAAGGTTGAATGGCATTTTTAATTTGCTTCTCGTCAGCAAAGAATTCAATGGCTTCATCCACACTCATTTCTAATAAGTCAAAAATGCTCTTGCCATTGTATTGCACTTCTAAAACTTCTTCTTTGAAACGCTTGCCACCACAGGATTCGCAGGTCAAATGCACATCGGCCAAGAACTGCATTTCTACTACTTGTTCTCCCTCACCTTTACAAGTATCACACCTTCCAGCATCCACGTTAAAAGAAAAATGTTTGGGCATAAACCCGCGCATTTTAGCCAGTGGTTGTTTGGCGTATAAATCCCTAATGCCATCATAAGCTTTGATATAGGTAATAGGATTACTTCTACTTGATTTACCAATGGGATTTTGGTCAATCATTTCTATTTGAGAGATATAATCAATGTCTCCACTAACCGCTTTGTGCAAACCCACTTTCTCAGAAAAATCTCCTTTAATCTTACTCAGTGCAGGATATAGTATTTGTTTCACCAAAGTAGTTTTTCCACTTCCACTCACCCCTGTTACCACACAGAGTAAGTTCAAAGGAAATTCCACCGTTATATCTTTTAAATTATTTTGTCTGGCATTTTCAACCGTGATACTCCTATTCCACTTGCGCAGGTTCTTGGGTACATCAATGGTTAGTTCTCCTTTTAAGTATTTACCCGTCATACTCTTGGGGTTGGCAATCAATTCATCATAATTACCCACCGCAACTACTTCACCACCCAAGTGTGATGCCAATGGACCCATATCAATAATATGATCGGCTTCTCGCATCATCATCTCATCGTGTTCTACCACTACTACCGTATTTCCAAGATCGCGGAGCGATTTTAAAACAGCAATCAGTCTCACCGTATCTCTTGAATGCAAACCAATAGAAGGCTCATCCAAGATGTACAATGAATTAGTGAGATTACTACCTAAACTCCTAGTCAATTGAATTCTTTGACTCTCTCCTCCACTTAATGAGTTGGCCAAACGATTTAAGGTTAGATAGCCCAAACCAACGTCTAGCAAGGTTTGTATGCGTTGGTGAATTTCTAATAAGATACGTTTGGTGAGTTGTCTATCGCTATCAGAGAGTTGCAAATTGTCAAACCATACTTTTAAATCCTTGACCTGCCATTCACAAAGTTCTCCAATATGCTTGCCTCCTACTTTTACATACAGTGCTTCTGGTCTTAGTCTATAACCATGACAATCTGGGCAATTGGTTCTTCCACGATACCTACTCAATAAAACACGGTATTGTACTTTATAGAGATTGGCTTCTACTTCTTTGAAAAATTCATTAATCCCCAAGACCGTTCCAGCACCCTCCCAAAGTTGGCGAACTTGTTCTTTATCCAAATCCAAGATGGGTTTGTGAATAGGGAATCCAATTTTTCCAGCTCCTTTAATAAACTGTTCCTTCCACCAACCCAGTTTCTCTCCCTTCCAGGGGGCCACAGCGCCTTCATAAAGACTTAATCGCTTGTCTGGGATTACTAGGTCTGGATCAATGCCCAACACCTGGCTAAAGCCCTCACATGTGGGGCATGCCCCATAAGGATTGTTAAAAGAAAACAAATTGGGTACGGGTTCTTCAAACTGAATTCCGTCTAATTCAAATTTGTTGCTAAAATGCAAGAGTTCATTCCCATCCACTTCTATATATACTTCTCCTTCCCCTTCATAAAACCCTGTTCCTACCGAGTCTGATAAACGGTGTTCATCATCTTCATCAAATTCCTTTACTACCAATCTATCTATTAAAGTAAACAGGACTTTTTCTTTTTTGCCTTTTCCAGCTAGCTTGTCTAATTCCTTGTCCGACTTTTCCAATAGCTCTTCAATGCGTAAAATGCTAGCTGTTTCTTTTGGACTGGAGGGTCTTAGATACATTCTAGCAAAACCTTTCTGCATGAGAATCTGCAACTCCTCCTTGGTCTGCCTATTAGCGTGTTGTTTAAAGGGCACCAAGATTACCATCTTAGTTCCTTCAGCCAATCCTTTAATATGCGCCACTACATCTGCCACTTCATCTTTCTGTACTTCTCTGCCGCTAATGGGCGATATGGTTTTACCAGCCCTTGCATACAAGAGTCGCATATAATCATAGATCTCCGTCATACTTCCCACCGTACTCCTAGGTGTGCGGGTAATCACTTTTTGTTCAATCGCAATCGCTGGGCAAAGACCCTTGATATAATCTACATCGGGCTTGACCATTCTAGCCATGAACTGTCTGGCATAGGCACTCAAACTTTCTGCGTATCGCCTTTGGCCTTCTGCAAATAAGGTATCAATGGTTAGCGAAGACTTGCCACTTCCAGAAACGCCTGTAACTACTATCAATTTATTGCGTGGAAAACTAACTGTTACATTTTTTAGGTTGTGCACACGGGCACCATGTACCTGTATGGAACTGTCGATTATGGGGGCTTGAGCCACAGGGGCTGATTTGGTCTTGCTTGTCATTCGTTGGCAATTTAAACAGAATAATCATGCTTAAGTTTAATAGATAGCCGTTAAATCTCTAATAATCAATAAAAAGCGGTTTTAAAATGTGAATAACCCAAGAATCGAATACAATGTTTTTCACAACTGTTCTTGGGGATATTAAAAATGATAATTTAACATCAGAATTAAAACCAGAAGTAAAAATCTGGCCAAATTCTTTATCCAATATCCTGAGTTTTCCGAATCCTGACAAAACCTAATGCTATGAAAACATTGGAACATGTTTCAGACACTGAACTAATACGTTCCTTCCAAGACGGTGACACGGAAGCCTTTGAGGTATTGATCTATCGCTATAAGGATAAGATCTTCTCCTCCATTCTCTTCTTTGTAAAAGACAATTATCTGGCAGAAGACCTGTTCCAAGATGTGTTCATCAAAATCATTGATACGCTCAAAAACAAGCGCTATACAGAAGAAGGTAAATTCCTTCCCTGGGCCTTGCGGATTGCGCACAATCTTTGTGTGGATTATTTCCGCAAAGTCAAGCGTACCCCAGCTATCAAGACAAGTGACAACAAAGACATCTTTGACGTGATCACTATTTCAGAAGAAGGCCCTGACCACAAAATCATGCAAAGTCAAAGCCATGAGCGCGTGCGCCATATGCTAGACCTATTGCCTGAAGAACAGCGCGAGATCATTGTGCTGCGCCACTATGCCAACCTAAGTTTTAAAGAGATTGCACAAATCACCAATTGCAGCATCAATACGGCCCTGGGTCGCATGCGCTATGGTCTAATCAATCTTAGAAAGCTGATGGCAGAAAAGCAGATTGCTTTATAACTTAAAAGAAAGATTCAAAGGTCTTAGACCAGAGAATATGAAATAAGTACATGGGTTATTAAAACCAAAAAGTCAAAACTAAATTGTTTTGACTTTTTTTTATTTCTGTAATCTTGTTTCTCAATTAATCTAATTCCCTTCATTCTTCACTCTTCACTTTTATCCCTTCACTTCTTCCTCAACACTCTTCAATCTTATCTCTTCACTCTTATCTCTTATCTCTTCACTTCTTATTTTCCACTCTTAAATTTTGCAATCACCCCTTTCAGGTGTGCAATGAACTTATCTACGTCTGGGTCATACCCATAATTCACATCGCTTAAAGAATTGCCTTTCAGGT
>JBEAPC010000206.1:0-3204 GCA_041164585.1 Bacteroidota bacterium
TGAAATGCCAATGCATAAGCCATCTTGAATGACCTGAATTTCAATATGCAATACAGGAACAAGATTCCTTTTATAAGGGTTCTGGTTAATTTCATGATTGTTTTTTTCCCATTTTCCCAAAGACAAAATCATAGACTGCGCGTAAAACGTTGCTATAAATTGCCCCCTTTTGGTTGTGATAAATTAAATCGTTTTTTAGGATTTTCATGTTTGACAACAACAATTTCCTATTCTCCCCTTTTACAAATGGAGACTTGAACAATAAATACAATCCATTACGTAAAATATAATAGACCCTAATGGGTGCGTGCAAAATTCTGGCGCTTGATTTGAGATTTTTGATAGACCTGCCCATTTTCAAATATCCAATTCGGTGTTGCAAAACAATGTCTGCAAACAACAAATTTCGATAGCCTTTTTCTACCACCCTAAAAGAAAACTCCGTATCTACAAAATCTATAAACAGTGCCTCATCAAAAGTTCCAATTTGGTCAATAAGGGAAAGGTCTAGTATTGTACCAGAAGTTATGAGGTTATTGGTCTGTTGGGGTATATCACTTATGGGTGTAAAATTCGGTTGGCAATTAGCCCCAAACTGAACCACTTTGTCTAATTGATTATTCTGCACTTTTTGCCAATACTGCAACATTTGACCGGGTTGGAATCCGGTATCCTGATCCATGGTTAACAAATAGCGATAACCCAGGGATTGGGCGGATTCAATAGCCTGGTTTAATCGCTCCGCGATCCCCCGATTTTCTCCAAAATGACGATACTGAATTTTATTAGAAGCTTCTTTGGCTAAAGCTTCTTCCAAACTGGAAGAGGGGCTTTCACTATTATCCAATAACAATAAATGATCTACAAAAGACAAATAACTATGGAGATGCACCATTAGCGCATTGGTATCAGGATGATACAGGATAACCACTCCCATCAATTTGTCCATGCTTAGATATTGTACCCGGCGAAGATAACAAACCCAAGGCAGAAAGCTAAAATGACGGGAAATAACAAGCAATTGATAGGTCCACCCATTTTATGATTAAATTGCCGCCAATTCAACAGAAAGAACATGGCCATCAAGGACTATATTATTACTGGGATCTCTTATTTGAAACGGAAAAACAAACGCAAACTCATTGGGCATGCTTTGCAATTTAGGAACCAAAACGGCATTGAAATTGGCGGACCCAGTGATTTATTCAAGGTAAAGGGGCAATTGCCCGTTTACTTATTTGCCAAGCGTGTAGATGGTGTCAATTTTAGCAATGCTACCATTTGGGAAGGTCAACTCCAAGAAGGTGAACACTATCACTATTACAAGAATAAAACGGGTTATCAATACATTGCAGAAGCATCTGAATTAGATTTCTTAAATGATGCGCAGTATGATTTTGTATTGTCTTGTCATTCACTAGAACATGTAGCCAATCCATTAAAAGCCATTATGGGTTGGAAGCGCATTTTAAAACCCGGCGGCAAATTGGCATTGGTCTTACCTGACAAAGAAAACACCTTTGATATAAAAAGATCCTACACCCTTTTTGAACACTTGTTAGATGACTATCAAAGAAATACGCCAGAATCAGATACCACGCATTTTGAAGAAGTAATAGCCCTTCATGATTTTAGCAAAGACCATTTTCTCCAATCCAAACAAGACCTTGAGAAAAGGACGATGCTCAACTTAGAAAATAGAGCAGTACACCACCACGTATTTAGCTTACAATTAGTTGCTCAAATGCTGGAATGGGCCGGATTTGAATTGGAATGGCAACAAGCTTCCGCACCCCACCATTTAATCACCATTGCAAGAAATAAAGCATGAACCAACTAGAACAGTATTTTGAGCAGAATCAACAAAGACTGATGCACAAATACCAACACTATTTTGATATCTATGACCGCTATTTTAGCCGCTTTAGAGACAAACCCATTACTATTGTAGAAATAGGGGTGTCACATGGTGGCAGCTTGCAAATGTGGAAGGAATATTTTGGACCTAAGGCTACTATTTGGGGAATTGATATTGATCCAAGGTGCAAAACCATGGAAGAAGAAAACATACACGTGCTGATTGGTTCTCAAGAAGACCCTGCATTCTTGAAAACAGTCTATGAACAAACTGGGCCCATTGACATTTTAATTGACGATGGTGGTCATACCCAGGAACAACAACGCATCAGTTTTGAACATTTGTTCCAGCATATACAACCCAATGGCGTCTATTTGTGTGAAGATACCCATACCTCCTATTGGAATATTTATGGGGGTGGGCATAAGCGCCAAGGAAGTTTTACAGAATATGCCAAAAACTTAATTGACCTGATTAATGCACACCATTCAGAACAGGCTTCTTTGCAAGTAACTGAGTTTACCAAAACGGCCAATACCATTCATTTTTACGATTCCGTAATTGTGATTGAGAAAACACCCAGACCAGCACCAAAGCCTAAGATGACGGGCAAACCCTCATTTGATGCAACGCCTTCCAAAAAAAATCTGGTAGAAAAACTAGAAATGCATTTTCTCTTAAAGACCAATAAAGCATTACAGATGATGGGTCTTCGTGGATTTGCCATTAATAGAATGATTGATCTCTGTTCTAAAAATTAATGCATGCCAGGCTTTTCCATTATCATACCATTTAAAACAGGCAAAACCTATTTAAGGGAATGTCTTCATAGTGCCCTGTTGCAAACCCATGATGACTTTGAGATGATCATTCTTGCAGATAATACCAGTAACCAAGATGGGGCATTGGATGCAGTGATTGCTTTAAAAGATCCAAGAATCAGGATTGAAGCATCTACAGAAAATTTAAACATTTTAGAAAACTGGGGAAGGATCAAGGATCTTACAAAAAAAGAATTCATGACCATTCTGGGTTATGATGACCTTTTGTCAAAAGACTTTTTGAAACTGATAAGCTCCATGATTCAGGAAGACCCTGAAGCTAGTTTATACCATACCCATTTTAATTATATTGATGCTGAAGGAAATACCATCAAACCCTGTTTACCACTTCCTGAAAGGCTTTCGGCTGATCTTTATTTAGCTTTAAGTTTAGAAGACAAAATCAGTGTGATGGCTACAGGCTATGTATTCAGGTCTGAAGACTATGACCGTTTGGGTGGAATTCCAACCAATTACCCCAATCTCATTTATGCTGATTTGCAGTTATGGATAGCACTTTCTAAC
>JBEAPC010000207.1:0-7047 GCA_041164585.1 Bacteroidota bacterium
GGTAATCAGAATTTAGCACCATTTAGTTTTTTTAACCTCTTCTCTTCCAACCCACCAGTGGTTGTATTCTCTCCTTCAAGAAGGGGAAGGGACAACTCCTTAAAACATACTTTAGAAAATGTATTGGAAGTACCAGAAGTGGTGATTAATATGGTAGACTATAACATGGTGCAACAAATGAGTTTGGCCAGTTGTGAGTTTCCAAAAGGGGTGGATGAATTTGTGAAAGCAGGTTTTACCAAAACACCTGCAAGCCTAGTAAAACCAGCCATGGTAGCGGAAGCCAAAATTCAACTAGAATGCAAAGTGCTAGAAGTAAAAAGTTTGGGAGAGCAAGCAGGCGCAGGTCAATTGGTGATTGCAGAAGTACTTTGTATGCACGTGGCTGATGCCGTCATTGGAAGCGATGGAAAAATTGACCAACACCAATTGCATTTGGTAGCCAGACTTGGTGGAGACTGGTATTGCAAAGTGGAACCAGCCAATATGTTTCTAGTAAACAAACCCAATACTAAATTGGGGATTGGCATAGACAGTTTACCAGAAGGCATTAGAAATAGTACTATTCTAACAGGTAATCATTTGGGCTTACTAGGCAATGTGCATGATTTGCCAGAAGTGAATCCTGCTTTTGAAGACGAGCGCTTAAAAAGCATTATCCAATACTATAGCGTGAATCCAAACGAGATGGAAAAAGAATTGCATCACTATGCAGCGGAGCTTTTGAATAGCAACCATGTAGATGCTGCTTGGCAGGTACTATTGGCTTTGGAAAATGTTTAAATTATAAATCTCCCAACAGAGGACGCATAATAATATCTTCTACAACTGCCTGCGGCGATAGACTTGCAGCAGCAACCATCATCTTAGCAATATCATTTGTTTCCATGATGCGTGCAGGATCTATTTCAAATCCATCCCAACTTGCACTCAAGGTAGCACCAGGACAAACAGCCGTTACTTTTACGCCATGGGGTTTCATTTCTTCGCGCAGGTTTTTGCTAAAACCTAACATGGCAAATTTGCTAATGCTATAAGCACCACCATTGGCGTAAGCTTGCAAAGAAGCAATGGAACAAATATTAAATACATGACCTTGCTTGGCTTCCATCATGGCAGGTAAAATGGCGCGGGTTAAATGGTAGGCACTGTACAGATTTACTTGCATCATTTGTTCTAATAAACCCTCAGCTTCATTATACACTGAACCAGGTTGAAACTGACCCGCATTATTAACCAAGATATCGGGCTTGCCATATTGCAAACACCAGGCAGCAAAAGCATCTAGTTCTTCCCTTACTGCAAGATCCGCAGCTTTGGCCTTGATTACTGCGTTGGGATATTGCTCCATCACTGCCCCTACTAGTGCATACAAATCCACTTCACTCCTACTACATACCAATAATTGGTGCCCTTCTTTGGCAAATGCTTCCACAATGGCTTTTCCAATTCCTTTTGATGCGCCTGTTACAATAATATTCATGGTTCTAATTTCTATCTGCTAAGTTCGAACATTTTATTGAACCAATTGGTTCATGGAAAAGCTTGTTTTAGTTTTAGTCCGTATTTTGCGGCATGCAATACCGTCACTTGTTTTTTGACCTTGACCATACTTTGTGGGATTTTGAAACCAATGCCAAGGAAACCTTAGCAGATATTTTTCATACCAATCAATTAGCAGCGCGTGGCGTGAGTGATTTTGAAGTCTTTTTTAAGCACTATAGCTATCACAATGAAAGATTATGGGATAGGTATACCAAGGGCTTTATTAAACAGGAAGAACTACGTTGGAAAAGAATGTGGCTTTCTTTGTTGGAATTTAAGATTGCAGACGAACCCCTGTCTAGAACATTGGCCGTGCAGTTTTTAGAAGGACTACCCAATAAAAAAAGACTCTTCCCCTATACCATTGAAATATTGGAATACCTAAAAGCCAAGGGTTATCAGATGCACTTGGTGACCAATGGATTTGAAAACGTACAACACAATAAGATCAGAGAAAGTGGCATGTCTAGCTATTTTCAACAAGTAATTACTTCTGAAGCCAGCAATAGTCTCAAACCCAATAAAGAGATCTTTGATTACGCTTTATCAAAAGCTGGTGCTAAAGTAGAAGAAAGCATCATGATTGGAGACAACCAAGACGCCGATATCAAGGGTGGCATGAACGCAGGTTTGGATACTATTTTTGTCAACCATTTAAAAGTAGTGCCCAAGATCAAAGCCACTTATACCATTGAACATTTACAAGAATTAGAAAACATCTTATAACTACAAAAGCCTCCCAAAAGGAGGCTTTTAAATAGTATCAACCAACTCATTAAGCTTTTGGCTTAGGAGTAGCTTTAGCTGTGGTTGTTTTAGTTTCTTTTTTGCAGCATTCTTTGCCATTTCCTTTGGCGTCTTTTTTGCATTCTTTGCCTTCACATTTTTTTCCTTTCTCGCAGAAATTAGCATTTGCAACACCTGCAAACAGGAAAGCGGCAGTAGCCAGAACAATTACTTTTTTCATATGTCTTTGTTTTATAATTGTGAATATACCTAAATCAATATTAAATATTGTTACCAGGTTGCTAAAACAGTCACCCCGCCTTTTACCACCTGATTCAGCTCCACGTTAATTTTGGCATTCAAAGGCAAAAGCAAGTCTACACGGCTTCCAAACTTAATAAACCCGTACTCTTCGGTTTGTTTTACCTGTTGGCCAACCTTGGTATAGTTACAAATCCGCTTTGCCAATGCACCCGCAATTTGTTTGTACAAAATTTCTCCGTGTGGATTTTTTACCACCACGCTCCAACGCTCATTCTCTGTAGAAGACTTGGGGTGCCAAGCCACCAAATATTTACCCTTATGGTATTGGTTATAAACTACTTCTCCATCTACAGGGTTACGATTTACGTGCACATTGGCAGGGCTCATAAATACGCTCAACTGAATCCTTCGATCTTTAAAATATTCTACATCAGTTACTTCTTCAATCACCACCACTTTACCATCGGCAGGGCAGATGATTTGGTTGGGGTTAATGGTATGAACCCTGTTTGGCATCCTGAAAAAAGACACCAAGAACAGAAATACAGCCAGTGTTAGGAAAAAGATCAAAATGGCCACCCAGGGTAGGCTAGCACTTAAAAAAGTAAAAGATGCAAGGTTAATGCCACCAAAAACCAATGCGGCAATGCCAATGGTCTGATATCCTTCTCTGTGTATGGTCATGTTTCAAATATTGAGGGGCAAATGTAATTGATTTATAAAAACAGGTCGGCAAAGATCCAAACATAGGGGGTTGCCAATAATAGTGAATCAAATCGGTCAAGAAAACCGCCATGTCCTGGCATCATTTGGCCACTGTCTTTAACACCCGCCATGCGCTTGATCTTACTCTCTAATAAATCGCCCAACGTACCAATCACTGATGCAAGTAGAGAAATGAAAATCAAGGGTCTAAAGGGCAGGTCAAATAGACCATGACCCCCATAACTTACCACCATCACAGCAAGAATAATTCCACCAATGGTACCTTCCCAGGTTTTCTTGGGTGAAACACTAGACAGGGGCGTTCTACCAAACAAAGATCCCGTGATATAAGCCATGGTATCGTTAATCCAAATTGATGAAATCAGAATAATGGGCAACACCCATCCTAAATCGGCCTGAAAACCAGCGGTGATTCTGCCACGCAGTTTTACCATTAAAGCCCAAGCCAATGAGATATATAAGAAACCTGCCACCAAGCTTAAGACACTATCAAGACTTAATTTTTTAAAAGAGATCAATCCTGCCAAGAGGGTTAATGCCCCAATAACTAAAATCAGGTACCATCCCAGATCATGTAGGTTCCAAGAAGCCCATAGTGGATAAGACAAGGGACTACTCATCCAAAACATAAAAGCTACTCCTAAGGCCATGACCAAATAACGTAAGTAGGCGGGTACTTGCTGAAATTTGGGATCAATTTTGTCCATCAGTTTATAGAACTCCCACCAGCAACCAGTATGAATAACTAAGAAGAGCGCTAAGAAACTCCATTGATTCCAAAGCAATCCAGCCAACATAATGGTTACAAAGAATACGGCACTAAGTGCCCTTGTTTTAAATGTTGCAATATTAAAAGCCATAATTGAAAATCTAATGGTTAGAAAAGTGCAGTTAGTTTAAAATGGTTTTGTTGATAATCTGCTTTGCGGTTTCATTAAGCAGGTCTGGAACATAGATTTCTATATCCCCAAAATTCACATAACTACTGTCTTGCTTGTTTAATACCTGAACGGGTATTTCATTTTCTTCCAACAAACCTTGAATAATACTGGCTTCTGCGTAATTGCGTGTGCTAAAAATTTTCTTCCACTGTTGCATGGGTTGCTGGTTGGTTGTTGGATACCAAAGATAGGGCAAGTGTGGATTCCTTGCGGAACATTTGCATCAATACCAATACCGCACTAATGGCAAAGACACCCAACCAAAGGGGCATATTTTCATCCATGGTTTTTTCAACGCTCTTCCCCTTTAATCCAGCAAAATAGAGCTGGGTTACAATCAGGCCATTGTAAATAAAGTGCATGGCAATATTCATCCAAATATTACGGCTATAGTAAAATACAAAACCTAGGATCAAGCCCAGGGCCGTTCTAGGTAAGAAACCAAAAAAGGAGAAATGGATGGCGCTAAACAGGATACTGGTAATCAAGATTCCCCAAAAAGGGCTCTTGGTCCATCCAATTAAAATCTGTTGGAATCCACCCCTAAATAAGATTTCTTCAAAAAAAGCGGGGGCTGCCGCCATTACCAACATGGCCAACAAATAATCCCAAACCGTTTTCATGGTAATCATGGCCATCATGGATTGTTTGTAACTGGCTTCCAATTCTTTTGCCTTGGCCAACCATTTGGCAGGAAGCGGAATGTTCTGGTTTAATTCTCCCAAAGCCCCACTCATTATTAACCCTGTAAATCCAATTAAACCCACTAAAAGCAATTGCTTTGGCAACATAACCTTATTAAAACCAAGCCATTGCATGGGTTTTGGGTCTACTATCTTAGCTAAAATAAGGGCTGGTGTACAAAATACCAGAAAGCTGGCAAGGGTATTTAAAAAACGGGTGGTTTGTAAATGACCTGGTTGGGTAAGGGCTTTGGCCACTTGGTTGATAGGTAGGTGCATCATCACCGAACCCAATGACAGAACCAATAAATTTCCAACTATCATGCCCAGACCCAATAAACCCAACAAAATGGCAAATTGCAATGGATATGTAAGCGGAATAGACCTTTGCTGCATAAAACTGAAAATAAGCCTGTAAATTTGCATTTTTGTGCAATGCCCCTGCAAGTTAAAGGATAAAAGGCAGGCCAGAATCAATTCAAATCGCCCAAAAGCAATATCAAAGGTTTCATGGTCAAAATAGAGAATATAGAATTACCCGATTTCCCGCTCTTATTAGCGCCCATGGAAGACGTGAGTGACCCTCCTTTCAGGGCCGTTTGCAAAGACAATGGAGCAGATTTAATGTATACCGAGTTCATCAGCAGTGAGGGCTTGATCAGGGATGCAATCAAGAGCAGACAGAAATTGGACATTTTTGACTACGAAAGACCCATTGGGATTCAGATTTTTGGGGGCGATGAAGACGCCATGGCATTGAGTGCCCGCATTGTAGAAACGGTGAACCCCGATTTGTTAGACATCAATTTTGGCTGCCCAGTAAAAAAAGTAGTGAGCAAGGGAGCAGGGGCCGGAGTTTTAAAAGATGTTGACTTAATGATTCGCTTAACAGAAGCGGTTGTGAAAAGCACCAAGCTTCCAGTAACTGTGAAAACCCGTTTGGGCTGGGACAATAATAGTTTGAATATTGAAGAAGTTGCCGAGCGATTACAAGACGTAGGCGTAAAAGCGCTGTCTATTCATGGAAGAACCCGTGCCCAATTATACAAGGGAGAAGCAGATTGGACCCTGATAGCCAAAGTAAAAAACAATCCCAGGATCAAGATGCCCATTTTTGGCAATGGCGATATTAATTCCCCTCAAAAGGCCAAAGCTTACAAAGACCGCTATGGGGTAGACGGAATTATGATTGGACGCGCAGCCATTGGATATCCTTGGATCTTTAGAGAGATCAAACACTTTATAGAAAAGGGCCAGGTAATGGCCCCACCCACATTAGAAGAACGCATCATTGTATGCAAAAAACACTTACACAAATCCTTTGAATGGAAAGGTGGCATTGCAGGTATTTATGAAATGCGCAGACACTATACCAATTATTTAAAAGGCCTACCAAATATCAAAGAATTCCGGGGCCGCTTGGTTACACTTAATACCGTGGAAGAAGTAGAAGCCGTGCTGGATGAAATTGCGGTACACTACAAGGGCTATGAATTTGAGAGACTCAATATTGAGTTGATTGACTATCATCAGAATTGTCCGGTGTAAGCTTACATAAAAGCAAATTGAAATAAAACTTCCAATAATTTCACTCAATTTCATAGCATAAACTCCTACTACAATGAAAATTATCTATACCGCTTTTCTATTCTTTTTCTATTCAATTACAAGTACGTTTAGTCAATCAACAATAGCGCCAACAAAAGAAGCGCAAGAAATTGATCAATTGATTGTAAAATTAAAAGGGTTGCGTTTTCATCATGATATAGAAGATGCTACTTCTGGGTTGGTAAATTATCAAACACTGGCATTACCAAAATTAATATCGCTTTTGTATAATACTACCAGACTCGATTCAGATCCTGGTGACCCTTACACGGTCTTGGCCACTGGTAACTACGAAGGACATTTTAAAGTGGGAACTATTCCTTACAACTTTGATTGGTTGTCTATCAGAGCTGGCTATGTAATAGAATCGTTAACTTTTATTGATTTCGGGTATGCTTCATCCATGAAAATAACAGATGGTAAAAATGGCAATATCAAAATAACGTGGAATAAGGTTGCTACTGCAGAATCCTTAAAAAAGGATAGAAAGCTGATGGCCGATAAAGTAGTTGCTTGGTGGAATAAAAACAAAGCTACTTGGTCAAGATTCAACG
>JBEAPC010000208.1:0-12012 GCA_041164585.1 Bacteroidota bacterium
GATCAATGACACCAGAATGCAATTAAGACTGAACAAAGCTTTGGCTGCCAAATCTGGTGCAGTTTCTATTAAGATTGATTACAATTATGTGATTCCTGAATACGGGTCTGACAGAACTGGAATCTTAAAAACCAAGAACGGTAATATTTATGCGGTAGCGCAATGGTATCCTAGGCTTTGTGTTTTTGATGACGTTCAAGGTTGGAATACCCTACCTTATTTGGGTGCTAGTGAATTCTATTTGGAATATGGTGATTTTGAAGTGAGCTTAACAGTACCTGCATCTCATATAGTTGTTGCATCAGGTGAGTTGTTGAACCCTCAAGAGGTACTAACTGCAACTCAATTAAAAAGATTTAACCAAGCCAAAACAAGCGATAGTACCGTAATGATTCGTAGCGCAGCTGAAGTGTTGGATCCTGCTTCAAGACCCGCAAAACCCACTTGTACTTGGAAGTATGCTATTAGCAATGCAAGAGATTTTGCTTGGGCAAGCTCTAAAAGCTTTATTTGGGACGCGGCAAAGATTAACCTGCCAAGCGGAAAAAAATGTTTGGCTACCAGTGTTTATCCAGAAGAATCTGATGGTAAAAAAGCATGGGCTAGGGCCACAGAATATACCAAAGGAAGTATTGAAAACTATAGTAAAAGATGGTTGGAATTTCCTTATCCAGTTGCATCTAACGTAGCAAGTAATATTGGTGGCATGGAATATCCTGGGATTGTATTTTGTGGATCTACCGCAAAAACTCAAGGATTATTTGGTGTTACCGATCATGAATTTGGACATACTTGGTTTCCTATGATTGTAGGAAGTAATGAACGCAAATACGGATGGATGGATGAAGGTTTTAACACGTTTATCAATACTTTGGCAGGAGATGATTTTAACAAAGGAGAATACAAAGATGCTAAAATTGATTGGCACCAATATGCTCGTTTCTTGTTTGGACCAACTTCTGAATCTTTGATGAATACCCCAGATGTTTTACAAGAACGCAATATTGGGATTGAGTTGTATATGAAACCGGGTTATGCATTAACCTTATTGCGCACACAAATCTTAGGTGAGGATAGATTTGACTATGCATTCAAAAAATATATCCGCGATTGGAAATTCAAACACCCAACTCCTTGGGATTTCTTTAGAAGTATTGAAAATGGGGCAGGAGAAGACCTAGCTTGGTTCTGGAGAGGAATGTTCTTAGAGAACTATAAATTGGATCAAGCGGTAAGTAAAGTGGATTATGTAAATAATGATGCCAAAAATGGTGCATTAGTTACTATTGAAAATCTAGACCAATTGGCTATGCCTGTGATCATTGAATTTACCACTGCCTCTGGCAAAACAGAAAGGAAAAAACTGCCAGTTGAAATTTGGCAGAATAATGCAAGTTGGAAAGTAAAATTGAATACTACAGAAACTATTCAAAAAGTGGTGATTGATCCAGACCATTCTTTCCCTGATATGAATTCTGCTAACAATACTTGGAAAGCCAATTAATTTATTCATCCAATGCCGGCATCATGTAGATGCCGGCATTTTTTATATGTATATATGAAATCAGTCTTGTTAAATATTGCTGTTCTTGTAATACTAGTAGGCGCTTGGGCCTGTTCTCGCAACCCATATGCAAGCACCAATAAAGCCTACAAGAATCAAAGTAAAACTTTGGCAAAGACAATCAGTACCCAGCCAGAAGATAATTGGAATACGGATTCCATTAAACAGGCGCCTTATTGGGTAGGGACAACCAATTTTAATTTGCGCAAACCCAATTTTGTCATCATTCATCATACAGCACAAAATGCCTGCGAGCAAACCTTGAAAACATTCACCATGACCAAGACTGCAGTAAGTGCGCACTATGTGATTTGTAAGGACGGAACCATTCACCATATGCTCAATGATTATATGCGGGCTTGGCATGGGGGAAATGCCAAATGGGGTAATATGGTGGATATTAATTCAGCCTCAATTGGCATTGAATTGGATAATAATGGATTTGAACCTTTTGATAGTTTGCAAATCAAAAGTTTGATTAGCTTGTTAAGTAGGTTGAAAAATAATTATGGAATCCCTACCGCCAATTTTATTGGACACGGGGATATTGCACCCACTAGGAAAAATGACCCCAATTTCAGATTCCCATGGAAAACATTGTCTGATAAAGGATTTGGGTTATGGTATGATAATAACTTAGACACCGTACCAACTGGATTCAATCCCATTATTGCATTAAGGATAATTGGTTATGATGTTAAAGACAATAGGGCAGCAATACAATCTTTTAAAAGACATTTTTTACAAGACACTACCAAAAAATTGTATGCGATGGATTCTTTGGTCTTATATAATCTTCAGAAAAAATATCTCTAGTCAACTTCTTTTTTTAATATTTCTATATCCTCAATCATCCTTTCCATTTCTAAAGGTAAAGTGCCATTATAAATGCCTCTGATTCTTCTATGCTTGTCTAGGAGCATGCAGTTTTCTGTGTGTAGAAAATCTTTTTGATTGCCATAATAGCCAATCCTTTCACCCGCATAGTATTCCTTCTTTGCCATTCTATAAATACTGTCTATGTTCCCAGTTAATAGAAACCATTTTCCTGAAATAATCCCTTTATTGTTGGCATAACTTTTTAAAACAGGAACACTATCTCTATCTGGCATTACAGAATGTGACAAAATTAAAACCTCATTGTCTTGAAGGTATTTTTTTTGAACAATGGACATGTTTTCTGTCATTCTTGGACAAATACTGCCACAACTAGTGAAGATAAAATTGGCTATATAGATTTTACCTGAAACCGTTTGCTCAGTAATCAACTGACCGTCTTGATCCTGAAACTGAAAACTTGGAATTTGATGAATACTATCATACCTAGCATCCGTTTTTTCAATCCACTCAGGGGTAAAATCAGGTTTGCTAATAAAGGGTAAGCCAAGTGGTTGAGGACTTGGCTTACATCCTATTAAAATCAATATTAAAGCAATGAGTAATGAATATTTATTTGATTGAATCATAAGGGTTCTTGCAAAGTTTAACGCCTATTAAACCATATTTTTTTCCATTTCTAATTTCATAATTGGCCCTAACAGTACTATCATCCCACCAGAGACGCTGGCTACCTTGTTCTTGGCCATTTTGATAGTGGAACTGTCTAATTAAAAGACCCTTACTATTCCATTCCTTTAATTCCCCTTCATAAGCATCTTCATGTACCTGAAATTCAAATTGGGGTTTACCATCGGGCCACCAAGCCCTATGTCTTCCTTCTTTTTTTCCAGCTATATAAAAACGGTCTTCTGCCATTTGTTGATTAGGATGCCATCTTCTGGTAATACCTTCTTGTAACCCATTCCAAAATTCTTTGTAAATAGCTGTATCGCCATTGGCAAATAAACTAAAGGCTTTTCCTGAATAGGGCTGTCCTTTATAAAACAAACTGTCTTGATGCCAAATAATAGCACTGTCTTCTAACAACAACCAATTTTGTGGAATTGGATTTGCTGATAATACTGGAGCTATTTTGTGTTCCTGTTTGCAAGCCAATGCAAACAGGAAAGAACAGAAAAGATAGCAATGAGTTATTTTCATCTTATTGGGTTACAGTTCCTGCTGTTCCATAATATCCAGAACCGTTGAGATATGGATCTGCATCAGTAATATGATAATGATAAATACCATTGGGATAATCTGTAGTAACGGTTGTATGCCCATGATATGCATCCAGCATGGCATTGGTTACTAATGTGCCATTTTCCATTGGACCATATACAGGAAACCCGTCTAATAAGAATCCTAAAAGAGAAGACTTAGTTGCTTTTACAGTAGTTAGGTAAATTGGTTCTACGTGATAATGGTATTGTCCACTTTGTTGTGGGTGTCCATAATACTGGTCAAAACTATTGGCTTCATTGGTAAGTGGTAAATTTGGACCTGCGTATTGATTGTAAAAAGGTACTCCATTTAATGAGATTCCAATTGGACCTAGAGGTGTACTGGCATGATTACTAGAAACAGCCGGATTTAAAGGGATTTTAAATGTTAGGGTTTGAGCAGCAATGCTATTTGGATTTTTGGAAAAAGTTCTTCCTCCAAAAGTGGTTCCCGAAAAGTTTTCGTACAAACTATTGCTGGTAGCATAATAAATAGATTTGTGGTCAGGTGTACCCGTGGTTTTGATGGTTAGAAAAGTGCCATCTGAACTGATACTGGTAGCACCATAGATTTTTTTGTATACTTCTGGTACGGTAGCGGTTCCAGTACTTGTGTTAGTATCAGTTGCGGTTTTTTTGCAGGCAAAACTAATTAATAGAACTGCTAGTGGTAGGATACTGAGTTTAATCAATTTCATATTGAAGGGTTTTGCTAATCTGACGAAAGTCTAAAGCATAACCTTTGGTCTTTAGAAAAGTTTAACAATTTTCTATTGCTTTATTCAATGCAAGATAGATTCCATTGGTCCAACCAAAACCATCTTGACCAGGATATTCGCCTCCACCTGCTAATTCATTTAAATCAACAACATTGTATTTTTCCATCATTTTACCAGTTGCTAAAAAAGTTTGGTAGTTCAACTTTAGCCAACGTTTGGCAATACTTTGTGCCAATTCATGGAATCCATATTGTTCTAGTCCTTTAAATGATATCCATTGTAAAGGAGCCCAACCATTAGGAGCATCCCATTGTTGACCAGAGAAAATTGGTGTAGTTACAATACCTCCAGGATATAATAATTGTTTTTCAGTGACCTTACTTACTGCTTTGGCTTGATCAGGACTTGCTAGTCCAAAATATAATGGGTATAATCCTGCAGCAGTAATTTTTCCGGTTGATGTTTGATGTAAAAAATGGTAATCACAGAAAAAATCAATTTCAGTGTTCCAAAAATATAATTGGATAGCCTTTTTTCTTTGATCAGCTAAAAGGCGATACTGAATGGAGGCTCTTTTGTTACCAGCTATTAAGTTCCAATTTGATAAAGAATCTTCCATTTTCCATATTAAGCAATTCAAATCTACAGGAAGAATATTTGTGGTTTCAATACTGGAAATATCATTCCCTATTGCAAACCACCTACTAGAAAAGTCCCAGCCACTTTCAGCTCCGGCCCTTAGGTCAGCAAAAACAGTTTTTTTATCTCTAGAACTAGCAGCAGCAATATGCTTGTCTTCAGCATGACTTTCTTGTCTTGGGATTGTTTCTTGGTCATAATATCTATTCAAACATTGACCTTGAGTTAAGCAAACTAAGTGTTCAAATGCTACTCCTTTTTCCATGGTACTATGACCTTTTTGCCAGAATTGGTATTCTTTTTCAAGCAAGGGTAAGTATTGAATTAATATTGCATCGTCCTTTTTTGCATTGGCTAAAAGTTCAACCATCAAGACAAAAAAAGGAGGTTGGCTCCTGCTAACATAATACTGACGATTACCATTTGGAATATGTCCAAAGGTTTGAATTAGATACCCAAAATTGTCAACCATATTTTGAACTAAGTCAATCCTATCTTGAATAACTAAACCCAACATGGTAAAGTAGGAATCCCAATAATAGACTTCTCTGAATCTACCACCCGGTACAATATATCTATTTGGCAAAGGAATGATGGAGCTATTTTCTTGCACAGGCTCTCTTGTGAGTACAGGCCATAGCTGAGCTAAATTTTCTGGAAGACTTAAATTGTTATTTGATTCATAGTCAGTTCCTACCATTGTTGGCAATTGAAAATACTTTGCTACAAAGTCTTTCAAAGAAAAGGAAGGAGTAGATTTTTCTTGTTCAAATACTGCATTAATCTGTTCTAAAGGTAGAAGGGGTATGCAATCCACAAACGACTTGCCATCTTCCAAAATTTGCGAGGATTGTACTAAGTCAAACAATTCTTCTAACTGATACACTTGCGTTAATTGTAGCATTGCTAGACTTTATTGGATAAAGATTTTTGTTGAATTCGGTAAAAACCAATAAGTAATAGTACTAATAAACTAATTGGTACTAAAGAAAAATAGAAAGCTGTTTTACCATCATTGTGTTGGAAAATATATCCCGTAATCAAAGAACCAGTACTACCCCCAAGAGCAGAAAAAATGACAATCAGCCCAGACATATTACCATGTTTTTTCTTGGGCAATGCCGATAAAATGACCGAGTTGATGGCAGGGTAGATAGGGGCAAGTAAAAAACCAATTAATGGAAAAATAAAAGTGGCAATTGGTGCATCAAGCCAACCTGTTACATGGGATGTATCAGCATTATTGGCTAATGGAATGGCCACTATGACTAATGCAGCTGCCAATATTAAACAGGTGGTCAATACCAGCAACCAATTCAGTTTTCTAAGAACCAATCCGGCAAGAAAGCGACCAATAGCAGTTGCTCCGGCTAGAATACTAGCCATTTGTATACTCAATGATTGGGGCAGGTGCAAGACCTTACTGTTATAAGTAGGAAGCCAACTCATGATACTTTGTTCTATTAATACATAAACGAATGCGCTGGCCACAAAAACTAATACAATAGGTAATAGTACTAATTGAAACATTTCTTGATAATCATTTGATTTTTCTTCCTTGTTTTTGTGAACACTAGATTCGTCCAAAGGTGCGGATAATAAGAGTAAAAAGGCAATGACAACCAAAGCGGCCAATAGATAATAAACTTTTAACCATGAATTAGATGCTGGATTTGCATCGTCAACAAAAGCGCTGAAAATAAAATAGCCTGTAAGAATACCAACCATAAAAAAAGACTCAATGAAATTCATGAAACTTGCGTGTTCTTTCTCATCTTTTGTAATAATACCAATGGTTGCAAACACGCTCACTTTGATCATGGCAAAACTGGCACCTGTAATGGCAAACAGCAATTTTGTAGTTAAAAAACTGGGTAATAAGGGCATGATCAAACAACCTATACCCACAAATGCCAGAGCCAATAACATGGATCTTTTATAGCCAATACGGTTAATATAGGAAGCAATAAAAAAAGAGGCAATGGCAATACTTAAATCTTTGAATGCCTCAAGAATGCTTGCAGATGAAGCACTGACTTGATAATTATTTTGCACTTGCAATATAACAGTTCCTACACTATTGAGTAGCAAGGCAAATACAAAATAGTTGAGGAAAAGAGAGACTTTGATTTTCCAATGATTCATATGGCAGTTTTGAGCGTTGCCCAATATACGAAATCGATATAGGAATCTTTCTTTCTCAGTTGAAAAGGCTAGTGATTTTTGTTTTAAATTAGTACAAACAATTTGCTTGTAAATGAAACAGGGGTTATCAAATAGAAGAGATTTTTTAAAAAATAGTGCTGTTGCATCAGGCATGGCTTTGCTAACAGGCATTCAAGCCAAGGCAAATGCCAATGGGGCAAGTTTAAAAGTAGCAACCAGAATTAGGTTTGGTGTGATTAATATCAATCATAACCATATCTATGGCATGACAGAAGCTGTGAAAAGGGGTGGGGGTGAATTGGTTTGGATTTATGCCAAGGAACCCGAATTGGTGGCGGCGTTTATGAAACAATTTCCAGAGGCCAAGTTGGCGAGGTCTGAACAAGAAGTATTAGAAGACAACAGTATTCAATTAATCTTGAGTTCGGGAATACCAGTTGAAAGAGCCCCTTTAGGAGTTAAAGTAATGCAGCATGGGAAAGACTATCTAGTAGATAAACCCGGAATTACTACTCTTAAACAATTGGAACAAGTTAAAAAAGTTCAAAAAGCAACTGGACGTATTTATTCTATCATGTATAGTGAGCGTTTTGAAAATAAAGCAACCGTAAAAGCTGGTGAATTAGTAAAAGCAGGAGTTATTGGAAAAGTAATTCAGACCATTGGGCTGGGTCCCCATAGAATGAGTATCAAATCCAGACCTGAGTGGTTTTTTGATAAAGCTAAATACGGAGGGATTATCACAGATATTGGATCCCATCAATTTGACCAATTTTTATTTTTTACAGGAAGTGGTCACGCGAATATAGTTTCATCGCAAGTTGCCAATGTACATTATCCTCAATATCCCAATTTTGAAGACTTTGGTGACGTGATGGTAAGTGGTGATCAAGGAATGGGCTATATCAGGGTGGATTGGTTTACGCCAGATGGATTGGGTAGCTGGGGCGATGGGAGGCTTACGATTCTTGGTACAGAAGGTTATATAGAGATTAGGAAAAATATAGATATAGCAAGTGGACATAAAGGTGGTAATCATTTGTACTTAGTTACAAATAAGGAAACAAAGTATATTGATTGTAATGATGTGGTACTTTCATTTGGGCAATTATTTGTTGATGATATTGTTAATAGAACCGAAACGGCTATGACCCAATGGCATTGTTTTAGGGCAACCGAATTGGCATTATTGGCTCAAAAAAATGCAAAAAAGGTAACTTGGATAAAAGGGTAAATTGACCTGGACATGATTTGGTTCAAGAAAATCTGAGGATTATGACATAAGATCGATAACTAACATTTGTTAGGTATTCAAACCTTTCCTATTTTTACCCAAAATCCAATGACATGCATTTTGAATTGACAGAAGAACACTTAATGATCCAGAAAGCGGCCCGTGACTTTGCACAAAACCAATGCAAGCCAGGGGTAATTGAAAGAGACGAGTTGCAAAGATTTCCCAAAGAAGAGGTTATGCAATTAGCGGATCTTGGTTTTATGGGAATGATGACCAGTCCTGATTATGGTGGAAGTGGCATGGATACCATCAGTTATGTACTAGCTATGGAAGAAATTAGTAAGGTAGACGCTAGCACTTCTGTTTGTATGAGTGTGAACAATAGCTTGGTTTGTTGGGGATTGGAGAAATTTGGTAATGAAGCCCAAAAACAACAATACTTAACGCCCATTGCCCAAGGTAAAAAAGACGGTGAATTATATATCGGTGCCTTTTTATTAAGTGAACCAGAAGCTGGAAGCGATGCTACTTCACAAAGAACTACTGCTGAAGATATGGGAGACCATTATTTAATTAATGGCACCAAAAATTGGATTACCAATGGATCGTCTGCATCAGTGTATTTAGTAATTGCACAAACCGATGTTGCCAAAGGAAGCCATGGCATCAATGCATTTATTGTTGAAAAAAACTGGCCAGGTGTTACCGTAGCAGCCAAAGAAAATAAATTGGGAATTCGCGGTAGCGATACCCATACCATCATGTTTACAGACGTAAAAGTGCCCAAAGAAAATAGGATAGGGGAAGATGGTTTTGGTTTCAAATTTGCCATGAAAACATTGGCAGGTGGTAGGATTGGAATTGCTTCTCAAGCCTTGGGAATTGCCAGCGGAGCTTATGAATTAGCCCTAGCATATAGCAAACAACGTAAAGCATTTGGAAAAGAAATCATGCACCACCAAGCTATCCAATTCAAATTGGCCGATATGGCTACTAGAATTGAAGCTGCCCGTTTACTTTGTTTAAAAGCTGCTTGGGAAAAAGATAATGGAATGGATTATACCCTTAGTTCCTCTATGGCTAAAGTATATGCTTCTGAAACCGCTATGTGGACCACTACTGAAGCTGTTCAAATACACGGTGGATATGGTTTTGTAAAAGAGTACCACGTTGAGCGCTTGATGCGCGATGCTAAAATTACCCAGATCTATGAAGGGACAAGTGAAGTACAAAGAATTGTGATCAGTAGATCCATTTTAAAATAATCGATTGCTAGCACAAGGGACCCGGTAATTTACCGGGTCTTTTTTTGTACAATGCTTTGATTGATTCCTATTTTATAGAGCGGTTGAATGGTTATCTTTACCGTCAATTATCTTTTATGCCCGTAGCGATAGAAAAATACCAGGAGATTAAATCTTTCTTAGATCAAAAGCAAGTAGCATTGGTTGCGGTTAGTAAAACCAAACCCCAAGAAGATATTCAGGAATTATACCAATTGGGTCAAAGAGATTTTGGAGAGAATTATGTGCAAGAATTGGTAGATAAAGCAGCTGCCTTGCCCCAAGATATTCATTGGCATTTTATTGGTCATTTGCAGTCTAATAAAGTCAAATACATTGCGCCATTTGTACACTTGATTCATGGGGTGGATAGTTTTAAATTATTGGTAGAAATTAATAAGCAAGCAGCCAAGAATAATCGGGTGATTCCTGTTTTATTGCAAGTGCATATTGCAAAGGAAGAAACCAAATTTGGGATGGATGCAGCAGAGTTACAAGTAGCACTGGATGGCGCTGTAGCATTGAAACATATCATCATTAAAGGACTAATGGGCATGGCTTCTTTTAGTGATGATCCATTGATAGTGCAGCCAGAATTTGCTTACTTAAATAGTTTGTATCAAACGTTTAAAAAACATAGAACGGACAATATTGATTTTTCTGTTTTGTCTATGGGGATGAGTGGAGACTATCAACTAGCCATTGAAAACGGAAGCAATCTTATTAGAATTGGTAGCTTGCTTTTTGGTGCTAGAAATTATAACAAATAAAAAAGCTCACCCTGAAATAGGGTGAGCTTTTTTACATGCCAATATTTATTTAAATCTGTGTCAGTAGTATGATGATGCAGATTTTTTATTTAAGGGTTTCATCCAACCATTTATAAAATTCATGGTGCCAAACTAGCGCGTTTTGTGCTTTTAAAACCCAATGATTTTCATCAGGAAAATACAGCAATTTTGATTTAATTCCTTTCAATTGTGCCGCTTGAAAAGCCTGCTGGCTTTGCTCAATGGATACGCGATAATCCTTTCCTCCTTGGACAATCATGATGGGCGTATTCCATTTGGATACCATTTCACTAGGAGATTGTTTGTAAGAGCGTTGTGCTACAGCATTATTTTTATCCCAGTAATTGCCGCCTTTTTCAAAGTTCTCAAAAAATAATTCATCCGTGGTGCCATACATACTTCTGAAGTCAAAAATACCATCGTGAGAAATAAAGGATTTGAAACGATTACCATGCAAGGCTTCTAATGCAAATACAGAGAAACCGCCAAAGCTGGCTCCTACACATCCCATCCTTTGTTTGTCTACATAGGTCTCTTTTGAAACTGCATCAATAGCACTGAGATAATCATTGATCACTTGTCCACCCCAATCCTTACTCACACCCTCTGTCCATTTGGTACCATTACCAAATACACCCCTTCTATCTGGTGCCACCACTATATATCCTTGAGAAGCCATTAATTGAAAATTCCATCTAAAGGAATAAAGGGGCATGGTTCCTTGAGGGCCTCCCAAACAGAATAGCAGGGTGGGGTATTTCTTAGAAGGGTCAAAATTTGGAGGATAGATTACCCATGTAGGCATTTGTTTGTTATCGGTTGTGGTAACCATACGATACTTCGCGCTTACCTGAGCAATCTGTTTGTATTGTGCATCATTGACATGGGTAAGTTGTTTAACCTGACCATTCGTTAGATCAAGTGTAAATAATTCTGAAGCATGGTTAAAATCTACTTTGGAAAACACCAATAAATTACCGGATTGTCCAACAATACTATTTACTTCAAATTCACCCTTGGTCAATTGTTTGATTACGGGTAGCATTTTGGTTTTACCTGGATAGGTTACTTGAAACAAATGCACCATTCCTTTTTGTGGAGCAATAAAAAATAAATTTTTGCCATCTTCACTCCATTTGAAAGATTCCACATGTAGATCATCGCGACTAGCGGTTAAATTCTGTTTACTAACTCCATCCCAAATAATCAAGTCTTGTTTATCCGCTTCAAAGCCATCTCTTTTCATTTGTAACCAGGCCAGTTCTCCCTTGTCATTATAGGAAGGTGCAATATCATATCCCTTGTTTGACTCCGTTAAATTCTTGGTAGTGCCTGAACTGATTTCGTATTCATATAAGTCCGTATTGGTACTCACCGCATAAGCCGTACCATAGGATTTCTTGGTTACATAAACCAGGTGTTTGCCGTCTGGGTTCCAAACATAATCATCGTCACCACCAAATGGTTTGGTGGGACAATCAAAGGGCTCACCCTTCATCAAATCCAAGCCC
>JBEAPC010000209.1:0-4538 GCA_041164585.1 Bacteroidota bacterium
GAGGAGGTTTCTTTGACGTTGAGAACCGCACATATAAAGTAGATACCGACAAACAGCTTTCGCTTTCTCCAGGCTTCTGGGACGATAATAAGCGGGCAACAGCCATTGTTAAGGAAATTAAGGTAAACGAGTATTGGTTGAAATTATACCAACAGGTAGAGGGTGCCGTAGAGGATTTTGCCGTTCTATTTGAGTTTTGGAAAGGGGGCGATGCTACTGAAGAAGAAGCCCGTGAAGGTTATCATCAAGCTATTGCCTTGATTGAAGAAGCAGAATTCAAAAGCACTTTAAATAAACCCGAAGACGAATTGCCAGCTGTATTGCAAATCAATGCCGGTGCAGGTGGTACAGAGAGCCAAGACTGGGCTCAAATGCTTTTGCGCATGTATCGCATGTATGGTGAGAAACAGGGCTGGAAAGTGACGGAATTGGATTATCAAGACGGTGACGCTGCCGGGATTAAAAGTGCCACTTTGCAGTTTGATGGTGACTTTGCTTATGGGTTTTTAAAAGCAGAAAGTGGGGTACATAGGTTGGTGCGCATTTCTCCATTTGATAGCAATGCCAGAAGACATACTTCTTTTGCTTCTGTCTTTGTTTATCCTTTAATTGATGATAGTATTGAAATTGAAGTAAACCCAGCCGATCTAGAATGGGCTTTTTATAGAAGTGGTGGTAGTGGTGGTCAGAACGTAAATAAAGTAGAAACTGCAGTACGTTTAAAACACGGACCAAGTGGATTTATTATTGAATGCCAACAGGCCAGAACGCAGGGTGAGAACCGAGAGTTGGCTATGAAGATGTTGAAGAGTAGGCTTTATGAAGAAGAACTACGCAAAAGGCAGGAACTACTTAATGCTACCAATGCTGGAAAGAAAAAAATAGAATGGGGTTCTCAGATTAGATCTTATGTATTCCATCCTTATAAAATGATCAAGGATCACCGTACCGATTTTGAAGTAGGTAATGTGGGTCCTGTGATGGATGGAGAACTAGATGGCTTTATCAAAGCATTCTTGATGATGGAAAAAGAAGACGCCAATTCCAATTAATTGGATTGATTACTAACACTTGAACCTTCGAAAATTTTTAGAAAGGGTTTCTTCTTTGGCTCAAACCTAAACCAGCAATAACCCCCAATAATGGCAATCATGGAAGCCAATAAAACCGATATTTTAGCAATGTCTTGAACGGCTACTTCTTTGAATGCTAGTGTTGAGATAAAAATGCTCATGGTAAATCCAATACCCGCTAAAATACCTGCACCTATAATTTTATACCAAGTAATTCCTTCTGGAAGTTCCGCCCATTTTCTTTGAACCAAGAAATAACAGGCAGCTGTGATTCCCAATGGTTTCCCCAAGCACAATCCAAGAATAATGCCCCAACCCAAGCGACTATCCAATGCTTGAAAACTATTGGCTGGAACAGGAATGGCGGTGTTGGCTAAAGCAAAAAGCGGAATGATTAAAAAGTAAACCGGTAAATGAATGCCTGATTCAAAATTTCTTAAATGTTTTACAGGCACTAAGAAGGCAAAAATAACACCAGCTACAGTAGCATGAATGCCTGAATTAAACATGCAATACCAAAGCAAGATGCCAAGCAAAAATTGCCAGATTCCAAAAGCAACCTGTTTTTTATTGAGCCAATAAATGATTCCCACACAAATCAATACCCCTAATAAATAGCCAACCTGCAAATGGCTGCCATAAAATAGGGCAATCACTAATATGGCTCCTAAATCATCAATAATGGCCAGGGCTGTTAAGAAGATTTTTAATCCCATGGGAACACGTTTGCCCAACAAAGAAGCAACGCCTAAAGTAAAAGCAATATCAGTTGCTGTTGGAATAGCCCAACCATGAATATTTTCTTGTCCCTTATTAAATAGACCATAAACTATGGCAGGAGCCAGCATGCCTCCAATAGCTCCGAATACGGGCAATAGAGATTGTTTGAGAGAGGACAGTTGCCCATCCATCATTTCTCTTTTGATTTCCATGCCAGCCAAGAAAAAGAAGATGGCCATTAGTCCATCATTGATGAACAAAAGAGGAGAATTGGGTAGGGATAGAAAACCTATTTCAACATGGTGTTGGTCTAGTCCAGAAAAAGAATAATGCCAGAAATGCAAATAGCTTTGTGCAGCCCAGTCCCAATTGGCAATCAACAAAGACAAACCCGTGCAAACGAGCAGCATAATGCCTACAGATTTGCTATCGTGCATAAAATGGTTGATGGGGTTAATCAGGTATGTTTTGAAAAATCCACTCATGGCTACAAGATAAATAATTTGCTAAAAGAGATTTACTACCCCTAATTGTCATAACTCAACATCTGGAACTTGCTCTTGGGTCTACGGTCTTCCTGCCATTTAAAATTACGCAGTTTTAAATCTTCATGATTCACCTGCCGCATGGGGTAGGAGTTGCCAATCAAATTGTTTCTAAAAACCACTTTTTGGGGTTTGTTATCATCAAAACTGATCTCAATAATATCTGCTTCTGATTTATTGACACCCGTAAAACGTTTAAAATCGTCAAGACCATAATAGACATTTTCTGCACTGCCTTTGGCAAGCATTAAATTGATTTGGCCATCATTAAACAGGGCGTTGATGCTATTGCCTTTTAGTTGGTTATAATAGTCCTTGCTGCTGCTATCGGCTAGGTTTAAGGCCATAGCGTTTTCAAAAACATAAAGTCTTTCTGGTTTCTTATTGGCCAAGAACAAATACAAAGTGTCTCCACTAATCTGATTACTCTGCGCCCATGCTACGGGTTCTTTAAACAGCCTGAAAGTAGAGTCCTGCATACTGTAAAAAAGACTATCGCCCACGGCTTGTAAACTGTCTGAGAAAATGCGTACATGATAAAATGCTTCTATGAATTTATCCGTACTACTATCTTCCTTTTCCTTATCTGGTCCTGTCTTGATCAGTGGTTGGTGCATGCTACTATCCCTGATGGTAGGCACTTTCCTGGTCTTGATCAAATCTGATAGTCGCGCAGAATACAATGTGTCTGCACTTACATAAATACTATCCCTGTTTTGCTTGATCAATAAGAGGGGTTTTTGTGTTGCCAAGAAAGCAGACTTCTTTTTATTGGTCTTGATATTATTGGCAATTAAGTCATAACCTTCTGTACTGTCCTTTCCTCTATACACCGCATTGCCGGTAAATTCACTCATACCAGTGCTGTCATCAAAAGCCATATCATCAGCGGTGAAAGTATAAGTACTATCATCAATGACAGAACGCTGACGCAAAACCCCTTTTTTGTTCTTGATATCAAACCAACCATCTTTTGTTTTAATGGTGCGCTTCTCATTTAGAATTACTGTAGGGCAGGTGAATGTAGCTATATCAGTATTGGTATTGTATTGAAGGGTATCGGTATTGATTTTGTATTCGGGGTCTACCAAACGTACTTTTTGTTTAAAGATCACGTCCTTGGTATCGCCATAATAATAGCCTTCTTTGCTAGTGAGTACTGTTTTCTTGTCTACTACTTTTCCGCCATTTCTATATACCCCAATCTTTAGGGTTACATCATAGTCTAAGTCATCGGTTGTGAGAACTGCTTTGCCATCTGTGAGCTTTACCTTTTTTTGTAGTTGGGCTTTTTTTTCTTTTCCTTGGTACTTGAGGTATTGAGCATAAGTATGCACACTATCGGCATCATTGATATGTACATTGCCAAAAGCTTCTAAGGTATTGAGCATACTATTGATCACAATACTATCGGCATAAAACAAAGTGTTTTCCTGTTTTACCAGTACATTGCCTCCAAGAGAAATTAGGTTGGTAACGCTATCTACTTTTACCGCATTGTAGCGGTCTGCTTTCAGAATATCAATCTGCTTTCCTGGTACAACCGTATCCACAGGATTCCTTTGTGCCATAGCCGTAAAGCCGCACAACGTAAAGAACACTAAAAGAATTAATTTCTGGGACCAACTCATTTTTGGGATGTCTTGGTGGAATCAGCCAGGGGTTGCATCAATGGTCCTGTTTTGTCTTTTTTTCCAAACACAGATACATTGACATAACGTTTGGGGTGCATGCGCAAATCATCAATTAAAATATTGGTACTACGCATGGTATTGTTCAAATTATTGTACAAAGTTTTGTCATTGATTAGCATACCCAGAGATCCTTCTTTAGAATCTACTTTGGCCATAACGGTATTTAATTTGGTCAATGCCGCTTTTAATTCTTTGACACTTCCTTCTAAATCTGTTTTAGACAATTGCTCGGTAGTTTTCTCTACGTTGGTCATGGTCCGGCTCAGCTTTTCATTATTGTCAGCCAAGTTTTTGGTAAAACTATTCACGTTGTTCATAGACTGTGTAATAGTACCAGACTGTTGGTGCAACATGTTCTCAATAGAAACAGCAGACTTTTGCAAACTAGCCGTTGTCTGATTCATATTAGCTATGACTGCTTGTAAATTATTCTTGGTGGAAGGGTCAAATACAGTATTGATATTATTCAAAACAGCATCCAATGATTTAATGGTTTGTTTTAACTG
>JBEAPC010000210.1:0-9581 GCA_041164585.1 Bacteroidota bacterium
CGGTTTTCAAACCTTTATGGAGATCATGTTATTGAGTTTTGTTTCCTTGATTTTGTTCATGGGTTTTGGATTCATTGTCAGTAGCATAGCCAAAAATGAAAGTACCATTCCTCCCTTTGCCAATTTGATTACACTTCCTCAGTTTTTATTAGCTGGTACTTTTTTTTCTATAGAAGCTTTTCCTTCTTGGTTACAACCCATTTGCAGAATTATGCCGCTAACGCACTTTAACAATGCCATGCGCAATATTGCATTTGAAGGAGCTAGTTTGGCCAGTTGTTGGAAAGAGTTTGGCGTTATAGGCATTTGGATAGTGGTAGTATATATAGTGGCTTTTAAAACCTTTAAGTGGGAATAATATGCGTTTTATAAAACTGATTTTTATAAGTGTAGTAGCCTTATTTGTGCTCATGCTATTTTTCTCTATCCTCATGCCCTCAACGGTATTAGTATCAAGGGCCATTGATATCAATGCACCATTAGATAGCATCCGCTACCGGGTCTCAGATTTAAACCAATGGGTTTATTGGGTAAAAGGCATGCGTTCCAATAATGTAAACATTGAATCGGCCAAAAAAGCCCAATTGGGTAATTCCATTGTTACTGTATTAGCAGTTACCGATAGTACGGTTGTTATGAATTGGGAAACCAATAGCAGTGCAATACAAAAAAGCACCATGCGATTAATTAGTCATCCCGGTACTACAGTATCAACCGTGCAGTGGCAATTTGAGCAGCATTTAAAATGGTATCCCTGGGAGAAACTGGGCTCTTTTATGAATGATAAGATTTTAGGTCCCATGATGGAACAAAACTTATTGAACCTAAAACACTGGGCCGAGAACCAGCAGTAAATTTGGCCAACTCCAATCCTTAATACAGGTTGCTGCAAAAAGCCGCAGGATTTGTTCAATCTTGTGCGTGAAAAACACTGAAATGCTATAAACAAGCAAATAAATGCAAAAAAATGCGGTAAAATATTTCCATTTCCGCAAAAAAAGGCACATATTAGATGCCTAATTGCTGCTTCATGTTAAAAAGAGAGCGTCAGGCTTTTATTTTAAAACAAATCAATCTCCACAATCGGGTACTGTCTTCGGATTTGAGTACGGAGATGCAGGTATCTGAAGATACCATCCGCAGAGACCTGATGGAATTGTCCAATACCGATAAGCTGATTAAAGTACATGGAGGGGCGCTTTCAAAATCATTTCATAGTTCCTTTCTTAGAGAAGATATTTACCAACTTGATGCCAAAAAGATTATTGCCAACAAAGCTTTAAACTTAATAAAGGATGGGATGTTTGTATTAACCAGCGGAGGAACCACCATTATTGAATTAGCCAGAATCTTGCCCCCCGAATTAAAAGCTACTTTCTTTACCGGAAGTATACCTGCTGCTTACGAATATGCCAAGCATCCTAATATTGAAGTCATTTTTATTGGCGATAAAATTTCCAAAGGTTCGCAGATTACGGTGGGGGGAGAAGCAATTATGAAAATCAATAGTATTAAACCCGACCTCTGCTTATTAGGGGTCAATGCTATAGATCTGACAAATGGTGTAACAGATAATGATTGGGACGTGGTGCAAGTAAAAAAAGCCATGGTAGAAGCAGCGTCTAAGACCGCAGTATTGACCATTACTGAGAAGATGAACACTTGTCAAAAATTAAAAATTTGTGAGATAAACCAAGTAGCTTATTTGATTACGGAAATGGATCATCAAGCTGATTTGTTTAAAGCCTATGCCAATACTGGCATAGAAATTTTGTAAACTATAAACCCTGATATATGAGTATGAAACAAAAACAATGGCCGGGCAAATGGATTGGGTTCTGTTTGTTATTGGCCTTACAAATGATTGGAGCCTATGCCTATGGACAGGTGAAGGTCTCGGGTAAAGTAAATGCACCCTCTGGTGCAGCTGCTGAATCCGTAACAGTAATGGTAAAAGGAACCAAGTCTGGTGCTATTACTGATAATACTGGTAATTACAGTCTTTCAGCTGCTTTAAAAGAAGGCAATTATAGCCTTGTTTTTGAAGGTGTTGGATTTAAGAAAAAAGAAATAGCTTTTACTGTAGGAGCAGCAAAATCTTATACAGTAGATGCAGTACTTTCTGAAGAAGTATCCAAATTAGATGAAGTAGTTGTAACAGGTACTTCACAGGGTACAACCCGAAGACAATTGGGTTCTTATGTAAGTTCTGTTAAAGGAGAAGAATTAACCAAGGGTGGAAGTGGCAACGTGTTGGCTGCCTTACAAGGTAAAACAGCGGGTGCACAAATTACCCAGAATAATGGTGACCCAGCGGGCGGAATCTCTGTTCGTTTGCGTGGTATCAGTACCATTTCTTCTTCTTCAGAACCATTATATATTGTAGATGGTGTTATTGTCAACAATAGTACCAATAGGGTAACCAATACCCAAAGTGGTTATGATGGACAGAATTTTGTGGGAAGTGTTGGACAGAACCGTTTGGTAGATATTAATCCAGCCGATATTGAGCGCGTAGAAGTATTGAATGGTGCAGCTGCTGCCGCTATTTATGGTAGCCGTGCAAATGCGGGTGTGGTGCAGATTTTTACCAAAAAAGGTAAGTCTGGTGCGCCGGTTGTTTCCTTTTCTACTAGCTATATGAATAGCAGTTTGCGCAAGAAAATTGGTGTAAACCAGTCTCCTACTAAGTTTGGTGGACCAACAGATGGTGCAGGTGCACAAACCCAAGATATCTTAACGCCTGCTTTAACCAATACTACCAATGTTACAAGATATGATTACCAAGATTATATCTTCCGTAATGCATCAGGAACAGATAACAATGTATCTGTATCAGGTGGTAATGATAAGACCAAGTACTATGTATCTGGATCTTATTTCTACAATCAAGGTATTGTGAAGAACACAGATTTTCAGCGCTATAGTTTTAGAGCCAATATTGAACAGACTTTCAACAAATGGATTTCTGCAAACATTGGATTAAACTATATCAATAGCACTGCCAATGAAAAACCTGATGGAAATAGTTTCTTCTCTCCAATGAACTCTGTAACCATTATTGCCAATTTTCATGATATCCAAAAAAGAGATGCTTTGGGTAATATCTTGGCAGTGGGTGAGCGTGGAAGGGTAAACCCCGTTTCAGTGATTGAAGACATTAAGCAGAAACAAATGGTGAGCCGTGTCATTTCCAATTTTGGATTGAAACTTCGTCCTATCAAGAATTTGACCATTGACTATACCATGGGTATTGACAACTATGCTCAAAACGGAACTACTTATATTCCGCCTTTTGCATACAATGCTAGTACCGCATTCTGGGGTGGTGGACTAACACTTGATCCAACATTGAATGGTTATGCAAGTAATGCTAATAATAATTTCTTTGCCATTAACCATGATTTGAATGCTACTTATAATGCAAGCATAACTAAAGACTTGGCTTCAACTACTCAGATAGGATTCTCTCAGCAATATGAAAAAGGTATTTACTCTTTGTTACAAGGACGCGGTTTAGCACCCTTTGTACAAACCGTAAATGGTGCTTCAACTGTATTGCCTGGTAATGATCAACGCAGTGAAATTTCTGTATCTGGTGCTTTTGTACAACAGAATTTCAAGTTCCGTAACCAGTTGTTTGTAACAGGTGCTTTGCGTGTAGACGGATCTTCTGTATTTGGAGAAAACCAACGCAACCAAACTTATGGTAAGTTGAGCGGTAGCTATGTAATTTCTGGAGCAGATTATTGGAATAAGCTTGGCATTAGCAAGTGGATGAATCTGTTTAAGATTCGTGCAGCTTATGGTGAGAGTGGAAACCTAACTGGTATTGGTGCTTACGAAAGATTCAACACCTATACTTCTACTTCTTATGTGGGTAGAACATCTTTGGGTTCTAGTTCTGGTTTGGCCAATCCAAACGTAGGTCCAGAGCGCCAATCAGAATTTGAATTTGGTACTGATATGGGTTTCTTAGACAACCGCATTAGTTTGTCTGTGAACGTTTACAATAAGAAAGTAAACAACTTGTTGATTACACGCCAAATTGCTCCAACCAATGGTTTCTCTACTTTGTTAGACAATTTTGGTTCTTTGGAAAACAAAGGATTTGAAGTGATGTTGACAGCAATGCCAATTAGCAAGAAAGACTTTAGCTGGACCATTACTGGTATCTATAACCAAAACAGAAATAAAGCTATCAATATTGGTCAAGCACTTACTTTGTTAAGTACCAATGCGGGTGCTCCAGTATCTATTTTAGAAGGACAACCCATTGGCGTATTCTATGGTACTTTCTTTGCAGTAGATGCTGCTGGAAATCCTGTTAAAAATGCTGCAGGATTGTTGCAAATTGAAAAAGGAACTCAAACAAGTCCTTTGGTTTATAGTACATCTCGTGATGCAGCTGGATTACCAACTGGTACTACTTTGCGTAAGATTATTGGTAACCCCAATCCTACGTATACCACTACGTTGACCAACGAATTCACTTATAAAAAGATGAGTTTGCGCATTCAGATTGACGCGGTAAAAGGATTGGATGTATTTAATGCCGATTTCCGTACACGTCAAGGTGTTGGTAATGGTTTGATTGCTGAACAAGAACAGCGTGGACAATTGCCTCGTGGATACATCAATAATATCTATGCTATTGAAGCATGGAGGGTAGAAGATGGATCCTTTACCAAATTACGTGAACTGGCGTTTAGCTACAATTTTGGTAAACTCAAAGGCTTTAGTGATTTGACATTTACCTTGAGTGGAAGAAACTTGATTTCATGGGATAGCTATAGAGGATATGATCCTGAAGTGAATTCAGGTGGACAAAGTACCATTCTACGTGGAATTGATTTTGGTTCTGTTCCCATTCCAAAAACATTCAGTGTAGGTCTGCAAGCTAAATTCTAATCCAAAAACCAAAAGAAATGAAAAATATATTCAAACATAGCTTACTCTTGATGGGAACAGCATCTGTGATGTTGGTTTCCACGGGTTGTAAAAAGAATTATACCAACCCCAATGCGGCAACATCTGATCAGGTGTTTTCATCCGCAACAGGATTGACCGGCGTGGCGGTAAGTTTACAAAGAACTTATGCTTTAGGCCGTGCAGGATCATTATACAATATTGTAGCAGCAAATGGATTTACTACTGGTGAATTGATTTTGTTGAATGCTGGTAATACCGCCGAATACCAATTGAGTGTTGGTGGTGGATCAGTAGACGGTACCAATTCTATTTTGGCCAATATTTGGGCCAATGCCAATAAGATTGAGTATGATGCTAACAATGTAATTGATGGTGCTTCAAAATTAAATGACAAGAACTATGCAAGTGGACTCATTGGTTATGCCAGTTTGTACAAAGCATTAGCATTGGGTTCAATGGCCATGTATTGGGAAAAAGTACCAGCAGCTGTTGGTGCCAATGCCACATTTGTAGATAGAAAAGAAGGCTTTGTTAGGGCTATAGCCACTATTGATGCGGCACTTGCTACTATTAGTGCCAATGCTATTAGCGCTGCCTTTACTGCCAACATACCTGCAGGTAATGACATTGTTAATTCCTTACAAGCACTCAAAGCGCGTTATGCTTTATTTTCTGGAAACAATGCCTTGGCATTAACTGCTGCCAATGCAGTAGACTTAACCAAGAGAAGCACCATGAACTATGATGCGGTGAGCTTGAATCCTATTTTTGAAACAGCTACTTCTACCAACAACGTATTCCAACCCGTGGATTCCACATTTGGATTGCCTGTTGGATTAGCACCTGCTGCCACTGATAGAAGAATTGCATTTTATACCAGCATCAACCCAACCATTGCTCCAAGGTTTAGAATTGCAGGATTTGGTGCAGCATCTGCAACAGCTTTCCCTGTTTATCTGTCAGGTGAAATTACTTTGATCAAGGCGGAAGTATATGCCAGAAACAATGATTTGGCCAATGCCTTAACAGAGTTAAACAAAGTGGTTACCAAAACGGCTGCTTCAGATCCATTTGCTGTAGGAGCCGGTTTGCCAGCTTTAACAGGGACATTTACCCAGGCCCAATTATTAGACCAAATCTATAGCAACCGTTGTATTGAATTATTCATGAGTGGTTTGAAACTAGAAGACATGCGCAGATTTGGAAGAGCTACTACAGAACGTAAGCGCAATTTGTTCCCTTATCCTTTCCGCGAAAGAGATAACAACAAAAACACACCTGCTGACCCAACATTCTAATGAACTAGGTAAGATGGTATAGATTCTAGAGACCCTTGAAAGAGGGTCTCTTTTTTTTGCTAACTGCCTACAAACAGCAGTTGTTTTAATTCTTGATAAATTGGAGATTCCGCATGATGCCAGACCACTTACTTCTCTTAATAGGAGAGTCCTTAAAAATGGTTTTAAATGCGTCTTCCGTTAGGTCTTCCCACTGGGCCGTTGAAAGATTCAAAACTTCTGGAATGGGGCTCAAGCCAGGCTCCTGGTGTTGATTGCTAAACCTATTCCAAGGACATACATCTTGGCAACTATCGCACCCAAACATCCAGTTGTCAAATTGCCCCTTCATTTGATCTGGAATCAGCTGGTCTTTTAATTCAATGGTAAAATAGCTGATACATTTACTGCCATCTACTACTTTGTTTTCCAAGATGGCATTGGTTGGGCAAACGTCTACACATTTATGACAAGTACCGCAATAGTCTTTGGCAAAAGGATCATCATATAGCAATTCCAAATCCACCACTAGCGTGGCAATAAAATAAAAAGAGCCCTGTTGCTTGTTTATGAGGTTCCCATTTTTGCCAATCCAACCAGCCCCAGATTTTACAGCCCAAGCCCTTTCTAGCACAGGGGCTGAGTCTACAAATCCTCTTCCCTGAATGCTGCCAATTTGCTGATTCAATTGCAATAAAAACTGCTTCAGTTTGGCCCTAATGACTTCATGGTAATCCTTGCCATAAGCATATTTTGAAATCTTTGGTGCATCCGCCCCTTGTCTTTGTTCAGGATAATAGTTCTGCAATAAAGTAATCACAGATTTAGCCCCAGGCACCAATTTGCGCGGATCAATCCGGAGGTCAAAATGGTTTTCCATGTATTGCATAGACCCATTTCTATTTTGATTTAACCAAGCTTCCAATCTTCTGGCGTCTTCATCCAATTGTTCTGCCTTGGCAATACCACAATACCCAAAACCCAAGGACTGGGCGGTGTTTTTTACAATGCGGGTATATTGTTCAATTTGGCTCAAATCTGCTTGGTAGTTATGACTGCAATACTAATTAAATCTTTTTACTGAAAGAGATTCGTGTATTGGAGGATGATAACTTGACTTATTTTGAGAAAATAGTTAGTTCTATTATCTTTAATCGGTCTTTATTACAAATACCTGTAAATGGACTGCTCCCCCGGCAAATTGTAACTCCTTAATCCTTTTATTGCTAATTCGTTTATTTACCAAGGAAGTTATGAATAGGTTTCTCATATTATGTTGTTGTTTTTGCTGTTTGCAAGTGTTGCAGGCACAAGAAAAATCCAGTTATCAATTTAAGAAGGTAACCGAAGCGGATTTTAAAACTGCAATTACTGATTCTAGCGTAGGAGTAGTGGTGCTGGCAGATGTTGGCAGAACGGAATTTATAGGGAATGATGAGGGAGGATTTAGTTTGGTTTACAAAAGACATAAAAGGGTCTTGATCAGAAAATTAAGATATACATGGGAAGATGATCTGATCCTGTATTTAGAAAAAGGGGACAAGGGGCCAGAGAAATTACTGACTCTTGACATAACAGACTACTATTTAGAAAATGGGGCTGTATCCGAAAAAAAATATGATACCAAAGAGCAAATAAGAAACATCAATCAACAATTGGGAAATAGTATTGGCAGGTCTATTACCTATTCTCAAGATTGTATTGTTGATATGAGTTATTCCATTCAATCCTACTATGTTTCCAATTTAAGGGGTTGGGATTTTCAAACAACAGTCCCCTGTTTGTATAGTGAGTACAGTGTTTCTATACCGGATATATTTGGCTATACAACACTTCGCTTAGGATCTATTCCACTTGAATCAATTGCATCAGATAAAAGGATGCAATCTTTTGCAGCCAAAAAATTTGCTGGTCCAGCTGGATATGAAACTGGAGGAGTTTCACATGATGCATTATATAGTTATAATGTATTGATGCATGATAGAAAATGGATTCTAAGAAATGCTCCAGCAATTACTGTTGATTTGAATAGTGCCACTCTCTTCAGTCAAATAAATAGCGTTGAATTTCAATGGACTGAAATTAGAAATGCCAGTCAAACTCCTCAACCTGTGATAGATGGTTGGAAAACGGTTAGAGAGCGATTGTTAGGTTATGAGAATTTTGGCTTAGCCTATTTAAATGAAAATAATTGGTTAGAAGATACAGTTGCTCATTTAACCAAGGGTCTGGTAGGAGCAGAGGAAAAAGCAAGATCCTGTTTTAGATGGGTGAGAGATAATTTTAAATGTACGGATCAGTCTGAAATTTATTTGACCAATGGGCGCTCCTTAAAAGATATTTTTAAAAGCAAAAAAGGGTCTGTTAGTGACATCAATTTATTGCTGATTGCAATTCTAAGAAAAGCGGGAATTCTGGCCAATCCGGTTTTGTTAAGTTGGAGAACTAGTGGCGCCATCTATTTTGATTACCCCATTTTGCATAAGTTCAATTACTTGATAATAGAAGCCAATTTAGTTGACAAAAAGGTTTTGTTAGACGCAGCAGAACCTTTACTGGGATTTGGATTACTCCTTCCTGAATGTTATAATGGGCCGGCTTGGGTTATTGAAAATGAACAGGTTCGTAAATTAAATATATCAGCTGATTACTATCTAGAAGAACAACAGACCATTGCTAATTTAAAGGTGAATGACCAGGGATTAACTGGTTCTATTTCCAAAACATATGGAATTCCTGGTTCTTTCAAAATCAGACAAAAAATCAAAGAATCTGGTGAGTTATCAGTTGGTATGTCTTTGCAAATAGCTTTGGGAAGGAAAACCAAGATGAGTGATTTAACTATTGATTCTATCTTATTGATAGAAGAACCAATTGCCATCAATTATGAGATTCAAATAAAAGCCAAGGGCGATTCCTTGGTATTTGAGCCTGTTTTTTCAGATGAATATATACCAGTTATCAACCCTGATAGAACAGACCCGGTAGAAATGCCCTACACCAGAAATTTGGTCTATGTGATGAATTTGGAAATAGAAAAAGGTTATCAAGTAGTAAAATTGCCCAAGTCTGTTAAATACCAAATGAATGGCCAAGAAGCCGTTTTTGAATTTCAATGCGTACAATCGGGACAAACCATTCAGCTACGCAGTAAAATCCAAATCAAGAAAGCCAATTTTTCTGAAGAAGCCATTGAGGCCTTGCGTGACTATATTCAGTTTGTAACGCAAAAATTATACGAACCCATGGTAATTAAGAAAATATAATCAAATCTCCTTTGCGTGTAACATATGAAAGAACCTATGCGCTATGGGGGCAATAAGTAATCCAATATTGGTAATAAATGCAACGCCACTAAACAACGCGTAAAAA
>JBEAPC010000211.1:0-16983 GCA_041164585.1 Bacteroidota bacterium
ACATTCAATATTGCTTCAACAGTCTCTTTTGACTGAATGGAAAATTTTTGAAGTATACCTAACAAATCCAAACTAGACCCTTTCAAATCTTGACCAATAATGGCGCCTACTCTTTCTAATACTTTTTCTGAAAGATTAGCAATATTGAGTTTGGCATCTAATAAATCATAGAAAGCTGTAGGCACTGATTTATAGGTAAATTCAATTGCACCGTCAATATCAGTTAGGTTTAAAATGGCAGCAACGGTTGTAGGATCATTTTTGGGTACAATACCAATAGAATCACCTGACTCATAAGTCAATCCATCTGCCCCTATTTCTATATGCCAGGTTTCTTTTTTAGAACCCCGATCATTCAAATTAAAATGGGTGAGTATTTCTCCCTGATAAATGGTTTTTCCTGCAGGTTTAGCAACGGGCTTTACCGCAGCTTCACTAGGTTTTGCCTGAGCAAGACTTGTTGATTGATCAGCCTGAAAAACTTGATCTAATACTTTATTAAACCATTGTTCTGCATCTGTTTGGTAATCTAGATCGCATTTTTGAATGGGTACAATCCTATTGCCACCCAATTTGTCTAATTGACTGTCTATGTCTTCTCCTGCCTTGCAAAACAGCGGATAAGAGGTATCGCCAAGGGCCAATACACTATATTTTAAACTGGGTAATTGAAAACCATTCTGATGAATATGGTCATAGAATTTTTTAGCCGCAGGTGGTGGTTCTCCCTCACCCTGCGTGCTAATGACCGTAAAAAAATATTCCTCTTTGGTCAAATCGCTCAAGCGGTATTGATCCAAACTAACCAGTTTGGTGAGTAGCTTTTTTTGCTTTGCAATAGCTACTAAATCGGTTGCCAACTTTTTGGAATTACCCGTTTCTGTGCCATAGGCGATGGTAATTTTTTGCGTTCCTCCAACAGCTACATTGGGTGAAGCCTTTGACAAACCTTCTCCCAATAATCCACTTAGGTATCCATTGACCCAAGCAAGCTCTTCTTTGGTAGCATTATGCACCAAGGCTTGCAGCTGTGCCTGTTTTTCTTTTGTTAGCATTTTTTCTAGCTTACTGGATCACTGCATCCAGACTATTGTTTATAGGTTTAAAATAATGTTCTGTAGTAGTGTCCGCATTCATCCACTGAAATCGATGGTGCAGGGAGACTACTTTGCCAATGATGACCAATGAAGGAGATAAGAATAATTGATGGCTTAATTGCGCTTTAAACAAACCTAACTGGCAAGTATAAACCCTTTGCAAAGGTGTTGTTGCTTGTTCAATAACAGCCAATGGCATGTTTGAATCAATCCCATGCAATAACAATTGATCAACCAAATGATCCAAACTGGTAGAAGACATATAGAAAACCAGGGTATCATTGGTTTTTGCAAGGTCTTGGTAAGTTTCAGCAGGCAAATCCTTTGCATAATTGGTGAGAAACCTAACTGATGTGCTATAGCCTCTTGCTGTTAATGGAATTCCTGCAAAAGCCGATGCTCCTGAAGCAGCTGTAATTCCAGGTACAATTTCAAATGGAATACCATGTTGAACCAGGGTCTCCAACTCATCCAAAATATTGGAAAAAAAAGCAGTGTCACCACCCTTTAGTCTAACCACCAATTTTCCTTCCAAAGCCTGCTCAAGTATTAACTGGTTAATATTTTCTTGAGAAGCAGAACCCGTTTTAAGATTTTGCTTTCCTACATACAAAATGGGAATGCCCACCCTTACATGACTATCTAAAATGGTCTGACTCACCAACCTATCAGTAATCACTACATCGGCCTGCTGCAAGTATTTTGCTGCTTTGAGCGTGAGTAGTTCAGGGTCGCCACAACCGGCCCCTGCTAAGATTACTTTTCCTTTTTGATTTGCCATTATCAGTCTACTTTTTTAGTAGGTTTAATAGTTATAAGTTTAGAACGATGCTTTTGTCGGATTTGATTAAAACAATCCTTCAATAGACAAATAGCGCTCTCCAGTATCGTAATTGAAAGTGAGCACTTTGGAACCCGCCGGAATCTCCGTTAATTTTTGAGCAACTGCAGCAAGAGAAGCTCCTGTAGAAATACCAACCAAGATCCCTTCCTGTTTGGCCAATTCCTGTGCATACTTAAATGCATTGTCCTTGCTCACTGGAATAATACCATCTAAGATGGCTGTGTTTAAAATAGAGGGTACAAAACCGGCACCAATACCTTGTAACGGATGCGGGCCAGGAGCACCACCACTCAATACAGGAGAAAGTTCTGGCTCAACTGCATAAACTTTTAAATTGGGGAATGCTGCTTTTAATACTTCGGCTACGCCAGTGATATGACCACCGGTTCCAACGCCAGTAATTATATAGTCTAATCCGTCTGGAAAATCTTGCAGAATTTCTTGTGCGGTAGTTTTTCTATGAATTTCTGTATTGGCAGGATTATCAAATTGTTGGGGCATCCAACCATTGGGCGTTTCTGCTACTAATTCTTTGGCCTTTTCAATGGCACCTTTCATGCCTTTCTCTCTAGGAGTAAGAACAAATTCTGCACCATATAAAGACATGAGTCTTCTACGTTCAATACTCATGCTCTCTGGCATAACCAAGATTATTTTGTATCCTTTAACAGCAGCAACCAATGCCAAACCAATTCCCGTGTTACCTGAAGTAGGTTCAATAATCACACTATCTTTATTCAGCAAGCCCTTTTGTTCAGCGTCTTCAATCATAGCTAGTGCAATCCTGTCTTTGATACTGGAACCTGGATTGGTTTTTTCTAGCTTCATCCAAACTTCGTGGTTAGGTCCAAAAATTTTATTCAAACGCACATGTGGGGTGTTGCCAATGGTTTCAAGGATATTATTTGCTTTCATATTGTGGGTGCTGTGTACAGCTTTTTATAAAAATTAAATGACAAAATTCAAAGCATCGGTAACTGGGTGTTTGTCTTTAACAGCTACTTCGCTTTTATGATAAACAATGGATTCGGGTGCTACACTATAGGTCAACCAAACATTACCACCAATAACTGAATCATGACCAACCACGGTATCGCCACCTAAAATTGTGGCACCAGAATAAATGATCACATTGTCTTCAATGGTTGGATGACGCTTGGTACTGGCTTTGTCTTTACTTACATTCAAAGCACCAAGGGTAACACCTTGGTAAATTTTTACATTGTTGCCAATATTGGTTGTTTCACCAATTACAATTCCGGTTCCGTGATCAATAAAAAAAGAAGTTCCAATGGTAGCGCCTGGATGAATATCTATTCCAGTTTTTCCATGGGCATATTCAGTAAAGATTCTTGGCAGAATTTTTACGCCAAGCTTCCATAATAAATTTGAAATCCTATAAATAGCCGTTGCATAAAAACCAGGATAAGCCACCAACACTTCTTCTACAGAAACTGCTGCTGGATCAAATTGCAAAATGGTATTGGCATCCTTAATCAGTTCTTCATGCAATTCAGGAATAGCCGCAAAAAACTCCTCTGTGACCAATTCAACTTTTCCAGACTCAGGCAATACATCATACACCAAAGCACTAAAATGGTCTTTCAATTGTTCAAACTCTTTCTTCAAATCAGCAACTTTCTTGTGTTTCACTGTTTTGGGTAAAAACAAAAATTCAAAGAGCTTATCAATAAAATCCTCTGCAGACTCCTTATCTGGAAAAAAGGAAAACTGCTTGCTATTTTGTTGGAACAATCTTGATATAAATGCTTCTTGTGACATAGTTATTTATTGAATCATGCATGCACCAACAGTAACATGACTGGTTTCATCAATCAAAATGGCTCCCCCATTTACTCTTAGATGTTGATATGAATCATAAGGAATAGGAGCTGCCGTTTTAATAGTGGCCTTAATAATATCATTGAGCTGCACTTTTTCCGGTGCTGCTTCTTGCAATAAGGAATTCACATTCACTTTATACTGTACTTCTTTTACCACTGCGCGCACCAACCTACTATTAATTTGTAATTGATACTTACTACCAACTTGCAATGGCTTGCTATCCATCCAACACAATAAGACTTCTAATTCATTAGACACTTGTGGTGCATTATCTGTAAGGGTAATCAGGTCTCCCCTACTTACGTCTACATCATCGGTTAAATGCAATACGGCACTTTGAGGTGCAAATGCTTCAGCAACTTCTACTCCACCAACTTCAATGGCTGCAATGGTAGAACTGATTCCGGAGGGTTGAATAGTTATAGCATCGCCCTTGCGATAAATACCACTGACTATCTTACCAGCATATCCCCTATAATCATGCAGGGCTTCTGTTTGAGGCCTGATTACATATTGGACTGGGAATCTGGCATCCGTTAAATTGATATCATTGTAAATAGGAACTTCCTCCAAAATTTGCAACAAAGGCTTTCCATCGTACCAACTAAAATGGGTAGAGGGTTCTACAATATTGTCTCCATTTAAGGCGCTGATAGGAATATAAGTCACATTTTTCAATTCCAAGGTTTGGGCAACGGCTGCATAGTCAATGAGGATATTATTGTACACATCCTGAGAAAAATCAACCAAGTCCATTTTATTCACGGCCACTATAACACGAGGAATATTCAACAATGAAGCAATAATACTATGTCTTCTTGTTTGCTCTACTACCCCATGTCTGGCGTCAATCAAAATAATGGCTAGGTCTGAATTAGAAGCACCAGTAACCATGTTACGGGTGTACTGAATATGACCAGGCGCATCAGCAATAATGAACTTCCGTTTGGGGGTAGAAAAATATTTGTAAGCCACGTCAATAGTAATGCCTTGTTCTCTTTCCGCTCTCAAACCATCTGTAAGCAATGCCAAATCAATCTCTCCATCATCGCGGTTCTTGGTTTGTTTTTCTATGGCTTCCAGCTGGTCAATCATAATTGACTTACTATCGTATAACAAGCGCCCAATTAAAGTGCTCTTGCCATCGTCTACACTACCCGCTGTGATAAATCTTAAAATATCCATTTGATTATTTTTAGCCCAAGGGCAATCTTTAAAAATATCCGTTCTTTTTACGGTCTTCCATTGCAGCCTCACTGACTTTATCATCAATCCTAGTCTCTCCACGTTCACTGGTCTTAGTGGCAATGATTTCAGAAATAATATCTTCAATATTTGATGCGCTTGACTCTACTGCTGCGGTACAAGTCATGTCACCAACCGTTCTATATCGCACGCGCTTAGTGCTCACTTTATCAGTTGGCTCTAGGTCTACAAATTCAGACATAGCTACCAATTGCCCTTCATATTCCAACACTTCGCGCTCATGTGCAAAATAGATGGAAGGCAATGCTATCTTTTCTCTTCTGATATAATTCCAGATATCAAGTTCTGTCCAGTTGCTAATGGGGAATGCACGCACATTTTCACCCTTGTCAATTCTTCCATTATAGGTATTCCATAATTCAGGTCTTTGGAGTTTGGGATTCCATTGTCCAAATTCATCCCTCACAGAAAAAATTCTTTCTTTGGCCCTTGCTTTTTCTTCATCCCTTCTTGCTCCACCAATACAAGCGTCAAATTGAAACTCTTCAATGGTATCTAATAGCGTATAAGTTTGTAAGGCATTTCTACTGGCAAATTTTCCTTTGGGCTCTGTTAATTTTTTAGCCTTAATAGTGTCTGCAACATGACGTACAATCAGTTTCTCTCCAATGGTTTCCGCCAATGCATCTCTATAATCCAATGCTTCTTGAAAATTATGTCCGGTATCAATATGCACCAGAGGAAAAGGAAATTTTCCCGGTCTAAAGGCTTTTAATGCTAAATGCACCAAAGTAATAGAATCCTTACCACCACTAAATAAGAGGGCAGGACGCTCAAATTGCCCAGCCACTTCTCTTAGAATATGAATGGACTCCGATTCCAATTGATCCAAATAATTCAATCTATAATTACTCATAACTATTTTTATTGGGCAAGGCCCTTTATTTATGTTCGTGTAAACCACATTCTTTTTTTTTGGCGTCTTCCCACCACCATCTTCCTGCCCTAAAATCTTCTCCCGGTTGAATGGCCCTAGTACAAGGTGCACACCCAATACTTACAAAACCCTTATCGTGCAAGGGGTTATAAGGAATATTGTTAACAGCTATAAAATCAGCTACCTGCTCATTGGTCCAGTCCAATATTGGATGATACTTGATAATCCCATTTCCTTGATCCCATTCAATTTTGTCTAATCCTTGTCTTGCAACAGAATGAGCAGATCTTAAACCGGTTACCCAAATTTGATTTCCAGCCAAAGCCCTTTTCAAAGGCTCCACTTTTCTAATATGGCAACAGGATTTGCGTAAGTCTACAGATTCATAAAAAGCATTAGGACCATTGGTTTCAACAAATGACTCCAAAGCATCCTGATTGGGATAATAAGCTTTAATAGGAATTTGATACCTTTCTAGTGTGCTATTCCAAACACTATAGGTTTCTGCAAACAACCTACCTGTATCTAAGGTAAAGATTTGAATGGGTAATTGCTGAGATGCAATCAAGTGCGTGATTACCTGGTCTTCAAAACTGAAACTAGAAGAAAAGACCACCGCATTTGGAAATTCATTGGATATTGATTTTAAAAACGGGGCTGGCTCCAATTCTTTGGACCGGGTAATCAGACTTGAAATATATTGTTCTGTTTGGGTATTCATGGTATTCTGTTGACTTGAGAAACAAATTTAAGCAGGTCAGCTACAACAGCTGCATTTGCAACAGAAGGGCATAGGTATAAAGGTGAAATTGCGTTTCATACTTGTATTAGTCTACTTAAACAGTGCACAAATATACAACATCGGGCCTTTTGTCAAAAAAATATTCCTATTTATTTAGTAGACTAATCAAAAATGACGCTGTTTTGACAGAGCCAACAACACTAACAAATGTTATTATTTCTTCATTTTGGCTATTTCAGAACCCGCTAATAGATAGCAGCCAAGACCAAAGTCTTCAAAATCTGGCACTTTGGTATAGCTCAGTGGTTGGGCTTCTTTGGGCTCTTTTCCTGTGCCTTGCACCCAACCCAAAAAGCCATTGGGGTGTAAACAATCCTTTTCAAAAGCATTCCAAGTTTTGACAACTAGGGGTAGGAATTGTTTTTTATTTAAAATCCCTTGATTAATGCCCCAAGCCATGCCGTAGATAAACAACGCAGAGCCTGTTAATTCCTTACCGCCAAAATTGCTGGGATCTTTTAAACTCACGTTCCAAAATCCGTCTTCTCGTTGCAAGGGAATCAACGCTTGAACCATTGCTTTATAATCACTCAAATATTCTTGATAATGAGGATCAGATTTTGGAAGAATAGACAAAACCCTAACCAGTGCTGCTACTACCCAACCATTACCCCTACTCCAATAACAATTTTCCCCATTGGGTTCTTTGTAAGGAGGAACAAAATCTTTGTCCCTAAACCACAAACCAGATTTGGCATCAAATAACCCACCGCCCTGTTTGTACTTGGTATGGGCATACATGAGGTACATTCTATTAAAATAACTAGTGTCTTGATAAATGACACCCAAACGCGCAAACACGGGCATGGCCATTTGAATGGCATCAATCCAAGTCCAGTCATCAATTTTAGCTGAATTTTTCATGCTATCAATACTGGCTTTGATTTGTTGAATGCGTTCGGGTTGTTTGTCTAGTAAATACAAATCAATATAAGTTTGCCCACAGGCTTGATCATCTCCATTTCTAGTTTTGATACCATTGCGCAAACCCCATTTATGGGCTTGCCCCCAACGAATGGCATAACCCACATAACTAGGTTGTGGATTCACTTGGTACATGGCCATCAAACCTTCGTAATAGACAGCCCTAGTCCAGATATTGCTGGGTCTTTCTCTATTGGTTACAATGGGTTTGCTCACATCGGGCCACTTGTCTATAAAATATTGGTTGGCCAAATTCATGGAAGCCAATACTTGTTTTTTAGCAGGTATTTTTTGAGCAGAAAGAGTTAGTGAAAAAGTACAGGCCGCAAGGGCGATGGGCAAAAAGAAAGTTCTTGCATTCATAAATGACAGCATTTGATTTGCATGTTACACCAAAATACAGGAAGTCTTATCCTGTAGTATCCTGAAAACTAAAAGATGGCTAAAAGAAGGGTTGCAAACCTTCCCATCTTACATCCCAACGGCCATTTTTAGGAAAACCCGGATTCTTAATCTTATTGCCATCATAACCCGCACACATTATGGCTATAGCGGTTAACAAGCCTCCATTGCCAGGAAGGTATAGCCTAAGGCGATTGTCCTGATAATTATGTCCACTAATCAAATAGGTATTGGTTTTAATAGGCATGAGTAAGGCTTCTACAGCTTTTTCAGGCATGGCCAATCGCGTAGCGGTCATGGCAGTCATGGGAAAATCCCAACCCCAAGTATCTTTCCAATCCCATTTATTCCAAACCAAATTAAAAGTATTGCGCATGATGCTGGTATCTAACATACCCTTGTTAGGCAACATGCCAAACGTGCCTAATACACTAGGATGATCCGTTAAGAAAACAGGATTGGTATAAGAATCCTTGGCCGATTCGGTTGATAAATACACTTGATTCTGCACCGGCAAGGGAGACAAATATTGAATCACAGAATCCCAACCAGCATTGCGTTTCATACCAGACCTGACACGCCAATCCTGTGCTGTTTTCAAAGCCCAATCCCAATAAGCCAATTCATAACTAGGATTAAATGTTTCTTCAGGTTTGAATCTTTCTTGTGCCGGTATCAAGCCCTTACCCAACTGGTATTTTTTGGTTGTAGGATTCCAAGAAGCATAATCAGCCATGAAATCTGCTGTAGCAAAAACCAAGTCCCGATATTTTTCCAAAGTAGCGGCGCTAGGATTTTTCCTATACAATAGTTCTGCAAAACTGATATAGTGTGGTTGCTGCCAAATTAAGAAGGCGCCAACAGAAGACGGTGCTTCTGCTCCTTTTGGATCGGTCATTTTCTGCCACCTAAGACCTTTATATCCTTGCCGCTTGGCAATGGCAAAAGCCATCGGGGCAACATCTTGGTACCAGCCCATGGATTTTTCCAAAAGCTCCGCCCTATTCCACAAGGGAAAATGAACCCCATGCCACCAATGCATTTCTAAATGCGGTTTGCCAAACCAGCTGTTATAAGTGAGACCAGTTTCCTGCGGAGGCTGACTACTGGCACATTGAATCCTGGTTAGGTACAAAGACAGCATCATTCTGCGTTCAATCTCCTTTGCCCTTGGGTCTTTGCAATGAGAAAAATCAACTGCAGCGCCCTTGGTCCAAAAATCTTGCCAAGCTGTTTCATTGGCTTGGGCTACTGTTGCAAAATCAGGTGACGGAGACAGCCTTTCTTTTTGTTGAAAATGACAGGTAAAAGAGATTTCATCTGTGGCGCCAATTCCCATTATAAATTCATGTTCTTTTTGGTTTGTCCATTGGAAATAGTTTCTAGCACTTGCTTGTAAATAAACAAAATAACGGGTACTATCTAAAAAGTGTTGAAACAGAACGCCCTTTTGATAATCAGATGCTCTTGAATAATGGTTCCTTGCTTGGGTATAATCAACACCCATATCAGCAAAAGCGTTTGAAGGGAAAGGAAAGACCAATTTTAAATGAATTCTTTCTTCTTTTAATAAAGTTGACTTGACTTTTACGGCAACCATGTCTTGTTTGGGATGCACCAGTGTCTGTACTTCTACCAATTCACCTTCAATTGTAAAAGAACTCTTAATCATACCCGTCCATAAATCAAGTTCTTGCTTTACATTTTTTAGGTCTTCTATTTTAGCAATACTTCTATCTTTTTTGATAAACTCAAAGCCTAGATTTCCTAGTTGTAATCTATGAGGATTTTGCCTAAACCAATTTCCGGCTTCCAAACTTCTTTTGGGGTCTTTGATTTGGACTCCATAAGAAACCTTTCTACCATCAAAAGCATAGTCTCTTAATGTTTCTTCAAACCTGTAACCAGCTGTATCTTTAAAAGAATGCCATCCCCATTCAGATTGAGTACCCAATGGAATGCCAGACTCATATTGTTTTGGAAAACTTTGCAATCCTGTAGCATCTACCGTAAATGCAAAGGAACCATTACCCACAGAAAGAGAAGAAAGAGAGTCAAATTGATTAACATGTACATTATTTCTTTTGGCCAAGGCCTGTCTGTCTATCTTTTCTTGTGCTTGTATTGATAGAAAAAATAAACAACTCAATAGTAGGTTGATGGCTTTCATGTTACTGCTTGTTAACTGGTAAGGTTTTTTTTAATTCATCTGGCGAGTCCTTGGTAAATGGATCAAAGATTTCTTTGGATGGTTTTTCAGTCAGGTCTTTGATGCGTTGAGAATCTACTTCTAGTTGCGGTTGAAATTTATCTGATAACATGTAATGGTGTAAGCTGCTATACAACTGCTTTGCAACTAATGCATCAGTAGATTTGAGTTTGTCCAAATTGCTTTCGTTTGCTAAATTCAAACTACTCACCAATAATTTACCCTTTCCAATCTTCACTTCAAATACACTGGCCAATCTTCTATTGATAAACCAAGTATCAATAGGTTGCACCAAGGGTCTTAAGCTAGAAGGAAAATCTTCCAAATGCATCACTTGTGCTTTGTTAACCAAGGACCACCATTGGAAATTACTATGATACTCCGTTGGGAAGTTCTTAAATGCAGGATGCTGGGGATCAACTACAAAACCCAAAGTATGTGGGGGGCGCATTTTAAACCAACTGGTATTCCAGAAAACTGGTGTAAAGGATTGTACAATTTCTTTACCCTTGGTTACCCTTCCTGCTATATTCAAAAATACTTTACCACCTGCTTCCAAAACTTTTAATGCTGCATCGTCTAATACAGTACAATCGTAAATACTAGAGAAATCGTTAGCTGGAATGGCTACCGGATATACCCAAAATTCCCAGTCATTGGCAAATACGGTATTGGCAATACTTACTTCCAAGGTTAACTTGGTAGGTTGCTGAATAGCAGCAAGATCAATGTCAAGGTCAACAATGGAATTTTGTGCAGCTATCAATAATTTCTTTTTAATGCTTTTGATACTGCTGATTATTTTTCCTGCAGGGTCTTTGAGTGTAATTTGAATGTTAGCATCCAAATCCTTTTCACCAAAATGATACACTTCAATAGCGGCTTTTAAATGCTCGGCATTACTGTAAACAAATTTGGATGTTTTCATCAACGGAACCGTGCTATTACAAAAACGTGCAAATGCTTTTGTAGAGGAATATGGTTTGTCATTCCAAAACACATTCATGGTTCCAACCAACGCAGTGCCTTGGCCTGGAAAATCTTGCAATCCCAATAATTGGAATCCACCTAGCCCAGGTGTCCGCAAAGATTTTTCAATTTCGGCTTTGTAACAGAGCAATTGTAATTTGCCAGAAGAAGCAAGGAATTTTTCGGCCATATCGGCCATGCCTCTGTCTTTTAAATCTTCCTGAAACATTTCATAGTTTCTGGCTTTGTAAACTCCAGTAAATTGTTTGATCTCATTAAAGTCTGGATAAGCACACCATTGTCCCATTTCATGGGTAACATAGGGCATGCTAAATGCTTTAATGGCTTCGCTATAATCAGTTAAAGATTCTGGCCCCTTGCCCCAAGACAAACCTCTAGAACCAGACTTAATCATATAATCATTTTCTGGTACCAAGGGCCAACTCATGGCAACAGATGCGCCCGTATAAATTCTTCTAATATCCCTTGCCTTCCATTTTAAAATAAAATCGGCCAACCATTTGGCTTGGTTTCTTCCAGCGGGTTCGTTCCCAGCAGAGAGCATACAGAAAGAAGCATAATTTCCATAATTGCGCACCATTCTTTCTGTTTCAGTCCAAAGAAAAGCGTCAATGGGTCTTCCATCGCCCAAGCTGGTTCCGTGATTGGGCCAACTAGGTCCTTCTGGTTGTAAATAGATTCCTACCCTATCTGCTGCTTGAAATGCTGCTTCTGGAGGGCAAAATGAATGAAACCTAAAATGGTTCAATCCATGTGCTTTGGCAACCTTGAAAATTTTTTCCCATGCAGCCAGATCTGTTGCAGGATATCCTGTAATAGGGAACTCACTATTGTTCACGGTACCCCTCAAAGAAACGGGTCTACCATTGACCAAGATTTGTTTACCAACTACTTTAATTTCGCGCATCCCAAAGTTTTGAATGCTGGTATCTTTCAATCCTTTGGCATCTGTAAGAATGGTGGTAAGTTGGTATAAATTGGGATGAAATTCATCCCATAATTGCATGGACTTTCCAATAGGAAGCACTACTTCCAAACTATCATTCGCTGAAGCCATTTGAAATTCAACCTGCTTTGCAGGAATACCTGCTTTACTTGCAAACAAGGGCTTGATCTGAAAACTAATATTCCCTTTTTGGGTAGCGGAAAACAAGGTCTTTAATTGCAATTTCAACAAGACCAACTGTTGGTGAATATCAGGATATACTTGCAGATTATCTACCCAAGTAGTATTACTGGGTTTCAGTTCCAGTTTGCCCGTTAACCCATTCCAATTTCCAGAAGTATGGTCAGTCACACTATGTGAATCTGGCCCCACATTAATGGCACCTGGTCTACCTTCAATTCTATTGTCAATTCTAACGGAAATAGTATGCGTTCCCTTTTTCAGATATTCGGTCAAGTCATATTCATGTGCTGCTACCAATGAATTACACATTCCAATTTCCTGATCGTCTACCCATACCCTTGTTTCAATATGTGCTCGTTCAAAAGACAAGACCCATCTTTTCTTATTCCAATCTTTGGGTAATTGAATTTGTTTCTGATACCAAGCCACACCCACATAATGTTTGGCGGGTGTTAACCAGAAAGGAATTTTCAAATTACCAGGCTCACGATATTTTTTGAGGCGGGGATTAAAAAAGAAAGAACTATCATAAATACTTCCCGTCCACTTTGTTTTCAAACTCACTTCATTACCCTTGCCATTTTCTGCCATGGAGCCAGGCAAGTGAACCCTTTCTGGAAGCTGTTGATTAAACCATTTGGCTTGTATCCCACTGTCTTTGGGGTCTGTTTTAAATTGCCAATTACCGGCCAAAGAAATGGATTGGGCCAACAATTGATTCCCAGAAAAAAGCAATAACAAAATAGCAAAGCCAATTTTTACACGCATCTTATTTTGATTTCAATAAGTATTTTTTCAGATTGGTCTCCTTTAAGTCTTTGATAGCATCAGCCACAATGCGGGCATTTAATTTGGCACCAGCATCGTTGGTATGGGTATGGTCTTTTTCCGTAAAATATTGCTTCACGGCTTCTTGACCAGCTGCATCATAGTTGTCTGCAATCAATCCATTCAATTCAATAAAAGGTACTTTAGCCGCCTCTGCTGATTGTTTGGCCCAGAGTCCATAACCAGTATTGGCCCTATTTACTTTACCCTCTTTCCAATCATTGCGTGGAATGGGCGAACAGATGATGGCTGTAGCCCCTTTTTCCTGAATATCTGTTACAAATTTGTTCAAATACCAACCATAGCTATGCACAGTTTCAGGGATTTTCTTAATCGGATTATAAATGTCTTTGGTTTCTGGTCCAATGCCCTTGATGGTTCCTCTGGCCCTAGCCGTATCATCCAAGGGGCTGCTATCGTTATGTCCAAATTGCATGATTACATAGTCTCCTTTTCTAACGCGTGCCAATGCTTTTTCCCAAAGTCCATTGGTTTGAAAAGTGCGGCTACTAGTACCTCCTAGCGCATGATTCTCTACCACTATTTGATTGCTGTCAAATAGTTCTCCCAAATAACTACCCCAACCCCAAAGATTACCATCGCCCTTGCCCTTGCCATTTTTCACTGTGCTGTCACCAATTAAAATGCAACGAGGTCTTTTGTCTTCCTGTACAGCAGTAAATGCCATCAAAGAAAAAACGGCTAACAAGCAATATTTGGAAAATTTATGATACTTCATGACTGATTTTTAAATGTTTTTATTTCTTAAACAATCAACTTTATTTTTTGACTTTTGAGTGTAGACTTTTGGCTTCCACAGCATTTGGCTTAGGTGGTTGCTGCATCTCATGACCCATAAAGAAACTGGTATGAGGTGGTTGATTATACCCCACATTCTGCCAAGCCACACTTAGTCTATATTGTGGGTCCTGCATCAAACTATAAAATTTACGCGTAGTGGGCAGATTGGTAGAAAAGATTCTCAACTCTTTGTTATCTGCAGAACGATAAATCACTTCCTCTCTCCAATCACCCAGTAAATCGGCAGACAAAACAGGATTAGACTTTGTTCCATTATTGGATACACAGCCATAGTTTCTTGCGTCAAGCATTCGAACTAATTGTTTGCTATTATAATCCCAACGCTCAATGCTTGTTCCATTTAATAATTCATAGATGGGTTCTCCATCCCATTGAATAATAAAATTCACACTCCGTGGAGCAGCACCAATTCTTTCTCCTTTGGCAGATTTTAAACCCTCTGAACCGCCCCATGCTTCTGCACCGGGATAGTTGGGATCAATATCGGCGGCAACGCCCCTACCCACGTCCTGATCCATTTCAGAAGTCCAAAGAATCTTACCCGTTTTTGCATCATACATAGCCGCACCAGCACCCTTGGTATTTTCTTCTATTTCGTGTACCCCATAAACTTCTAATCCAGGGTTGCTCAAGTCTAAATCACTTACATGAATGGCATCGCCATGTCTCAAACCCGTGCTATACAAACCCTTGCCATTATCGTCTACACACATGGCACCAAAAATGATTTCATCTTTACCATCTGCGTCAACATCGGCTACACTTAAATTATGATTGCCCATACCTGAAAAAGGATTTGCCCCATTTTCTGAATCAAAAACCCATCTTGAACTCAGTTTTCCTCCCCTCCAATCCCAAGCAGCCAACACCGTTCTACCATAATAACCTCTACACATGACCACCGATGGCAAGACCCCGTCTAAATAAGCCACACAAGCCGTAAAACGGTCTACCCTATTGCCTGATCTATCATTGCCACCATTGCCACCACGGCCGCCCCAGGCACTTATATCGCCACGGGCAGGCAAATAAGGAACGGTAGCTAAAGCTGCTCCAGTTTTTCCATCAAACACCGTAAAATATTCAGGTCCATCCAAGATTTTTCCATCTTTATTTCTATAATCTTTACTAGAATCACCAATGGGCTTACCCAATCCGTCAATAGTGCCATCGGCTGTTTTCATACAGACTTCTGCAATGCCATCACCATCTAAGTCATAGACCATGAATTGTGTATAGTGTGCACCTTCTCTAATATTCTTTCCAAGGTTGATGGTCCATAATAATGTTCCATCTAAATGATAAGCTTGAAAGATGGGTGCATCTGAAAAACCAGCTGAAGCATTATCTCTTCCCCTACCTGTTTGGTGTAAGATAATTTCATAACCCCCATCGCCATCAAGGTCACCAACAGATGCATCATTGGGGCTATATCCTGCAGGTGTTTGTAGCGGGATACTCAAATATATTTGGGCATTAGCAGCAAAGACAAATTTGGAAACCGGTTCAGACTCTTTACCATTGCTTAATAGCGTAATACTATAGCCATATTCCTTGGTGGAATCCAATCCACTATCTAGAAAACTGGTGACACTAGCAATAGGCGATGCATTGATTTTGATTTTCTTAGCTCCCTTTTCTTGTCTATACAAATTAAACGCTAGGTTTTCAGGATCAGTAGCCAAGCAGCGCCAACTTAAGAAAGCTTTACCAGCACCATCAGGCACAGCCACCAAGGCCCTATTGAGTTTTTCCATAACGCGTTGCGCGATGGCTACTCTAGTATTTAGTACAAGTAACAAACAGATGACTGGAAGTACTATAGACTTAAAATTATTGTTCACAGAGTGGTGAATGCGTTGACTCATTCTAATTTCATGTTTTGTGCATTTTCAACCAAAATAGGTTTCTTGTCTGCTGCTACTAATTTCAGATTGCTCATGATCCAATTACCTGCAAAACGAATTTCGCCAGCAGTAGCTACTTCTATTTGCAACTTGTCAAAATAAAATCCACTAAGTGCCGATTCTTTGAGTCCTGTAGCGGTAACAAATTTTCTAGAATGTTTAGCTACTACACCAGACACATGGATATTTCTGAATATAGGAATGCCCAGTGAAGCGGGCTCATTTTTTTGCAACAATGTTTTCCAATGCGCAGGAACTGTAGCAGGATCATATCCCGCAGGTAAGGCAGAATAACTATAACTAGGATTCCAGTTCATGTTGAATTGAAATACATTTCCAACACTATCTAGTTGTATGTCTTTGAACCAAATGTCTTCAACAATACCACCCCTAGTTACAGCAGATTTTATATGCAACCCATTACCCGTTCCAAATCCTTGTAAGTTCTTAGCCAATACGTGACGAATTCCACCAGAGGTTTCACTACCCAAGGTTAATAAGCCGCCACCTTTACGTGCAATGCAATTGCGAATCACTACGTATTCGGTTGGTTTATTTACCCTAAGACCATCCCAGTCCCTTCCAGATTTTAAACAGAAGTCATCGTCATTACAATCAATATCACAGTTTTGAATCAGTACCCAAGTTGAAGAATCTACATCTATCCCATCGGTACTTGGCCCTTTTCCGTCTTCATTGTTTTTAACCACAATGCCGTCTACGGTAATCTTGGTAGAATACAATAATTGCACTGTCCAGAAACCGGCATTCTTTAAAGTAATATTGGACACAACAATATTTTCAGCGTTTTGAACCAAGATAGTTCTCACCCTTTTGGCATCATAGTCAACTATCCAACGCAAACCCTTTGGTTCATATTCTTTGCGCATGGCCCAATATTTGTCCCAACAGAATTTACCCCTAGCATTGATAGTTCCTTTTCCGGTAATCTGGGCATTTTTTTGACCAATGATATTGATCAAAGCAGCTGGCCATTTCATTTCTATTCCTGCAATCCTAGTATCAATTTCAGGATAATCT
>JBEAPC010000212.1:0-8435 GCA_041164585.1 Bacteroidota bacterium
TCAAGTTCGCAAACATTTGTTGCCTTATCCACCTTCTTCTCCTGCTATTGCCCTGTTCAAAGATGGTCAATTGGTAAGTATGGTAGAACGCCACCAAATTGAGGGTAGGCCAGCTCAAGTGATTGCCCAGCACTTGATTTCTGTATTTAACGAGCATTGTAATTAAGATTTTTTTGTAAATTTGTTTTTAGATGGGTTAGTAAGTATGGGCCTCACGCAAGTGGGGCCTTATTTTTTTTAAGCAATTTGGTTCATTTTTTTATCAGTTTTTCTGACTAACATTGTGCTTTTACAGGCTATTCTTTATCACAAATCAAGTAGTTGTTCATGTATCCAAATCTTTACTACGCTTCCAAAGATCTTTTTGGAATTGAATTGTCCGGTTTAAAATTGATCAATTCGTTCGGTTTTTTTGTAGCCCTTTGTTTTATCATTAGCGCTTGGGTGCTGACCTTGGAATTAAGAAGAAAACAACAACAAGGATTATTCAGTTATACAGAAGAGAAAATTGTCATTGGGGCACCAGCTTCTATATTGGATTTAGTGTTGAATTTCTTACTTGGTTTTGTTTTTGGATATAAAATTATTGGTGCATTCACCATTCCAGATGCTTTAAATGATCCCCAATCTTTTATACTTTCTTCCAAAGGAAATCTTTTGCTAGGAATCTTGGTAGGATTGTTTTTTGCGGGATTAAAGTGGTATGAAAAGCATAAACAGCAATTGGATAAACCAGAGGAAAGAATGGTAAGGATTTGGCCGCACGATAGGGTAGGAGACTTATTGATTTATGCAGCAGGCTTTGGTTTTTTAGGGGCTAAGATTTTTCATAATCTAGAAAACTGGAATGATTTTGCTAAAGATCCTATTGGCGCTTTATTATCATTTAGTGGACTTACATTTTATGGTGGCTTAATCTGTGCAGGTGCTGCCATCATGTTATATGCCAGGAGAATTAAATTACCCATAGTTCACTTGGTTGATGCTTTTGCGCCCATTTTAATGTTGGGATATGCCATAGGAAGAATTGGTTGTCAGGTTAGTGGTGATGGTGATTGGGGAATTGCCAATTTGAATCCCAAACCTTTCAGTTGGTTGCCAGACTGGCTTTGGGCATACCAGTATCCACATAATGTAGTTGGTGAGGGAGTGCCTATTCCAGGTTGCACTGGACCTTATTGCAACCAATTGGTTCCTGCTGTTTATCCCACTGCTTTGTATGAAGTGATCCTATGTTCTTTAATTTTTGCTTTATTATGGTCTATTCGTAAAAAAAATAAAGTACCAGGACAATTGTTTGGGATTTATTTGATGTTTAATGGTATGGAGCGTTTTCTTATTGAAAGCATCAGGGTAAACACCAAATACGAATCTTTGCCATTTCAACCTACACAAGCGCAAATCATATCAGTAAGCTTGTTTTTGGTAGGATTAATCTTAACCTTTAATGCCAAAAAATTAGCCAAGTAACCATTCTTGACAAGTTATTTAATACCCTCTTTCCTAATTATCTTTGCAAAAATTAATACAATGCCTTCATTTGACATTTCCAGCAAGGTAGACTTGCAAACTCTGGATAACGCTATTAATACGGTAAAAAAAGAAATAAGCACGCGATTCGATTTTAAGAATTCGCCCGTGGAAATTGATTTGAACAAAAAAGATTTCATTCTAAAACTAGAAGTGGAATCAGATATGAAAATGAAGCAGGTGATTGATGTGGTCATTAGTAGGGCTATGAAACAAGGCATTGAAGCTTCTGCATTTGATTTTGAAAAAGATGCTTATCCAAGTGGAAAAACCATCAAAAAAGACGTACCAGTTAGAAATGGTCTTAAGCAAGATGATGCCAAGAAAATTGTGAAATTAATCAAGGATAGTGGGTTAAAAGTACAGGCAGCTATTATGGACGATATCATAAGAGTAACGGCTAAAAAAATTGACGATTTACAAGATGTGATAGCGCTTTGTAGAACTTCTAACCTTGGAATTCCCTTGCAATACATCAATATGAAGAGCTAAATAGGCTATTTTGGCCAATTTTAGACCGGTTTTAGCCATTTTCATTTGGAATTACATGCGGAACTGGTTAACTTTGCATTCCTAAAAAATAACAGTACGGCAAAATCCGTACTACCTAAATCAAATAAAATGAAACAAGGTATCCATCCAGAAAATTACCGTTTTGTAGTGTTTAAAGACATGAGTAACGGAGAAGCATTTTTGAGCAAGTCTACTGCTAATTCCAAAGAAACCATTTTATGGGAAGACGGTAATGAATATCCAGTAATCAAATTGGAGATTTCAAATACCTCACATCCTTTTTATACTGGTAAATCTATGTTGGTTGACACAGCTGGACGTATTGATAAGTTCAAAAAGCGTTACGCCAAAAAAGACTAATCTTCTTGAAAATAGCAAAAATCCCGTCCCGAGTAATTTGGACGGGATTTTTATTGGGTTCTCACCAGTAACTTTACACTCTAAATATTGAACATGAAATTGCAAATACTGGCTATTGGCGTACATCCAGATGATGTGGAATTGGGTTGTGCTGGAACCTTGCTAGCAGCCATTGAAGAGGGTAAGCATGTAGGAATTTTAGACTTAACAAGAGGGGAATTAGGAACAAGGGGTACCGCAGAGACAAGAAAAGTGGAAGCTAGAAATGCAGCAGATATTCTAGGTGTTCAGGTTAGGGAAAATCTTGGCATGGCCGATGGCTTTTTTCAAAATGACGAAGCACACCAAAGATTACTGATCTCGGCCATACGTAAATATCAACCCGATATCATTTTGGCAAATGCTCCAGAAGACAGACATCCTGATCATGGAAGAAGTGCTAAGTTAATTTCAGACGCTGCTTTTCTTTCAGGTTTGCGTAAAATTGAAACCCATATTGATGGGGTAGCTCAAGAAGCCTGGCGCCCAGCCTATGTATTCCATTATATCCAAGATAGGTTTATTCAACCCAGTTTTGTGATAGACATTTCAAAACACATGGAAAAGAAGATTGAGTCTGTATTAGCTTATACTACCCAGTTTTATAATCCTGATTTGAATGAACCTCAAACCTATATTTCCTCACCTCAATTCATTGAATCGGTGAAAGCTAGGGCCATGATGTTGGGTAAAAGAATTGGTGTGGAATATGCAGAAGGCTATATTTCAGAAAAAATGATTGGCATTAAAAGCCTTGATAATATCATTCAACTAGCTACCTAATACTATTAAACTATGTCAAAAGTTGCCATTGGATTGGTTCAGATGACCTGTTCTGCTTCAAAAGAGGCCAATATGGCCAAAACCTTAATTAAGGTTCGGGAAGCAGCAGCAAAGGGGGCACAAATTATTTGTCTCCAAGAATTATTTACATCCCTATATTTCTGTGATGTGGAAGCCTATGAAAATTTTCTATTGGCAGAAGCAATTCCAGGACCTTCTACAGAAACCCTAAGTCAGTTAGCTGCAGAATTAAAAGTGGTGATTATAGCTTCTTTGTTTGAAAAGAGAACAGAGGGCTTATACCATAATACAACTGCAGTCTTGGATGCAGACGGTACTTATTTGGGTAAATACCGAAAAATGCATATTCCTGATGATCCGGCTTATTATGAGAAATTCTATTTTACGCCGGGCGATTTGGGCTATAAAGTATTCCAAACCAAGTATGCCAAATTAGGTGTGTTAATTTGCTGGGACCAATGGTACCCAGAAGCTTCAAGAATTACAGCTTTAATGGGTGCTGAAGTATTGTTTTATCCAACAGCTATTGGTTGGGCCACTTCACAAGATGAAGCAACCAATACCGAGCAATACAACGCTTGGCAAACTATTCAAAGAAGTCATGCGGTTGCCAATGGGGTACACGTGGTTAGTGTGAATAGGGTTGGATTAGAGCAAGATGGTGCCATGCAGTTCTGGGGTGGTTCATTTGTGAGTAATCCTTTTGGATCTTTAATTTACAAAGCCTCTCATGATCAGGAAGAAGTTGCAGTAGTGATAATTGATACCAAAGAAACTGATAGGTATAGAACGCACTGGCCTTTTTTGCGTGATAGAAGAATTGATTCCTATCAACCTATTACCAAACGTTTTATTGACGAAGACTAAAAGATACTCATGTTATTGAAAGATACTAGCGGCATACTTCCTGCGTCTTTGGGATACAAATTCCCTGCAGAATTTGCACCTCATTTGGCAACCTGGTTAAGTTGGCCGCACAAAGAAGCCAGTTGGCCAGGAAAAATTGATAGCATTTATCCTAACTACGCACAGTTTATCAAATACCTTACTCTTGGTGAAGAGGTTAGGATAAATGTGGTGGACGAAGCCATGAAATCCTTTGCTATAGGGCATCTGAATCAAGCAGGTGTTGATTTAAACAAGGTTTCTTTTTTTATGCATCCTACCAATGATGCATGGTGTAGAGACCATGGACCTGCATTTTTGATTAATGAATTGGCTCAAGAAAGAAAAGTAATTGTAGACTGGAATTACAATGCATGGGGTAATAAATATCCGCCCTTTGATTTAGATGACGTGATTCCAACTTTAATTGGGAAACATTTTAATCTACCCGTTTTTCTTCCTGGAATTGTCATGGAAGGAGGGTCTGTAGAATTTAATGGGAATGGAAGCTTAATGACCTCTAAAGCATGTTTACTTAATAAAAATAGGAACCCCCATTTAAACCAATCACAGATTGAAGACTATCTCTGTAATTTTTATGGAGTTGATCAAATTCTTTGGGTAGATGATGGTATAGTTGGAGACGATACGGATGGCCATATTGATGATACGGTTCGTTTTGTAAATGAAGACACGGTAATTACAGTTGTTGAATCAGACCAGCAAGATGAGAACTATGAGCTTTTGCAAACCAATTTGAAACAATTAAAAGCCATGCGTTTAATCAATGGCAAACAATTGAACATAGTAGAACTTCCCATGCCAGATGCTGTGATTTATGAAGACCAACGTCTTCCTGCTTCTTATGCCAATTTTTATATTAGCAATAAACACGTGATTGTTCCAACTTTTCGTTCAGAAAAAGATGACAAAGCTTTGCAAATCATTGCCCAGTGTTTTCCCAATAGAGAAACTGTTGGAATTGATTCAACCGATATTATTTGGGGATTGGGTAGTTTTCATTGTTTGAGCCAACAAGAACCATTATAGTTCAAAGTGAAGAGTGAAGAGTGAAGAGTGAAGAGTGAAGAGTGAAGAAATGAAGAAATGAAAAGTGAAGAAATGAAAAGTGAAAAAGCAAGCAGTTTAAAAATCTGCTTGCTTTTTTGTTGCAATGATAAAACATTCATTACCCATTCTTTGGGGAATGCTATTATAACAGGGAGCAATTGTTTTAATATTAAAATGCATAGAAAATAGGTCTTGATATTCTTGCCTATTTCCGCCAAATGGTGGACCCGCTGGGAATTGTGTATCAAATAAGACCCCAGACAGTCTTCCATTATTTGATAATAGTGCTGCCATTTTTTCTACATAAGCTTGTCTCAAATTTGGATCCAATGCACAGAAAAAAGTCTGTTCAATAATCAAATCATATTGACCATGGTGGTCAAAAAAATCACCTAATATTAAGTGCAGGGATTGGCCAATATGACTTTGAAATCTTTCCTCTAATTTATTTAGAGCAATAGGGGCTATGTCTAATATAGTAATATTAGTAAAACCCAATGATAGCAAGTATTCAGCCTCGTGTCCATTACCTCCACCTGGTATTAGTATACGCAAGTTTTTTGGAGATAATTGATCAAAATAATTTTTTAATGGACTGGAAACAGTACCAATATTCCAACCGGTATTACCTTGTTCGTAGCGCTCATTCCAGTATGCTTGATTTAATTCTTGCATCTTAGATTAATTGCCAATGGTGCTATTTTGACGAGGAATCAATAATATTTCTTTTTGTCTTCCACCAATAAAACGGAATCCTTTTTCGCTAAAAAAGCCATCTTCTTCTAACATGATTCGAATAGTTTTTTTCCATTCGGGAATTTCAGTAGCGGCGTTTAGCTCAATGCTATAAGCTGTATTGAAGTGCAAGGGAAAATCACCACTTCCTTTCACGCCATTTTGTTGATCCCAAAGTCCAATAGTAGGTCCAGCTGCGTGTCCATGATATCCAATTGGATGCGTATAAATGCTTGCTTCAATGCCCTCTTTTTTGGCTTGGTCTAAAGCCGCTTTCAAAATTTGATTGCCTGATCTGCCTATTACATATTGACTGGTCAATATATCTTGAAGGCGATTGGCTTTTGTAAAAGCTTTTTGTAGGGCAATGGGTGCAGTGGTTTCTCCAGGTTGCAACACATAAGCGTGTTCCTGAATATCTGTATTTAAACGAAGGTAACTGATACCAATATCAACATGCAACAAATCTCCCGCTAAAATCAATTCTGCTTTTGGTCTATTAGAGAAAGCGCGTAAGTGTTCAAAGTTTTCTGGATCATTTCTTTGAATAGCAACGGAGGTATGGAACCATGTGTCTAATCCTAGATTTCTAATCCTTTGGCGAAACCACCAAACCAAATCATCTGTTGTGGTTACACCAGGCTGAATGGTTTTCTCAGAAAATCCTTCAGCAATAATTTGGTGTGTAATTTGAATCAATTGGGGATAGAGTTGCATTTCTCTTTCTGTTCTGGTTTCCAACCAAGCCACGCCTAATTTTTCTGCACTAACCACTTTGGGTTTAAAACTAGCAGGTAGTTTGTCTATAAAGATTTTTTGTTCAGTAAAAGTTAGTCCATCTGCATGGGCAAAATCATTGGAATAATTCAAACCAATCTTCTTTGGATTTCTTTTGACAATCAAATCAATTAAAGCATCCCACTGATCTGGAAACTGTTTCATATCCCAGGCCGCTTTTATTTGTTCTCCTACATTATACCTAGCAATAGCCAATTGTTCATTGACTTTTTTAGCACTATCATGATAAAAAACAATCATGGTGCGTCTTCTGGCAGATAACCATTCTGCTGGTAACATGGTTTTTAAAATAGGATCTTCATTATATTCCCTACTAATCAATACCCACATATCAATGCCTTCTCTTTCCATTAGCTTGGGCAAAAAAACAATAAATCGCTCGGCATTGATTTCATCAATAATGCTGGCTTGTGAGCGAAGCGGTAGAATTTCCTGGGCTTGTACTTGGCTAACTGTCAACAGTAAAATTGCAAGAATGATTTTTTTCATGATAATAGACACTTGTTAATAATGAAAAATTTGTTGGGTAAATTATACGGTGATGGAATCGGTTATTACGGCTTGTCTAGGAATGATAAATGCAATTAAATCTTCCAATAAAATACCTGCTCTATTGGCCGCGTCTTGAATTTCTTCTCTAGATACGTTTGCTGCAAAGGATTTTTCTTTGAGTCTTTTCTTTACACCTTTTACATCCATACCTTCATATCCGCCTGGTCTTAGAATAGAATAGGCATGGATTAAGCCCGATAAATCATCAAAGGCAAAAAGCATTTTATCCATATTGTTTTCTGGTTCAACCCCAAAATGTGCTGGTCCATGAGAAGCTATGGCGTGCATCAATTCTGGGTCTATTTCTAAGGATTCTAAGTGTTCAATAATTTTTTTACAGTGTTGGTCAGGCCATTGATCCCAATCGGCATCGTGCAACAAACCAGCTTGTTCCCATTTCCATATACCCAACTCGTCCAAACCTTCTTTTTCCCTTGCCCAGCACTGCATCAAGTGAGCAACCTGTAACATATGCACCTGTAATTTGGGGTTTAATACCCAATCTTGGAACAAAGACATGGCTGCTTCTTTGGTCATGAGATTACCCGAATTTGCGGGATTGCCAAAACTGTTTCTATTCAATAATAAAGACATCTGATTCCTTTTATCAATTTATCTGTTCAAGGACTATGATTTTCATTACTTTAGTCCTGTTCTTCCACCATAAATGTAATTGAACTATGTTTAAAAATCGCGTATTGTTTACCGGAATTTTAATGGCCGGTCTCTTGCAAGTAACAGCACAAACTGCTAGTCCTGCTGCAAGTACTGAAACCAAGTCAAAATATGACCAACACGCTTTGTTTGGTCCATTGTTTTATCCTTCAGCAGGAAATGAATTCAGGACTGCTACTGGGGAGCCTGGATCTGCTTATTGGCAGAATAAAGCGGATTATAAAATATCCGCCACACTAGATGATGCCACCAATAAAGTAACTGGTTCTGTAACCATTAGCTATAAAAATAATAGCCCTATTGAATTACCTTATATCTGGTTGCAAATGGACCAGAACTTGTACAATTTAGAATCTAGGGGACAGGCTAAAATGCCAGCAACTGGTAGGAGCCGATATGGTGATGCAAAAAGCACGTTTAGTGGGGGTTATCAAGTGACCAATGTATCATTGATTGTTGCAGGGAAATCAGAA
>JBEAPC010000213.1:0-8124 GCA_041164585.1 Bacteroidota bacterium
GTCAGGTTGAACGCAGGTAACACGGCATTACTATCACCGCTATGAATACCCGCTGGTTCAATATGTTCCATTACACCCATGATATGAAAATTCTCACCATCAAAAATGGCGTCCACCTCAGCTTCTTGACAACGGTCTAAGAAATGGTCAATCAAAATTTTATTACCAGGAATATGTTTGAGCAAGCTAATGACTGCTTTCTCCACTTCTTCATCATTGATCACAATCCGCATTCTCTGACCACCAATTACATAGCTAGGACGCACCAATACGGGGTAGCCCACTCTATTGGCCACAGCTACTGCTTCATCAGCGTCTTCTGCGGTACCATATTCAGGATAAGGAATATTGAGTTCTTTGAGCAAATCGCTAAAGCGGCCGCGATCTTCTGCCATGTCCATGCTTTCAAAACTGGTTCCAACAATGGGAATCCCTTTTTCATGCAATTTCTTGGCCAGTTTCAAAGCGGTTTGACCACCCAATTGTACAATAATGCCATCGGGCTGTTCAAGGTCAATGATTTCTCTTAAATGTTCCCAAAATACGGGTTCAAAATAGAGCTTGTCCGCCATGTCAAAATCGGTAGAAACGGTCTCAGGGTTACAGTTAACCATGATGGCTTCAAAACCACATTCTTTAATGGCCAAAAGCCCGTGAACACAGCAATAGTCAAATTCTATACCCTGTCCAATCCGGTTGGGGCCGCTGCCTAAAACAATGATTTTCTTCTTTTTGGAAGGGATAGATTCGTTGGAATTCAGTGCTTGGTTCATGTGGTAGAAATTGCGCAAAAGTAGGGATATACCGTAAATCTGCCGCTATTTTTTTACCTGACCGTCTTTCATGACCCATTTTACGGCTTCTAGGGTTTTTACATCCTTGAGTGGATTGCCAGCAACAGCCACCAAATCAGCAAATGCGCCCTTCTTGATCTCCCCAATTTTGCCTGTCATACCCAAGAGGTCGGCGGCATTAATAGAAGCGGTTTGAATGGCTTGCAAAGGACTCATCCCATACTGCACTAGGTATTGAAAATCACGGGCTTGTGGTAATTGCCAGTCATAACCCCCAATATCGGTACCATAGGCAATCTTGATCCCCGCTGCCAAGGCCTTTTTGAACAAACCGGCTTCTGACTCAGCAAAATATTTGTTCATGGGGCTACCAGCCTTGGCCCTTCCCTCGGCCACGTATTCGTTTACATAGATGGTGGGGCACCAATAAATGCCTTTGTCAACCATCAATTTGATGCATTCATCATCCATGCCAAAACCGTGTTCAATACTGCTGGCTCCGGCTTTGATAGCAGAGATGATACCATCACGGGTCACGGCATGGGCGGCCAATTTGCGGTTGGAACGCAGGGTTTCATCGCCAATGGCATTGATTTCTTCGGTGGTAAAATTGGGTAGACTTCTATAACTACCATCGGCCAGTTTAGAATAGCCGCGATCTGCATAAATTTTGATCCAATCTGCACCATATGCAATTTGTTGTCTTACTGCTCGGCGGCCCTCATCGGCCCCCGTAATTTCTTGTAAACCCTTAGGCAATTTTAGCTCCCAAGCATAATCCGATTCTTTAATGGGATAATGCCCTGTGGTGTTGATGGCCAAGGTAGCAATCTGCATCCTAGGCCCTTCCATTTCTCCTTTGATAATGGCTTTCTTAATATCAGCATCGGCGTAGCCAGCACCTTCTGTTCCTAAGTCTCTGATGGTGGTGAAACCATTTAGTAAACTCTGTTTGGCGCTTTTCACCGCACGGATGGTTCTATAAGGAATGGACTCTTTGAGTACCTGAACGTCATAGTCTTCACTGGTAATATCGCCCTGCAACAACACATGTGTATGCGCGTCAATCAGACCGGGTAAAACCGTAAAAGCTGAGAGGTCAATGCTGCTATCTGTTTTCTGATAAAAACTCGTTGCTGGCGCGATGCTCTCTATCAAATTACCCCTCACCAAGATCACTTGATTGCTTAATAATTCTCCGCTCCTGGTATTTAATACCGCACCACATTTAATGGCGATGGTTTTTTGAGCAGAAACAATATGTACAGCGCATAAGAATAGGGTAGCACAAAGCAGTTTTTTAAACATGGTCTTGGTTTAGACCATCAAGATAGGATGCAAACCCGAAAATGATTTATTCTGTGGAACTATTTTTTTCTGTGTTGGTTGATGGAGCGGAACGGCCCCAAGTACGGCAACGATTACGCCATTCCTGTTTCATTTGGTCCCTTTCCTCAGCACTCATGCCCTGCCATTTTTCTTTGAGTTCGTTTTTCCATTGACCACCGCCACCACATTGATTGCAATGATTTTTGCCACTAGGAAATCCACCGAATAAAATTTTACTCAGGACCAATAGTCCAATGGCTTGGTAAAAACTAATGGTAGAAACGGCAACCACTTGCGCCAATACGCCGTTCCACAATAACATGACTACATAAGCCAGTAATGCTGCAAATCCAATGGCTAAAATGGAGAAGCCAATGATTTTTGTGATCCAAAATTTCTTGTTCATACAATCTATTTAAAAATTTAATAAGTCTTGTTTTAAGCCTGCCAACCTTTCTCTCAAATGCAATACTGCATAGCGTTTGCGGCTGATCAAAGTGTTCACGGATTCTCCCGTTTGTTCAGAAATAGTTTTAAATGGAACTCCTTCTAATTCATTGAGCACAAATACCTGTTTTTGATTTTCAGGTAATTCTTCTAATGCGGCTTGCAAGGTTTCCCAAAACAGGTTGCGCAAATAATCAGTTTCAGGATTATTGTCTTTTTCAAAATAGAGTTCGGTCCAGTCAAAACTGCTCTCCTCATCGCCCCCGGCGTGAATGTCTTCTAAGAGCTCGGGTTTGTGTTTGCGTTGTTTGTCCGTGATCTTGTTTCTAGTAACAGTGAAGAGCCAAGAAGTGAGCTGTTCAATGGGTTTGGTATTTCCAATAAACTGATAAAATACATCCTGCAGAATGTCTTCGGCATCGGCCTCATTGCTCACCCTTTTACGGATAAAGCCCATTAGCCTCTTGGTATAGGCATTCACCACTTCGGTGATATTGCTTCTTCCCTGATCAGTCATGTTTGCCGGTATGGTCAGCGTCTTTGTCATCTATAAAATGGTAGACGCCTATGAAAAGATAATATTTTAAAAACCTTGAAAATTTTTGCAAAGATTCATTTTCTTGTTTTAAATGATAATTTGATACAGAAAATCCATTTGCAAAATCTAAAATCTATGTATTTTCAACCCCTAAATCTTGAATATGAAACAACTGTTTTTCCTTTTGTTGGCAGCTACCATGGTAGCCTGTTCTTCTTCTGTAAAAATATCCAATGCGGGTGCTGCTCCTGGTGCGGACTTGGCCAAGTACAAAACCTTTGACTTTTATAAATTAGATGCCTCCGGCGATACTGTTTCTAAGGGATTCAACGAGCGCATGGACATGCTCAAATCTGCTATTGCCGGTGAATTAACTAGCCGTGGCTATACTCAGTCTAGTAGCAAACCTGATCTATTGGTGAATATTGGTTTACAGGTAGAAGAGAAAACCCAAACTCGTGAAACCGATTGGCGTACCGATGGTGCTTATAAATATATGGGTCAACGTAACTATTCTTGGAAGAGTGAAGAAGTGGTGGTGGGTTATTACAAAGAAGGTTCTGTAACTGTACACTTGGTAGATGCTGCTGTCAATGAAATGGTTTGGAAGGGCACGGCTAAAGACATTTTGCCTTCAAAAGCATCAAAAGTTCCTGAAGTTGCACAAGCGGGCATGAAAGCCTTGTTTGCAAAATATCCCATTGCTCCTAAGCAATAATTATTTGATTTCAAACAATTCTTCCCAGCGAGTGGTATACCGAGGGCTTCGCAGTTCTTGGCGCATTTTCCAATCCTTACTAGTGCCCGATGCCGCAAATTTTAAAACGTCATTGCGCATGGCAAAATTGATATTGTCCATCATTGACATGAGCATTCTTCCTTTTTCAGAAGGGGCTGGTTCAAACAAATTGGATTGGATAGAATTGTCAGGTACTATCCCGCTAAGGGTAACCCCGGCTTTTTTATAGATCCTACCTTTTTCAAACAAATGGTCTACTTGTTTAACAGCGGCTTTAATCAGTTCATTCGTCAGCGATGTAGCACTAGGCAAAATGGTATAACTGCTTAAACTGGGTCCATGTCTAAAATACTTGCCCGTGCTATTTTCCTTAGGTACAATAAAAACACTTACAGTATTGGCAGCGGAATTTTGTCTTCTGAGTTTCTCAGCTGCCCTAGAAGTATAGGTAGCAATGGCTTCTTTAATGTCTGCTAATTCTGTAACGGGGCTACCAAACATACGGGTGGTAGCAATCATTTTTTTGTTGACCAATTCACCTTCCATTTCCCTGCTGGGAATGCCTTGTAATTCTCTGAGTAGTCTGGCACCCACCACTCCACCCAAATTTTTAGTGGCCCAGGGAATGTCTTTTTTACTCAATTCCAAGGCATTGTTAATCTGGTATAGTTGGAGTTTTTTGGCGTATTGATGACCCACGCCCCAGATATCTTCAATGGGTGTTTTTTCCAAAGCCTGTTCTAGTTTTCTGGGGGTATCCAAGACAAGCACACAGTTGGTTACCGCTTTGTGTTTTTTGCAAAGTCTGTTGGCTACTTTGCTCAACACTTTGGTGGGAGCCACCCCAATAGAAACCCGAATCCCTGTCCATTGTTCTACCGTATCCTTAATATGAAAGGCAAAGTCTTTTAAATTTTCTGGCGCAATATGTGATAGGTCTAAGAAGGCTTCGTCTACCGAATAGACTTCTACACAACCTGCAGGCAGCAAGGTTCTCAGCGTTTCCATGACCCGCCAACTTAAGTCTCCATACAAATTATAATTAGAAGAAAAAGTTGCCACCCCATGGGCTTCAATCAGGGGCTTGGCTTTAAAATAAGGTCCTGCCATTTCCACCCCAATTTTCTTGGCTTCATCGGTTCTGGATACAATGCAACCATCATTATTGCTCAAGACCACAACGGGTCTTCCCTCCAAATGCGGCAGAAATAATTTCTCGCAGGAGCAGTAAAAACTATTGCAATCAATAATGGCTTTCATCTGATTTGCTAACTACAACTTGTGAATATTATAGACCACTACGCCCCATACAAATTGTTGGTTATTTGTTTCTAGTTGAATGGGTGCAAAAGATTTGTTTTCGGCCAAAAGGCTCACCCTGTTTCCCTGCACCTGCATTCGGCGCACCAGCAATTCTCCATGTGCAATGGCTACAATAATTTTACCATTTGCTGCTTTGAGACTGCGGTCTACAATTAAGACATCGCCCTGGAAAATACCTGCTCCTACCATGGCTTCACTATTCATTCTGAAAAAAAAGGTAGCGGGTTTGTTTTGGACCAATTGCTCGTTTAGGTCAATCCCCCTTTCCATATAATCATCGGCCGCGGCCCCAAAACCCGTGGCATTGGCCGTGGGTACTTCCCATTGGTCAAAATCCTTGCTACCCTTATAAGCACTGCTGCCCCAATCTTCGTTGAACATGCTAAATAAATTTGGTAATGCTAAATTAGTTAGTAAATTTATGCTAAATTAATTATCAGCTAAAAATAATCTTCATGCAAACCGCATCCATGCAATATCCTATCAACGCCTTTATACCAGCTAATCAATTTGCGGAATACCTTTTGGTGGCGGTACCTGGGCCAGAACTCCATGACAAGATCTTATTTGAACAACAGGTTTTTGACCAACAATACCAGCAACGTAACCAAGGAAAATCCAAATTGCACATAGAAGTAGCAGGGTTTCAGGCCAAGGAAGAAATGGAGCCAACCCTTCTTCGTTGGATGCACCGGATCTTCTCTAGTCAACAGGCTTTTAGTGTTCCCTTGAGTAATTATAGTGGAATCCCTGCTGATTCCGTGTACTTGCGTGTACCTGAATCACAGCCTTTTCAACAATTGGGTCAGGCTTTGGAACCCTTGAATGACTATATTAAAACCTGCGATTGCCCCAGCATCAGGGTTAACCTCAAACCCAATCTGCCCATTGCGTGCAAACTCAATGCCGATACCTATTTAAAAGCCATGATGGATTATTCTAGCCGCAGTTTTCACGAGATTTTTGAAGTGCGTGAACTGGTGCTCCTGCGCCGCAAACACTTATTTGACCCCTATACCCAGGTCAATAAATTTGTCTTGCAGCCGGCTTGATGCAGTAAATCTATTTGTCTTTGATGGCTAAGGTTTATTTTCGCTTCAAACCAAGCCAATGGACAAAGTGATTGCGGCAATAGAAACCCTGTTTCAGGAATTTAAACAGGGCGCTGCTGATAGAATTGAAAAATTACCCCAGAGTGGGAGTGACCGGATTTATTTTAGGATTTATTATCAGGAAGATACTTATATAGCTACCTATAACCTGCACGCCAAGGAGAACCGAACCTTTATTGCTTTTAGCAAACATTTTAAAAAAGCGGGTTTGCCTGTTCCAGAAGTATTTGCTGTAAATGAGGAAGACACTATTTACTTGCAAGAAGACTTGGGAACTGCTTCTTTGCTTAATGAATTGGAGCAACATGGTCATGGAGACAGGGCTTATGGTTTGTTTCAAAAAAGTTTGACTGCACTTGCTGAATTGCAAATCAAGGGCGATACAGGATTAGATTATAGTCTCTGTTTAACCGCCAAGGAATTTGGTAAACAGGCCATCATGAGTGACCTGCTTTATTTCAAATACTATTTTCTAGACACCCTACAATTGCCCTATGACAAGCAGGCCATGTTGGATGACTTTGACGCACTAAGTACTTATTTAACCCGCACGGAGAACAAGTATTTTATGTTCCGCGATTTTCAGAGCCGTAATATTATTGTCAAAGATGATGCAGTTCATTTTATAGATTATCAGGGTGGTATGAAAGGTGCCCTGCAATACGATGTGGCATCCCTGCTCTGGCAAGCCAAGGCAGAATTGAGTGAGCAATGGAAAGATAGTTTGTTGGAATTCTATATGGATGAAATAGACCGAATCTTAGACCGCAAAGTAGACAGAACCACATTTGTAAGTCAGTACAATGGTTATGTATTAATCCGTTTGTTGCAAGTGATGGGTGCTTATGGCTTCCGAGGTTTGTTTGAACGCAAAGCACATTTTCTAGCCAGCATTCCATTGGGTTTGAAAAACCTAAAATTCTTCCTAGACCATAAGCGTGTAGGTATTGTTACGCCAGAGTTTGACAGGGTATTGCGTCTGGTTGTAGCCGATGAAATGATACAGCGTTTTGAACCGCCACAGGCTGATGAAAATACAGCCTTGGTAGTGATAGTAAATAGTTTTAGTTATAGAAAAGGCATTCCAGCTGACCCTTCTGAAAATGGCGGTGGCTTTGTCTTTGACATGCGCAGCATTTTGAATCCTGGACGTTTTGATGATTATAAAACCTTAAAGGGAAGAGACAAACCCGTACAAGATTTTCTGGAACAACGCACGCGCATGAATGAATACCTGAACTCTGTTTGGGACCTGGTTGACATTGCAGTAGAAGATTATTTGAAACGTGGTTTTAGTAATCTGATGATCAATTTTGGTTGCACGGGTGGACAACATAGAAGCGTGTATGCTGCAGAACAAACTGCCAGACATTTGCGCAACAAATACAAATTAAAAGTGGTGCTCACGCATACCAATACGGACAATTGGTTTCTAGGATAAAATTGAAACAATGAAAGCAATCATTTTTGCAGCGGGTTTGGGTAGTAGGCTAAAACCTTGGACAGACCAGCATCCCAAGGCATTGGCTCCAGTAAACGGAAAGTCTTTATTGGAAAGAAATGTGATGTACCTGCAACAATTTGGCATCAATGAAATCATTGTCAATGTGCACCATTTTGCAGACCAAATAATTAAAGCTATTACAGATAATCATGGATGGGGTTCCAGCATTACCATCTCTGATGAAACGGATCAGGTATTAGAAACCGGTGGAGGTTTGCAAAAAGCCGCTTGGTATTTTAAGGAGGAATCTGATTTTGTGGTGATGAATGTAGACATCCTCACCAACCTAAATTTGGGAGACATGATTGCAGCGCATCAGCAGGCTAATTGTTTGGCAA
>JBEAPC010000214.1:0-14148 GCA_041164585.1 Bacteroidota bacterium
GGATAGGTTTGATACACAGACATGGGAATCTTTCCCCTATTCATGATCCATTCTCCAATACCAGGAATCTGTTTACCATCATAGGTTCCAGCTGGAACCGCATAAAGCCCCCAGTGAATAAACATGCCAAAACGGGCTTCTTTCCACCAATCCATTTTAGGATCATTCAGGGTTTTGCTTTGTGCATTGATGGAACATTGCAGGGCGGCAAATGCCAGCAATAAAAGGGCTTTTTTCATTTAGCGCAAGTGTTGGTGAGTAGTCTAACAATTTAAATAAAAAAGAAAGGAGCACTTCAATTGTTTGCCATAGTGGAATAAAATTATCGAAATCGATTTCGGAATCGATTTCCTTATTTCATTCTTCATTATCATATCTATTTGTGAACATCGGTAAAAATGCATCCAGCATACAATGGTTAACCCCTCAAATACCCCAAAGCAGCTCCCACTATAGCAGGAATATCTTGTTGCAACATACACTTAAAATGTCCCTTGGGGCAGGTCTTGGTGCCATAATTAGAACAGGGTTGACAAGACAAATTGGGGACCATGAAATTTTGATAGGGTGCTTTGCCTGCTATGGTAAATCCAGCAGGATAATAGGGCTCCACATCAAGTAAGGGCGAGGTTCCACCCCAGATGGCCAACACGGGTTTTAAAAAGGCGCAAGCAATATATTGAAGACCTGTGTCGTGTGAAATCACCAATTTAGATTTACGCACAAGGTCTGCGGATTCGTGTAATTTAAATTTGCCACAGGCATTGTAAATACGAATGGGATCTACTGATGCAATGGCTTCACCCTCTGCTGCATCTTCTTTTCCTCCAACAAGTATAATAGGGTAATCCAATTGCAAACAAAGGGTTTGCAGTTTGGCGATGGTTAGTTTTTTGGTAGCATAAGAAGCACCTATGACAATAGCTACATAGCCCGCTAAATGTGCGGCGGGCAATTCCGTCATGCATACTTCTTGATTCGCTGGAATAAAATAATCCAAACCCTTACCATCATTCACCACACCAAGAGGCGCAAGAGTATCAACTGATCTATCAGAAATATGTCTACCCGACATGCGGTTCATCCCTAGTTTGGTAAGCAAAAACTTACCCATGCGCTCTTTGTCAAAACGTAGCACAGGAACTTTTAAAGCAAGGGCAATTCTGCGGGTTCTAAAGTTATCATGCAGGTCAACAATGTAGTCAAACTGTTCTGCCTTAAGCGTAGCCACTAAACCAGCAAAATCATCCTTTAAATAATGAAAGCGGTCAATATAGGGATTACCTTCTGTGACTGCTTTAAAGGATGCTTTAGACAAAAAATGAACTTCTGCATCCGCAACCTGTTGCTTCAAACAGCGAATGGCTGGGGTTGCCAGCACAATATCACCAATAGAAGAAAAACGGATGACCAAAAATTTCATGCAACAAAGTTAAGCATCTTAGGGGAGCATCTCTTCTGGCTCCAAATAGTTGAGGTCTTTGTGAAAAGTCTCTTCTGTAAAATAGTAAGCTATCATAGTAATAGACATGACCAAAACACCGGTAACAATCCCGCTTTTGATAATATCCCAACCCCAAGATTTTTGGAAAAGGTCTAAGAACATAAGGTTAATCAATGGTAGAATTCCGCGTACCATATTGGGGATGGTAGTAGCTGCTGTTCCGCGCAAGTTGGTACCAAATTGTTCAGCACCCATGGTTACAAAAATGGCCCAGAACCCAGTGGAGAAGCCTAGTGCACCACAGACCGCATACATGCGCTCGGTAGAATTGTTCCAGGAACTAAAAAACACAAACAAAAAGATCATGGTTAAACTATAGAAAATAAGCAGGGCTTTTTTACGGCTTTTAAAATATTGGCTAATTAACCCAATCAAGATATCGCCAATGGCAATACCCACATAAGCAAACATGATAGACTTTCCAGAATCAATGACCGTGCTGCTAAACATGGCTTTTCCAAATCTATCACTCTGGTTCACCAAAATCCCAATCACATACCAAGTAGGTAAACCAATTAAAATAGCCAGTGCATATTTTTTAAATCGTTTGGCATTATTAAAGAACATGAAAATATTCCCTTTTGTTACCTGTTGGTTTTCTGTTTGTTTGAACATACCACTCTCTGCCACACTTACACGCATTAACAACAATCCAATACCCAAGCCACCTCCTATTTTATAACAGAGACGCCAGTCTCCTGTAAATTGATACGTGAAGTAGGCAAAGACCGCCCCAAACAATCCAATCCCTGCCACCAATGAAGTCCCCACCCCTCTTTTATTCTTTGGTAGGATCTCACTCACCAAAGTAATACCAGCACCCAATTCACCCGCTAAGCCAATCCCAGCAATAAATCTGCAAGCTGCGTATTGATCAACTGTTACAACAAAACCTGTAACTATATTGGCAATAGAATATAAAATGATGGACCCAAAAAGCACGCTCAACCTTCCCCTTTTGTCTGCTAGTATTCCCCAAAAAATACCACCCAATAACAAACCAAACATTTGCCAGTTAATTACCTTGGTACTATCAATCAGCATGGTAGCATCCGTAGCACCAACCCCCATCATACTGGGTTTCTTTACAATGGTAAACAACAATAAATCATAGATGTCTACAAAATAACCCAGCGCTGCAACAATCACAGGTAGTGAAAAAATGCCAAATTTCTTTTCAGTCATGGGAGTCAATTGAGGGGTTAGGGTTTTTGTTTAGTCTTCAATGAAATTAAGGTCTTTGCCGTAAGTTTCTTTGGTATGCCATGCTGCATAAAACGCCATTCCCAGTATAAAAACACCAGTAATAGCTGCTCCTGCCAAATAATTATTAGTAAGACTGGTCATGCCTTTGTGCATTAAAATGATCAAGGGGAGCACACCTCTTACAATATTGGGAATAGAAATAGCCGTAGTAGCACGCAAATTGGTACCAAACTGTTCGGCAGACATGGTAATATATAAAACGGAGAAACCAGAGCCAAATCCTAGGCCACCACATAACCAATACATGCTATTCACAGATCCCCATCCTAGTAATTGGGAAAAATAAATGACTAAGAAGAAAGAGAGAATAGACATAAAAATCAACAATGCTTTTCGTCTACTTTTTAAATAATTGCTCAAGAGTCCAGCACAAGTATCGCCCATGGCGATGGCCATATATTGATACAATATGGACTTAGCAGGATTCACTCCTTCAATACCAAACTCTTGTCCAAACTTGTCTGAAAAAGTAATCAGAATCCCAATCACATACCAAACGGGTAACCCAATAACTACGCCTTTTAAGTATCTATAAAATCTTTCACGCTTGGTAAACAACATGAGAAAATTTCCGCGCTCAACCGAACTGTTTTTTACCTCACCAAATAGGCCACTCTCAGAAATTTTTACACGCAGGACCAACAAACAAAGACCCATGGCACCGCCAATATAATAACAGATGCGCCAGTCTTGAAAATGATCATATACAAAGAAGGCGGTGATGGCTCCAAACACACCAACAGTGGCAATAATGGTAGCACCAATACCACGTTTTTCTTTAGACAGCATTTCATTCACAAGGGTAATACTAGCGCCTAATTCACCAGCCAAACCAACACCGGCAATAAAACGCATCCAAGTATATTGTTCCACGGTTTGCACCATGCCGTTGGCGATATTGGCTAGAGAGTACAACAGTATGGAACCAAATAAAACACTTAATCTACCTTTCTTGTCTCCCATAATGCCCCAGGCAATTCCCCCAACCAAGAGCCCAATCATTTGAACACTAATAATCAGCTCACCCTTGCTCAATACTTGATCCGGTGTAAGACCCAAAGATGCCAAACTGGGTTTTCTAACGATACTAAATAGGAGTAAGTCATAGACGTCTACAAAAAAGCCCAAAGCCCCCACAATTACGGGCAAGGACAAAACGGCCATCTGTTTTCCGGATCCTTGATGCATGTAGAATTAGGCTGTTTTCTTTTTGTTGAAAAGCAGTTTGAAAATCACAGGAGCGGTAGTAACAAAAACGATACCCAACACTATCACTTCTAAGTGTTGTTTTAAATCAAATCCAAATTGAGAGAGGATCCAGATTTGTAAAAAATGTCCGCCTACCAACATACTAAATACCCAGGCCACCGATCCAATGACGTTGAATAACATGAATTTCTTTTTGTCCATTTGAACTATACCAGCCACAATGGGTGCAAAAGTTCTAATGATGGGAATAAACCTAGCAATGATAATGGCACCACCTCCATGTTTTTCATAAAATTCATGTGCCTGCTCTAGATAGTGCTTTTTGAACAATAAATTTTCTTTCCAACCATACATGGCTGGCCCCACTTTTTTACCAAACCAATAACCAGTAGCATTTCCTGCAATACCTGCAGAAGCAATTAAAACCATCAGCACCATCAGGTCTAGGAATTCATTACCAGTAGGTATAAATTCATTGGCCAAATTGGTACTATAAATACCGGCAACAAACAAGAGACTATCGCCCGGCAAAAAGAAACCTGCAAACAATCCGGTTTCGGCAAAGACAACAAATAAAATTAACCAAAGCCCACCATGTTCAATATAGAACTGAGGTTGCAATAACTGACTCCAATGAAATGCGGTTGTTAAGAATATCTCTAACATAGAATTTGCTTAAGTGGTTTCAACAGGGTTTTCCAATGCGTTTTCCCATTTGCTCACAACAGTGGTAGCAAGGGCGTTGCCCAACACATTGGTGGCGGTTCTAAACATGTCACAAAAATGATCAATAGGTAATATCAAGGCAATGCCCTCGGGTGGAATATTAAACATGGCACAAGTTGCTGTAACAACTACCAAACTAGCTCTTGGCACCCCCGCAATTCCCTTGCTGGTTAACATTAACACAATGAGCATGGTAAACTGTGTACCATAATCTAAATGAATATTATAAGCTTGCGCAATGGCAATACTGGCAAAGGTCATATACATCATACTACCATCAAGGTTAAAAGAATAACCTAAGGGAAGAATGAATGCTACAATTTTATCCTTGCATCCAAATTTCTCCAATTCTTCTGTGAGTTTTGGAAATACCGCTTCACTACTGGTAGTACTAAAGGCAATAATTAAAGGAGGAAAAATGGCTTTTAATAATTGGGGGAGACGCTTTCCTAAGATGATAAATCCAACTATTAATAAGATCAACCAAAGAATGGCAATCCCAGAAATAAAATAAAGTAAATACTTACCGTAAAACACAAAGACTTCCAAGCCCTTGGTAGCAATGACTGCAGAGATGGCACCAAATACACCCAATGGGGCAAAATTCATGACATATCCCACCATTTTCAAGATCACGTGCGCCACGGCATCTAATCCCTTTACCACCACTTTGGCTTTGTCTCCCATGGCGGCAGTAGCAATACCAAAGAAAATACTAAAGATGACCAATTGTAGAATCTCGTTATTGGCCATGGCTTCAAAAACCGATTTGGGGAATACATGCTCCACAAATTTGATCAGACTAAACTCCTGGGTTTTACCAACAAGGTCTTTTGCCCCATTTACATCGGCATTGCTCAAATCTATTCCAACCCCAGGTTGCAAAACATTCACCAATAACATGCCCAATAACAAAGACATAAAAGAAGCAGAGACAAACCAGAGTAAGGCTTTTCCTCCTACCCTTCCTACGGATTGTAGGTCTCCTAGTTTGGCAATCCCCACCACCAGGGTAGAAAATACCAATGGCGCTATAATCATTTGCACCAGTCTAAGGAAGATGGTGGTCAGTAGTTTGATGTTCTTAGAGAAAGAAGCTATAAATTCTGGACCAGCCTTTAAATGAATCAGATAACCCAGGATAATCCCGGCAATCATGGATATAATGATATATAAAGTAAGCCTATTAGATTTCTGCATGTTCTGGGTCATTAGCTGTGCAATATAAGATTTATGCGCAAATGCCCCTTTTACCCATTTGCTCATTTATAAAAGTTTTTCAGTAGGAAAGCCTAAATTGATTATTTTGCCAGTTCTTAAAGTTTATTTAGAGAAACCAACCAACCTATTTATGAGTTTATTTAGAAAAAAATCGCTTTCAGCCATGCTGGCCAGTGCTGAGGAATCTACCGACGGCCTGAAAAGGACACTTGGCGCAGGTAACCTAATTGCATTGGGTATTGGTGCCATTATTGGCGCTGGTTTGTTTGTAAGAACAGCTGCTGCTGCAGGTCAATCTGCCGGTCCCGCTGTTACTATCTCCTTTATTATTGCAGCCATTGGTTGCGCTTTTGCAGGTCTTTGTTATGCAGAGTTTGCAGCCATGATTCCTATTGCAGGTAGTGCTTATGCCTACTCTTATGTAACATTGGGAGAATTGGTAGCTTGGATTATTGGATGGGCTTTGATTATGGAATACGCGCTGGGTGCAGCTACCGTATCTATTGCATGGAGCGAATACTTGAATAAATTATTTGGGATGCAGATACCTTATGAATGGTGTCACTCCCCCTTTGAAAGTTTTACAGACTCAGCCGGTGTGTTACACCAGGGTATGATCAATGCTCCGGCTTTGATTATCCTCTTATTAATCACCTTACTCTTGATTAAAGGAACACAGGAATCTGCCATTGTAAACGCCATCATTGTGTTTATCAAAGTAGGTATTGTGATGATCTTTATTGCTGTGGGTTGGCAGTTTATTCAACCTGCAAATCATACACCTTATTTGATTCCAGAAGGAACTGCTCCAGTATTAGACAGTGCGGGTAAAGTAATTGCTGACTACGCTCCATTCAACAAACATGGTTGGGGTGGTGTATTGGGTGGTGCTGCCGTGGTATTCTTTGCCTTTATTGGTTTTGATGCCGTTTCTACTGCAGCTCAAGAAGCAAAAAATCCTAAGCGTGACATGCCAATTGGTATCCTTGGATCATTGGTAGTTTGTACCGTTTTATATATTCTTTTTGGACACGTATTAACCGGTGTTGCCAACTGGAAAGATTTTGTGGATCCTGAAAAGGGCCGTGAAGCTTCTGTTGCTTATGCCATTAGTACTTATATGACTGGATACGGTTGGTTAGCCAAAGCAGTAACCGTTGCCATCTTGGCCGGTTTCTCTTCCGTAATCTTGGTAATGTTAATGGGTCAGAGCCGTATTTTCTACTCTATGAGTAATGATGGGTTGATTCCAAAAGCATTTGGAGAATTGCATCCTAAATTCAAAACACCTTACAAAGCCAATATTATCTTGTTTGTATTTGTAGGTTTGTTTGCGGCATTTGTTCCAGGACACGTTGCTGGCGACCTTACCTCTTTTGGTACCTTATTTGCCTTTGTACTAGTAAGTATTGGGGTTTGGGTATTAAGGGTTAAATCTCCAGAATTAGAGCGTCCATTCAAAACCCCATTGGTACCAATTGTATCTTCTTTGGGTGTGATTGTTTGTACTTCTATGATCTTGGTATTGGATTCCACTACTTTAAAAGTTGCATTTGGCTGGATGGCCCTTGGTTTGATTGTTTATTTCCTCTACAGTAAAAAGAGAAGTAAGCTTCAAAATCCAAGTGATATTATTCCAAAAGCATCTGATTTTGAGAAACACTAATTAGTAGCCTCTTTTATAAAAACGCCTGTCAGCATCAAAACTGACAGGCGTTTTGCTTTACACTTGGCTACTAAGTTGCAATATGCTAATTTTGCCATCCTAATTAACCAAAGCCAAAAGCAATTTATGGGTAGGATATTTGAAGTAAGAAAAGCAACCATGTTTGCCCGTTGGGACAGAATGGCCAAGCAATTCACCAGAATTGGTAAGGAAATTGTGATAGCTGTAAAAGCAGGTGGACCCGATGTTGCCACCAACCCAGCCCTACGCAGGTGTTTCCAGAATGCCAAGAGTGTGGGTATGCCCAAAGACCGTGTGGAAGCCGCCATTAAGCGCGCCATGGGTAAGGACACCAGCAACTATGAAGAAATTTTGTATGAAGGATATGCCCCACACGGTGTGGCTTTGCTAGTAGAAACTGCTACCGATAACCACGTAAGAACCGTTGCCAACGTAAAGAGTCATTTTAACAAAGGAAACGGTGCATTGGGTAATAGTGGTGCCGTGAGTTTCCAATTCAAAAAAATGGGGGTTTTCAAATTGAAACCCGAGGGATTGGATATGGATGAACTGGAACTGGAATTAATTGATCATGGTTTGGATGAATTGGGAGAAAGCTCTGATGACGATGGTAATCCAATCTTGGTTTTACGTTGTGCCTTTGTAGACTTTGGAAACCTACAAAAAGCCATGGAAGACAAGAACCTAAGTCCACTTAGCGCTGAATTAGAATGGATTCCTACCACTACTGTTCCTGTAACTGATGAACAAGCTGAAGACGTTTCTAAATTGATTGAACGCTTGGAGCAGGATGAAGACGTGAACAAGGTCTTCCACAATATGGGTTAAACTTATCACTAGTAATATTGTTAACTTAGAGCCGTTCCATTTAATCGGGACGGCTTTTTTAATGGAAACCCAAGAACACCCAGTTATATTATTTGATGGCGTTTGCAATCTCTGTAACGCAGCCGTGCAATTTGTAATTGCTAGGGATCCAAAACAGCATTTTAGATTTGCCTCTTTGCAAAGAAGTTATGGACAAGCCATTGCGCAAAAAGCGGGTTTGTCAACTACAGATTTGTCTAGCTTTATTTTATATGAAAACGGGGAAGTATATACCCGCTCTACAGGAGCCCTAAAAACAACAAAGGGACTATCCGGTGGATGGCCCCTTTTGTATGCGTTGATCATTGTCCCTAAATTTATTAGAGACGCCGTATATAATTTCATTGCTAAAAATCGCTATCGCTGGTTTGGCAAACAGGAATCTTGTTGGGTTCCTACTCCCGCATTGAAATCACTTTTTTTAGACTAGTACCATTGCAATCCTATTCGTTGCACATTTCTCTAATCACTTCAATAATTTCTTCTGCATTGGGTTTGCTAAAATAGTCACCATCGCTACCATAGCCAGGCCTATTAGGCTTGCCCGTAATGGTTCTTGGATTCACGTCTAACCATTTGTAACCGCCTTGTTTTTCCATCACCATATTGTACATATAGGCCGATGCTCCACCCGGAACGTCTTCATCTATAAATACAATTCTATTGGTTTTCTTAAGTGATTCCACAATAGAATGATGAATATCAAATGGCAATAAGGTTTGAACGTCTACTATTTCACAACTAATGCCTTCTTTTTCTAAACGCTGTGCAGCTTCTTCAATAATCCTTAGTACTGAACCATAAGAAACAATGGTGATATCTGTTCCAGCTCTAATTACTTCTGGCTCTCCCAAAGTAATGGTATACTCCAATAAATTAGCTGGCATTTTTTCTTTGAGTCTATAGCCATTCAAACACTCAATTACAATAGCTGGGTCATTGGCTTGCAACAAAGTATTATACATACCAACAGCCTGCACCATATTTCTTGGCACACATACATACAAACCGCGGAGTGCATTTATTACTAAGCCCAAGGGCGATCCGCTATGCCAAATACCTTCTAATCTGTGGCCCCTTGTTCTAATGATTAAGGGTACACTTTGCATACCGCGTGTACGGAAATGAGTAGTGGCCACGTCATCACTTAATGGTTGTAAACCATATAATAAATAGTCAAGGTACTGGATTTCAGCAATAGGTCTTAAACCGCGCAAAGCCAAACCAATGGCTTGTCCCACAATGGTTAATTCTCTAATTCCGGTATCCATGATCCTATCCGGACCATGTTTGTCTTGTAACCCTGCAAAGCCCTGGTTTACGTCTCCAATATGACCCACGTCTTCTCCAAATGCAAATACTTTTGGATTGGCTGTAAAGAGGGCGTCAAAATATTTATTCAATACATCAAAACCATTCACCATGGGTGCATCAAAAGAAATCAAGGGTTTTACTTGTGTTACTTTTAAAGCAGACTTAGGCGTTTCATTATACAAATGACTGGTATGCAAATATTCATTTTGCAGAATCAATGACTTATTATAAGCCCTGAGTTCTGGAGCAGAAGGAGAATTAGGAGCTAATTCTAAAGCCAGCGCTATGGCGCGATGTATATCACGCATCAATGGCTCCCGATTGGCCGTTAATTCTGTTACAATGAGTTGAATGGCATTGTAAACTTCCATGTCATTGATCATCATGGACTGAATTCTATTGGCAGCGTCTGCTACTTGGGTTTTAATAGGGTCTAGATATTTGTTCCATGCCAGACCTTTTTGTTCCCTTACATGTTCTTTTGCTTCCGCTTCAATAGTTACTAATTCATCATGACTACCTAAGTTATTTTCAATAACCCATTCGCGCATTTTCTTGATACAATCCCACTCACGCTCCCATTCCAGTCTTTCTTGACTCTTGTATCTTTCATGGCTTCCACTGGTAGAATGTCCTTGAGGTTGTGTTACTTCTTCTACGTGAAAGAGCACGGGCACATGGGTTTCCCTAACACGCTGTAAAGCTTCTTCAAACACTTCGCACATACCCGCATAATCCCAAGCTTTTACTTTATAAATTCTGATCCCATTGGTGTCTTCTAATTTCTCTAAACCTTTTAAAGCATCAGAGATAGAACCCTTGGTAGTTTGATAATTTTTAGGCACTGAAATTCCATAACCATCGTCCCAGACAAAAACGGCTAAGGGTACTTGTAAAACCCCTGCAGCATTAATGGTTTCCCAAAAATGCCCCTCTGTGGTACTGGCGTCTCCAATAGTGCAGAAACAGATCTCATTTCCATTATGACTCAACGCGTCTAACTTGCGCAGTTCTCTATTATTTCTAAAAATCTTAGAAGCAAAAGCCAGACCCAAAGCTCTTGGCATTTGCCCAGCCGTAGGTGCTATATCAGAAGAAATATTTTTCCGATTGGCCAGATCCATCCAATTCCCATTATCGTCTACAAATCGCGTAGCAAAATGGGAACTCATTTGACGTCCATAACTAAATGGATCATTATGCGGATCAGCATATAATTGTGCAAAGTATTGTTCTACACTAGCTAAACCTGAAGCAAACATAAAAGTCTGGTCACGGTAATAGCCGCTTCTAAAATCGCCTTGGCGAAAAAATTTGGCCATGGCAACCTGTGCCACTTCCTTTCCATCTCCAAAAATGCCAAACTTGGCTTTGCCGGTTAAAACTTCTCGTCTTCCCAACAAAGAGGTTTCCCTGCTGATCACGGCAAAACGATAATCTTCCAACACCGCTTTCCTAAAACCTTCAAAAGAAAGCATATCGTTGGTTTGTTCCAAAGAAGTGGTTAGTTCCATATTACAAAAATAACGTTAGAAGCTGAATAGACTAACAGAAATTAGTTTTCAAAAAGCCCTTATTTCTCAACAGTTTATCCCATAAAATCATTTCAGCGCTCTTATTAGGTGTTAAAGTACTGAAAATGGCAAAAAAAATGGCCAGTCTTGGTTTCAAAAAAAATAGAATTGGTACATTTAGGCCAAAATTTTCCCTTTATGAAAAAGATATTTGTGATGGCTTTGTCAATCCTGTTAGCAGGATCCGCTTTTAGCCAGTCTGCTACTACAGCTCCTCAACCTAAAGAAGTAGGTACTGTAATCGAATTTAAGAATGATGCCTATAATTTTGGCAAAATTGCCTATGGCAAGCCAGTTGAATATATTGTTGAATTTAAAAACATCAGCAAAGACACTTTGTCAATTTTACAAGCACAGGCTGGTTGCGGTTGCACCACCCCTAGTTTTGTTCCTAATGAAAAATTTGGACCAGGACAAACCGTAAAAATGACTATCCGTTTTAATAGCAGTGTGGTGGGTGCTTTTACCCGTTATACAGACGTTTATTTTACTGGGGGACTCACCAAAAAACTAAGTTTTACAGGAGAAGGTATTCAAGAAGCAGCCCCTGCACCAGCAACCAACAATGGTACTGCCAAGTCTAAACCAGCACTGATTCCTAACGGCAATTAATTTTTACAAAATAGTACTATGAAATCATTACTTCTCTGTTTGGCAGTTTTGGCCACAAGTTTAAGTTTTGCTCAAACCGATATCAAGTTCAAAGAGCAAACACACAAATTTGGTAAAATTAAAAAAGGGGTTCCCGCTTCTTATACTTTTACTTATACCAATACCTCTGCAAAGCCTGTAGTCATTGAATTTGCACAAGCAGATTGTGGTTGTACAGAACCAGTATACAACAAAGCCCCGCTTCCTAAAGGACAATCGGCTACAATTAAAGTAACCTATAATGCAGCCATGTCAGGTATTTTCAAAAAGTCTGTGAATGTAAAATTTGCCCATAGCACACAACCTTATATACTTACCGTAGAAGGGGAAGTACTAATGGATAAAGAGACACAGGCCAAACTTGACGCAGCCAATAAAAAAGCAAAACCCAAGGCTTAATCTTTGCTTACAAATATTTAACAAACCATCCCAGCAATTGGGATGGTTTTCTTTTTTATACCCACAGGGCTCTATTATCTTTGCCCCATGTTACAAATCAGCCAACGCGGTCATGACATGCCCGCATCACCCATCCGCAAATTGGTTCCCTATGCCGAAGCTGCAAAAAAAAGGGGCACCAAAGTCTATCATTTAAATATTGGACAACCCGATATTGCTACGCCTAAAATGGTGTTAGACGCCGTACGCAATAGCGATTTTAAAGTACTAGAATATAGTCATAGTGCTGGAAACGAAAGTTATAGACGCAAGTTAGTGGACTATTATAAGTCTGTTGACATTGAAGTTGATCACAACCAAATCATTATTACCACAGGTGGTAGTGAAGCCATTCAATTTGGATTCCTGGCTTGTTTAGACGCAGGCGATGAAGTAATTATTCCAGAACCCTTTTACGCCAATTATAATGGATTTGCGGTAGCTGCTGGCGTAACTGTAGTGCCCATTACTTCACATATTGAAAATGGATTTGCCCTACCTCCTATTGCCGATTTTGAAAAGAAGATTACACCTAGAACAAAAGCCATTGTTATCTGCAACCCCAATAACCCTACTGGTTACTTATATAGTAAGGCAGAAATGGAACAGCTAAAAGAATTGGTACTCAAACACAATCTTTATTTGTTTTCAGATGAAGCTTATAGAGAGTTTTGTTATGAGGGAACACAAACTTCAGCGCTTCATTTAACGGGTATAGATGATCATGTTGTGATTATGGATACTATTAGTAAACGCTATAGTGCCTGTGGTGGTAGAATTGGTGCATTTGTTTGTAAGAACAAAGCTGTGCTTGATGCTGTGATGAAATTTGCCCAAGCTAGATTGAGCCCTCCAAGCTTTGCTCAAATTGCTGGTGAAGCCGCTATTGACTTACCCGCAGATTATTTTGATACTACCAAGGCCGAATATAAATCTAGAAGAGATTTAATTGTCACCAGACTCAATGCCATGGATGGCGTGTTCTGCCCTAATCCTGGTGGTGCTTTTTATGCCATGGCCAAATTACCCATTGATGATGCAGACGTTTTTTGTCAGTGGTTATTAGAAAGCTTTGATCACGAAGGCCAAACGGTGATGCTAGCACCTGCTACTGGATTCTATGGAACGGCAGGTTTAGGTAAGCATGAAGTGAGACTAGCATACGTATTAAATTTAAATGATATAAATTTAGCTATGGATTGTCTTGAAGCTGCTTTAAAGGTCTATCCGGGTAAAATAAATTGATTATCAGTTTATTAACAAATATTACAAAGTTAAAAACCTATTTTTACAATAGTTCTTTAAAATAATAAATAATTAAAATATTACTTTTTTGAAGCAAAATCATTGTTTTTTGCATAAAAATTAAAAAAATATGTTGAATTAATAAATTTTTTACTTTGTGTAATGATTATTCCCCTATCTTTACAATGTCAATCGGAAAGCAGTTAAGCAGAGATTGATTCAATTTTAGAATTACCTTTTTTCTTATATGGCAAGCAATCGAAGACGACCCCTGTTTCTACAGGGGTCTTTTCTTTTATGGATTGCTCAGGGGGGGGAATTAGAAGTGACTCGTCCTAAAAAAAGTTTACAGTTTTAATAATTAATCCTGTTATAGGTTGTCATTTACTTTTTAATCCTAGGATTGGTTTACAAACGTAGGATGTTTTGGGTAATAGTTCTTCCAT